>CAZWVY010000017.1:4937-41019 GCA_964637105.1 uncultured Sangeribacter sp. | reverse complement strand
GCTCTTTAGAGAATGAAAATCTCTCGTCCTAACCGATAGACGAATGGGCCATCACTCAGGCGCTGATGCTGCGCCGAGTAAGTTGGTATGCTTCGCGCTTTTGCGCCGAGCCTGTCGGTGTAAGCCGGGCTTACGCGCCGAGCTTGTTGATGTGCTTCTGAAGACCGCTGCAGAGGTTGGATGCTTTGTTCTTCGAGATGATGTTCTTGCGGCCCAGACGCTGCAGGAGGGAGCTCACCTTGTTATAAGCGGCCTCTGCCTCGGCCTTGTCACTCATGGCACGCACCTTGCGCACAGCGTTTCTGGCTGTCTTGGCCCAGTAACGGTTTTCCATGCGGCGCTTCTCGGCCTGACGAATTCTTTTTAATGACGATTTATGGTTTGCCATTGCTGAAAAATTTCTATCTTAGCTTGTTGTTTTTAAATTTTGTAGCCCATAGCAGAGTCGAACTGCTCTTTAGAGAATGAAAATCTCTCGTCCTAACCGATAGACGAATGGGCCGTCCATGTAAGCGCAATACCCGCGTCAGCCGCCTGCGGCTGCGGCGGGGGTACATTTGCGAGTGCAAAGTTACGACCTTTTTTTATATCGGCCAAATTTTTCTTAAAAAAAATCGTTTATTAACCGTCAATATCATCACATTTGCCCGATTTTGACATTTTTTACTCGACTTTCCCCGTTTCCGCTTGGCTATTGGGAGAGAAACCACTATTTTTGTATTCATGAAACCGATTATTCCACCATATATATTCCTGCTCTTGGGAGGCTTCACCCTCCCTGCGCTCGCTTCGCAGCCCACGGTCACTCCGGCTCCCCTGAGCTCCACCGCCGATGGTGACCTGAGCCGCTCGGCCCACTTCGCCGAGTCGGGCCTGTGGCAGGCCGCCTCCGACCAGTTGCGCCTTCTTTCGACACCCCCCGAGGGATGGCTCCCGGCTGCGGATGAGCGCCGGATACTGTTTCTGAACGGCGCGGCCATGTATGGCGAGGGAAATCCCGAATGTGTGGCGCTCCTGGAGCGTTTCATCTCCCTCTATCCCGATGCGCCCGAAGTCACCGAGGCGCGTCTGCTCGTGGCTGACTGGTACTTCTTCGACCATCGCTATCCGCGCGCCCTTATGGCCTATTCCGACATAGACCTCTCCACTCTGGCCGGGGATGCGCGCGATACATACACCTACCGCCTGATGCTCTCCATGCTCAAATGCGGTTATGACAGCGAGGCCCTCCCCCTGATCGGCCGCCTCGAGCGGGCCGGAGGCAAATGGGCCCTCCCGGCCCTTTATTACCGCGCATACACGGACTATCGCGCCGGCGACTATGATGCCGCCTATGCGGGATTCGAGCAGGTGGCCCGCGCCATGAGCGGGGATGAGGAGGCTCCTGCGACCGGACGCCGGCGCTCCGGCGCGCGGTCGCTGCGCTCAGCACGCGCTCAGACGCCATACGTCTCCGATGGCATGGAGCCCCTCTACTATATGGTGCAGATAGACTATACCCGCGGCCGATACAGCGAGGTGATTGACAACGGGCAGCTCCTGCTCGACCGCCGCCGCGTGCCCGAGCTGGTGCCCGAACTGTGGCGCGTCATGGGCCTGAGCTATTTCAAGCTCGGCCGGTATGAGGCTGCCAGAGGGCTCCTCGAGGATTACGCGGAGGCTCCCGGCATCACCCCCACAGCTGACGCGCTCTATGCGCTGGGAGCCGTGGAATATGCAGCGGGCGACTATTCCCTCGCCGCCGGGCGGTTCGCCAACCTCACCGACCTGCGCAACGACCTCGCACAGGGAGCCTATCTCTATCTGGGACAGTGCGCTGCCCGCGAAGGGGATGAGAATGCTGCGGCGATGGCCTTTGAGAAGGCTGCCCGCATGAGCTTTGACCCCGCCGTCAGCGAGACGGCGATGTACAACTACATAGCGGCCCAGACCCGCGGAGGGAAGATACCCTTCAGCAGTTCAATAGCTCTATATGAGCAGTTTCTGGCAGACTATCCGCGCTCGAGATACAGCGCGGCGGTGCGCGAGAACCTCGCAAGCGCATATTATAACGAGCAGGACTACGAACTGGCCCTGCGCAGCATCGACCGCATATCCTCCCCCTCACCCTCTGTGTGCCAGGCCCGCCAGAAAATCCTTTACCAGCTCGGCATGCAGCAGCTGGCCCGGGGAGATAGCCGCGAGGCCGTCATCTCTTTCGGCAATGCCGCGGAGCAGAAAAACGGCGATCCGGCCTTAGCAGCGCAGGCTTCCCTCTGGTTAGGCGACGCCCTCTACGACACCGGAGCCTACGCGGCGGCCGACCAGGCTTACGCCCGCGCCCTGAAAGGGGGCGTGAAAGGTGAGAATGCGGCCCTGGCCACCTACGACCGCGCCTACGCCCTATATATGCAGGACAAGTTCGCGCAGGCCGCCGACCTCTTCCGCTCGGCTGCAGCCGACAAGTCGCTTAGCGCCGGACAGAGGGCCGACGCGAAGGTGCGCCTGGCCGACTGCCTGTACTACGCCGGCGACTACGCCGGGGCCGAAGACATATATGACGATGCGCTGGCGTCGGGGCAGGGCGACGCAGACTACGCCGCCTGGCGCATCGCCCTCATGCGCGGCCTGCAGGGGGACACCGAGGGCAAAATCAAGGCACTGACAACATTCGTCAAGGAGCGCAAGGATTCTCGCTGGGCCCCCGGGGCGCTCCTTGAGCTGGGCCACGCCTACATGCAGGCCTCAGCCCGCTCAAAGGCTGTCGGCGCATGGGAGCAGCTCGTCAAGGAGTATCCTTCGGCCCCCGAAAACCGCACGGCCTCCCTCCTGCTGGCCCGGGCATATATGGATGGTGACCGCACCTCGACGGGTGTGAGCGCCTACAAGCGCATCCTGGCCTCCTGGCCGGCGAGCGAGGAGGCGGATGCGGCCCATGAGGCGTTGAAGCGCCACTATGCGGCCGCCGGACAGCTGGATGAGTACGCCGCATATCTGGAGACAGTGCCCGGAGGACGCACCATCAAGCCCGACGAGAGGGAAACGCTGACCTTCGCGGCAGCGGAAGCGGCTTATGCCGATGACAGCTCCGACACGGCCCTGCTCAAGTCATATCTGGACACCTATCCCCGCGGCCGCCACACGACCGAGGCCATGCTCTACCTGATGAGGGCTGCCGCCGAGAGCGGAGACTATGATGAGGCCCTGTCGCGCGCCGAGGTTATAATAGGCGCTGACCCGGGTTCGTCGCTCGCGGTAGAGGCGCTCATGACCAAGGCCGAGATAATCGAAGAGCATTTCCCGGCACGCCGCAAGGAGGCCCTGGAGGCCTGGCGCACCCTCGAGCGCGCCGGAGGGGCGGAACTCGCGCCCGAAGCCTGGAGCGGCATAATGCGCACCACTGCCGACCCCTCTGAGCGGGTGGCCTACGCCCGCAAGGTCAGCGCGGCAGGGGGCATAACAGCTTCGCAGGCCGAACAGGCGCGCCTGTTCGAGGCTCTGGGAATGCTCGGAGGCAAGGAAAATGCCGGGGCCGAGGAGACCCTCAGGACAATGGCCCGCAATCCGGCCACCGAGGCCGGAGCGCGCGCCGCAGTGGAGCTCGGCTCACATTACCTCTCCACCGGACACCCCGCCAAGGCCGTGGAGGTGCTCTCGGAATTCACTGACGCCGGATCGCCTCACAGCTACTGGCTCGCACGAGGTTTCATCGCCCTGGCTGACGCATATCAGGCCACGGGCCAGAAATATCTCGCTGTGGAGTATCTCAAGAGCCTGCGCGACAATTACCCCGGGTCTGAACCGGACATCCACGACGCCATCTCCTCGCGTCTGAAAAAATGGAAATAACCCCTCTCGCCCTCCCATAAAAAACTTTCATGATGTCAGTCATTCACAGATATATCCCCTTGACACTCTGCCTGGGCGCCGCGGCATTCATCCCTGCCTCCCTCCCGGCACAGAACCGCCTCGATGAATCCGTGGCCGTAGATGGCCGCTACAAGGCCGATGTGGTGCGCATGGAGCGCATCAACTCCTTTCCCTCGCCCATGCGCTTCACCCTGAATTCCGAACCGCTTCCCTATGAGGAAAAGGGAGTGTCGGCCGATTTCACCCCCTCCCTCATGCCCCTGGCGCCGACAGGCTGGCAGGCCGACCGGACCCTCCCGTCGTCACGCGGCTACGCCGACCTCGCGCTCGGGTCCTGGCTCAACGCCAGCCTCAGCGCGGGATACCGCATACTCACCGGCCCGGCCACGACTCTCGGAGTCAGGCTGCAGCACAACTCCACCTCGCTGTGGAGCGCCACTGCCCCCTCAGGGCTCCGTCCGGACCGCCGCTATGTCTACGATGAGACAATCGGGGTCGACGCCTCCCACGGGTTCAAGGGAGCGGGACGCCTCACGGCTTCGGCGCAGTATCGCCTGCGCTGCTTCAATTACTACGCCACCATCCCCTACTGGCAGCATCAGGAGGCTGACGCAGAGATACCCTCGACCGACTTCAAGGCGCCGACACAGACCCTCAACGATGTGGCGGTGCGCCTCGGATGGGCTCCGGATGCCCGGGGGGCTTTCGGATGGGACTTAGGAGCCGCTTTCCGCCATTTCGGCTACCGCGCGCTCTACCTGCCTATGGCCAACGGTTCGCTTGAACGCCGCAAAGGGGCGCGCGAGAACCATCTCACCCTTTCGTCAGACCTCTCGCTGGCCCTCTCGGCGACCCGCAATGCCGACATGGAGGTGCGAGCCGATTTCCTCTCCGGCGGTGATGACCGCTGGCTGGGGCAGCTGTGCATGACCCCGGGATACAGTTCAGCCTCCGGCCCCCTGTCGTGGCGCATCGGGGCGGAAATAGACCTTACCGCCCACGCCCGCTCCACTGAGAAGAGATTCCCCTTCTTCCACATCGCCCCCGACATGAGGGTGTCTTACCGCTCGGGCTTCGTCACCCTCTTCGCCGGCCTGGGCGGGGGCAACACCCTGCAGACCCTCGCCTCGCGGTCGGTCTATGACCCGTACGGCGCCCCGGAGATATATTCCCTCGCCCCCTCCTACACTCCCGTCGATGCGAAGGCCGGAGTGACGATGACCCCCCTCGGAGGGCTCAGGATTACGGCCGAGGCCGGATACAAGGTGCAGAACAATGTCGAGCTCGGCGGGTGGTACCAGTCGCTGCTCAACCGCGGAGCCGGGCTCCCCGGAGGCACGCCCGACGACCCCGGCATGATGTTCCTGTATAATCATGAGGGGGTGCGTCTGCACGGCTGCCGGGTCGCCCTGTCCGCCGAATATGACAACGGCTCGACGGCGAGCGTGAAGGGGAACATATCATGGCAGCCTCAGAAGGGGCGCGAAGGATGGTTCAACGGCTATGACCGTCCCCGCTGGACAGCCTCGCTGGCCGCGGGCATACGCCCCCTGAAGCCTCTGCTCATAGAGGCCGGCCTCGACTGGCGCGGCCAAAGGAAAATCTATTCTTACGGCGCGGCTGAAGCACCGGAGGCAGGCGCAGCTCCCGGAGGGACGATTATCAACGGCGGCGACAAGGACTCGCAGCGGTATCCCTTGGCGGGCATGGCCCTCAAGGATGTGGTCGACCTGCGCCTCAGCGCCTCGTGGCAGCTACTGACGAACCTCTCCGTCCGCGCCATGGCCTGCAATATCCTCAACCGCCACACCGAGATGCTGCCGGGACTCCCGTCGGAGGGGATTTGCATCGCAGGGGGCCTGACAGTGGAATTCTGACATAGGGTCTCCACCCTCTGCCGGAACCCCTTGCAAAACCAAACGCACTCCCCCGGGGTTTTATCAGAGGGGGGACTGAAGATGAACATGAAAAACAAAAATATGGAATCAAAACCGCTCACACTGCAATACCTCAACGAGGATGACCGCGCCTACGGCCTGGCCGGCATGGCCATATCCTTGGCCGCCCTCAACGCCATAGACCGCGTGGCCGAGGTCTCACTCGACAGCGACGGCCCGATGGTATCGTTCTCACACGCCTACTATTTCTCCGGCTCACCCTCCATCTCCCCGAAAGCCACGTGGGACAATCTGGTGCAGAACTTCCACATCACTTCAGCCATGGTTATCTCCAACTTGATGGCCCGCTCGGTGGTGAGGCTCAAGGAGGAGGTGCCCGCCCCGCTCCTGTCTGAGGTCAAGAAGCGAATGCTCGAGGAGGGGCGCGACACATGCTCGCTCGAAGACGATGAGGTGGAATCCCTCTTCAACAAGACCCTCTCTTACAGCCGCAGGATATTCGGCAACCCGCGGGTACATCCGGCTGTGGATGAGTTCGCCCGCATACTGTCGCGCAAGCGCGTGCTGAGCGGCACGGAGATAGCCGACGAGCTGCACATGCTGCAGCTCATCTGAGGCCCCTGAGCAAGACGCTTTTACGCACGAAGCCTTATTTTGTGGGATGGGGCTTAATCACCGCCCCGCAGCTTTGAAACGGTCCGCATCGCGGGCCGTTTTCTTCCGGATGGAGGCCTCCAGAGCAGCCGTCAGGTCAACACCCGTCTGGTTGGCCAGGCAGATGACGACCCACATCACGTCAGCCAGCTCCTCGGCCAGCCCCTTGCGAAGGTCGCCCTCCTTGGCCACCTGGTCGCCGTAAAGGCGCGCCACCACGCGCGCCAGCTCGCCGACCTCCTCGGCCAGGAGAGCCATGTTGGTCAGCTCCGAGAAATAGCCGTTGCCTATCCCCCGTATCCACTCATCCACCCTATTTTGGGCCTCTTGTATAGTCATGCGCGCCATAATTTTGCGCAAATTTATCAAAAGTTTTTGAAATCTCCGCCTAAATAACTAATTTTGCAAGTAATTATGCAGATACCTGCCGGCTATGCCCGGCAGGGTTTGACTCTAAGACCCCTGAGACTTAAAAATTTTATGAGACGGGGTCTAACTATTTGACTCTAATTAACTGAATAAATTCTTATAAATTTCATGAAACTTAACAATCTGCTCATAGCCGGATGCCTCGCCGCAATGACGTCTGCCGGCGCTTCGGCCGCAGGATGGCCCTCAAATTACGGGGGCGTGATGTTCCAGGCGTTCTACTGGGACTCTTACACCGACACGAAATGGACCAACCTCATCTCGCAGGCTGACGAGCTCAGCGAGAGCTTCGACCTCATCTGGGTGCCGAACTCCGGCTATTCAGGAGGCCACCAGAACATGGGCTACATGCCCCAGTACTGGTTTACCAACCACAATTCATCATTCGGCACCGAGACCCAGCTCAAGAATATGATCTCGACCTTCGCCGACAAGGGCACCGGATTCATAGCCGATGTGGTCATCAACCACCGCAACGGCGTGACCAACTGGTATGACTTCCCCACCGAGATATGGAACGGCAAGACCTGGAAGCTCGGTCTGAACCATATTTGCTCCAACGATGAGATGGCCTGGGCATCGGGGCAGCCCAAACCCACGGGCAGCAGCGACACAGGCGAGAATTTCGACGGCGCGCGCGACCTCGACCACACCAACGCTACGGTGCAGGACAACTGCAAGAACTACGTGAAGTGCCTCCTCGACAAGTATGGCTACGCAGGCTTCCGCTATGACATGACAAAGGGCTACAGCGGCTACTACAACAAGATATACAACCAGTATGCCAATCCCAAATTCTCCGTCGGAGAATACTGGGACGGCAATTATGACGCTGTGGCCGCATGGATAGAGGCCACGGGCAAGACCTCGGCCGCTTTCGACTTCCCCTGCAAGTACGCCATCAACGAGGCCTTCAGCTCGGGCGACATGCGCAAGCTCGTCTGGAAAGCCAACGGCACCAACGACCAGCCCGCCGGCATGATCCACTTCGGGTATCCGCAGTATGCAGTGACCTTCATCGACAACCATGACACATACCGCGATGACTGGAACAAGTTCAAAGGCAATGTCGTGGCCGCCAACGCCTTCATCCTGATGAGCCCCGGCACCCCCTGCGTCTTCCTCCCCCACTGGAAGGAGCACAAGGCCGCCCTCAAGCAGCTCATCGCAGTGCGCAAGGCCGCAGGCCTGCACAACCAGAGTGCCGTGCGCGTGCTCCGCTCCACCTCCGACTGCTACATGGCCGAGGTGACCGGCACCAAGGGCAAGGTGGTCGTGAAGATAGGCCCCGCAATGGTGTCGCCCGACGGATGGAATGACTCCCAGATCCGTGCCGTGGGCAACGACTACTGCGTATGGGCGAATGTCAACGTCCAGGGCGGAGGCGATGATCCGGTAATCTACGGCCCTGAGAAGCTCTACCTGCTCGGAAACCTCAAGGACAACTCCTGGAACACCTCACGCGGCCTGGCCTTTGAGAAGGACGGCTCGTCATACACTGTCAAAAACGTGACCTTCGAGGCCGCTCCGGGCGAGACCTACTGCTACTTCAACCTCAGCACCGCCCTGGGCTCGAACTGGGATGTCGTCAACGGCTCCACCCGCTACGGCTCTGTCAACGAGGGTGACCGCATCGTCATCAGCCAGCCGGCTGACATGACCACCTACTCGGGCGACAACTCCGGCAACTGCAAGTCATGGACCGTGCTGCCCGGCACCTACGACCTCACAGCCGACTTCAAGGACATGACCCTTACGGTCACCACCGCCTCCACCGGCATCGACGGCATCGGAGCCGAAGAGGGGGAGGCCGCATACTACACTCTCCAGGGCGTGCGCCTGGAGGCTCCCGTCAAGGGAGAGCCCATGATTGTCGTGCGCGGCGGCAAGGCCACCAAGATAATCGCATACTGAACGACCTGCGCAGACCACATACTAAGCCACGCCCCGGCGGCGTTTCTTCTATATGGCATCTGACAGCACACTGACTCCCGAAGAACTGCGCAGCGTCAAGCAGCGGTTCTCAATCATAGGAAATTCCGAGGGCCTTGACCGCGCGATAGAACGCGCGGTCAAGGTCGCTCCTATTGATCTGTCAGTGCTCGTCACAGGCGAGTCGGGCACGGGCAAGGAGTTCTTCCCTAAAATCATCCATCAGTCAGGGGCCCGCAAGCATCGCAAGTATATAGCGGTCAACTGCGGAGCCATACCCGAAGGCACCATCGACAGCGAACTCTTCGGCCATGAGAAGGGGGCCTTCACAGGGGCCGTGGCCACACGCAAGGGCTACTTCGAGGAGGCTGACGGAGGCACGATATTCCTCGACGAGGTGGCCGAGCTCCCCCTCACCACCCAGGCGCGCCTGCTGCGCGTGCTTGAGACCGGGGAGTTCCTGAAGGTCGGCTCGTCGACCGTGCAGAAGACCGATGTCCGCATCGTGGCCGCGACAAACGTGGACCTTCTCGAGGCCGTGGCCGCGGGGCGCTTCCGCGAGGACCTCTACTACCGCCTTTCGACAGTGGTCATCAATGTCCCCCCGCTGCATCACCGGGGCGAGGATGTGGAGCTGCTGGCCCGCAAATTCGCCTCCGATTTCGCGGAGAAATACATGACGCCCCCTATCACATTCAGCCCCGAGGCGCGCCGGATGCTCAACATCTACAGATGGCCCGGGAATGTGCGCCAGCTCAAGAATGTCGTCGAGCAGCTCGCCCTCTTCGAGGCCGGCACGGAGATTTCGCGCCTCACCCTCATGGAGACCCTCCCCGAGGACCGCTCCCCTCTGGCCACGCCGGTGCGCGCCTCCGCAGGGAGTGCCCCCACGGCCGAGAGCGAGAGGCAGCTCATGTGGCAGATGCTGATGACCATGCGCCATGAGATCGACGAGCTCCGCGCCCGTATGGGCGCGAGCCCTTCCGAGCGTCCCGTCAGAGCCCTCCCCAGCCCATCCGAGCTGCTGAGGCCCGGCAGCGATGTGGAGACACGCGCTGAGTCCGGCGAGGGAGCCTCAGGCCCCGCCACCCTCGAGGATGCCGAGCGTGAAGCTGTGGCCGAAGCCCTCGAGCGGAACCACGGAGACAAGAAACGCGCCGCCGAAGAGCTCAACATCTCACCGCGCACCCTATACCGCAAAATCAAGGAATACGGCCTTTGACCTGGCCATATTCCACCAATTTCCGACAATGTGGCTAAACGTCTGACATACCTCCTTCTCCCCCTTCTGCTCATCATGCTCGCTCCGGCCTGCACGGTGAGCTACAAGTTCAATGGCTCAGCCTTGAACTATGACATCTACAAGACCATCAACATCGGGGAGTTCCCTATACGGGCCGCCCTGGTCTATCCTCCCCTTCAGCAGACTTTCGAGAATGAGCTCCTCAATGCCGTGACGCGCCAGACGCGCCTGCGCGAGGTGGACGGCCCCTCTGACCTGGAGATGTCAGGCGAGATAACGGGCTACACCCTCACCCCGCAGTCTGTCGGCGAAGACGCCTATGCCACCGAGACACGCCTCACCATCACCGTGCGTGTCAGATATACCGACACCAAGAACCCCTCCAACAGCATCGACCAGTCCTTCTCGGCCTACCGGCAGTTTTCGAGCTCGCTTATGCTCACTGACGTGCAGGACGAGCTTTGCGCCCAGATTTCGGAAGAGCTCGTGGACCTCATCTTCAATGCTACGCTGGGCAACTGGTAAGACACTATCTTATTATGGAAATTCCGACCTATGATGTCGCAGCAATGCTGACACTGCTGCGCGATCCCGCGGCCAGGGCCGCGGAAAATCCCGAAAAGGGGGCCGCAGAAACGGACCGCCTGCGGCGGCTCGTGGCCCTGAACGTGGGCGACCCCGCGCGCCTGGACAACATCCTGGGGACCCTCCCTGCCTATGAAGACTTCTACGGCTCCGCCTCCCCCGCCAGGCACCCCACCGCTGACGCCATAGACATCTTCCTGACCACCTACTCCAAAGGGAAGGGCCCCTCGCGGGACGCACCTCTGACCGTGGCGCCCGCCATTGACTATGCCGCTATGATAGAACAGGAAGACCCTCAATCTTTGGAAAATCTTATAAAAAATCGCGATTATGAGGCCGCGATTGAAATAATTGAGCGCGAGCATTTGAAAAATCCGAAAAAAAGTGTTTACTTTGCAGAGCAATTGCGCTTCCTGCGCAAGCTGCAGATGATCGAGGCGTGGTCCGGCAAGGGATGACGGCTCCTTTTTATCGTAAATACACAATGCGCGCCTATCGTGGGCACACGATGCGCTGACCGGAAAAAATAAATAACAATAACAAATATAGAGATGTATATTTTTCTTTGCATACTCATCGTAATCGCCGCTCTGCTGCTTATCGGAGTGGTGCTTATCCAGAAATCCAAGGGTGGCGGCCTGGCCTCCGATTACTCCTCGGGCAACCAGTACATGGGCTACCGCAAGACCACTGACTTCATCGAGAAGGCCACCTGGACCCTGGCAATTTTCATCTGCGTGGTGAGCATCTGCGCCTCCTTCGCCATCAAGACCCCGGTGACCGCCTCGAGCATGGCTCCCGCCGCTCCGGCTCCCACCACGGCTCCCGCTCCCGCTCCGGCAGCAGCTCCCGCTCCCGCCGCTGCCCCGGCACAGGCTCCCGCCAACTAAGCCACCTCTTACAGGCCCGGGCATCTGCATCTCTTGCGGGCCGGGACCAACGGACATCAACCCGCACTCCGGAAGGCAAGCCCGCAGACGGCTCCTTGCGGAGTGCGGATTCATGTAATCATACCATCCTCATCATTTAAGACTCTGTCTCATAAAATTTTTATGTCTCAGGGGTCGCATCCTTGGAGCTATTTCACTAATGGAAGATTTCGACATACGAGCCGGGCAGGCATCCCCCGGCGCACAGAGTGACCGCGACATTGAGAAGGCGCTCCGTCCGCTGGAATTTGATGACTTCGCCGGACAATCCAAAATCATCGCCAACCTGCGCGTGTTTGTCAAGGCCGCCCGCCTCCGGGGGGAGGCCCTGGACCACACGCTCCTGCACGGCCCCCCGGGACTGGGCAAGACCACGCTGAGCAATATCGTGGCCAACGAGCTGGGCGTGGGATTCAAGGTGACCTCGGGCCCCGTGCTCGACAAGCCCGGAGACCTCGCCGGCATCCTCATGGCTCTCGAGCCCCACGATGTGCTCTTCATCGATGAGATACACCGACTGCACCCCATTGTGGAGGAATACCTCTACTCCGCCATGGAGGACTACCGCATCGACATCCTGCTCGACAAAGGGCCCGGGGCCAAGTCCGTGCAGCTCTCCCTGGCCCCCTTCACGCTCATCGGCGCGACTACCCGCTCCGGCCTGCTGACGGCCCCGCTGCGCGCCCGATTCGGCATCAAATGCCACATGGAGTATTACGACCACGAGGTGCTGACAGGCATCGTCAAGCGCTCCGCGCGCCTGCTCAAGATCGGCATTGACCACGAGGCCGCCCGTGAGATAGCCCTGCGCTCGCGCGGCACGCCGCGAATTGCCAACTCCCTGCTGCGCCGCGTGCGCGACTTCGCCACGGTGATGGGCGACGGCCGCATCGACCTCGACATCACTCGCCACTCCCTGGAGGCCCTGAATATCGACACGCACGGCCTTGACGAAATCGACAACCGCATACTGCTGACGATAATAGACAAATTCAAGGGTGGCCCCGTAGGACTCTCCACTATAGCCACAGCCTTAGGCGAGGACGCAGGCACCATCGAGGAGGTCTATGAGCCCTTCCTGATCCAGGAGGGATTCATCAAGCGCACCGCCCGGGGACGCGAGGTCACTGAGCTGGCCTACCGCCATCTGCACCGCACCCCCCGCCTCTCCTCCCCCTCCCTCTTCGAGGAGTGACCGGGTCCCGCAGCCTCATACCTCATCACTATTACCTATTACCTATTACCTATCACCTACAATCTATCCCGTGTCAGGCATAAAATCCTTAGCAAAAGACACAGCTGTCTACGGAGTGAGCAGCATAGTCGGACGGTTTCTCAACTGGCTGCTGGTGCCCTTGTACGTCTATCTTTTCCCCTCTGACGAATATGGCATAGTCAGCAACCTCTACAGCTTCACGGCCGTGGCGCTGGTCATCCTCAATTACGGCATGGAGACGGGCTTCTTCCGCTTCGCCAACCGCAAAGACTGCGATCCGGCCCGCGTCTACGCCACGGCCCTCATATCGGTGGCCACGACATCGCTGCTCTTCATCATAGCGCTGAGCCTCTTCATAAGCCCCGTGGCACAGGCCCTGCTCGTGCCGCGCCATCCGGATTTCGTCTGGATGTTAGGCGTCACAGTGGCCATCGACGCCTTCTGCAACCTCCCCTTCGCCTGGCTCCGGTACAAGAACCGCTCCATCCGTTTCGCCACTATAAAGCTCATCAATGTAGGCCTCAATATCGGGCTCAACCTCCTCTTCCTCCTCTTCTGCCCCTGGGCGCAGAAGCACTGCCCCGGGGCGGTCAACTGGTTTTACGCCCTGCCCGGAGGCGAAGCCTTCGGCATCGGGTGGATTTTCGTGGCCAATATCATCTCCACTCTCTGCGTGCTGCTCTGCCTGGTGCCCGAACTCAAGGGGCGCATGCTCCCATCGCTCTTCGGCAGCAAGCTTCTCAGACGCATGCTCGCTTACAGCTGGCCGCTGCTTGTGCTGGGCGTGGCGGGCATACTGAGCCAGAACATGGGCCAGATCGCCATTCCCTATCTCTTCAAGGGACAGGAGAATGCCGCCCACTCCATGGTCGGCATATACAGCGCGAACATGAAGATAGCGCTGGTGATGGTGATGTTCACCCAGGCCTTCCGATACGCCTACGAGCCTTTCATATTCGCGCGGGCGCGCGCCGAAGGCGAAGACCGCACCTCGGCCTATTGCGACGCCATGAAATTCTTTGTGGTCTTCGGCCTCTTCATATTCTTAGGGGTGATGTTTTTCCTCCCCCTGCTGCGCTATTTCATCTCCCCCTCCTACTGGTCGGGCCTCGGGGTTGTGCCGGTGATGATGGCGGCCGAGCTGTGCTTCGGGGTATTCTTCAACCTCTCGCTATGGTATAAGCTCACCGATCGCACGGCGTGGGGAATGTATCTGTCGTTGCTATGCTTCGTGCTGATGCTGGGCCTGAACGTATGGCTCGTGCCCGCTATCGGCATACCTGACGGATACATGGGCTCCGCATGGGCCGCTCTGATAAGCTATTTCATCGTCATGGCTGTCAGCTGGATGGCCGGCCGCCACTATTATCCTATACCCTACCCCCTGAAACGAATGGGGGGCTACTGCCTGCTTGCGGCTGTACTGTACGGAGCGGGGATGTGGAGCGCAGGCCATCTCTCCCTCTGGCTCGCATGGATTGTCAAAACAGCGCTGCTGTGCGTCTACCTCGCCGCAGTGGCCCTTTACGAGAATGTCCCCGTGCTCTCGCCTGCCGTGCGCCGCATTGCGGGACGCAGACACTGACCCGGCCATGACCACCTCCCGAATATCTGCTGCAATGCCTGAGAGACCGGAAATATCAGTCATCGTGCCGGTCTATAATGCCGTGAGATGGCTGCCCGACCTTTTCCGGTCGCTCGAGTGCCAGACTCTGGGAGACTTCGAGGTGCTCCTGGTAGACGACGGCTCTACAGACGGCTCAGGCGCGCTATGCGCTGCCCAAGCCGGGAAGGAAAGGCGCTTCCGGCTGATCTCACGCCCTAACGGAGGGGTGTCTGCAGCGAGGAACGCCGGAATAGAGGAGGCGCGGGGAAAATGGATATACTTCATCGACGCCGATGATATGGCTCAGCCCCGGGCCTTGGAGCGGCTGCGTGAGACGGCTGCGGCCACCGGTGCCGACATCGTCATAGGAGGATTCCGCGAGGCCCCGGAGATGCCCTCGCCGCCGCAGGAGGGGCCCGTGAGGGTCATGACCCCGGCCGAGGCCCTGGATATTACCCTGTATCAGTGCCCGCCGCTCAACAGCATCTGGGGCATACTCTACCGAAAGACGATTTTCTCCGCCCCCGGCACCCGCTTCCGCACAGGCATACGCTATGAGGACCTCGACATATTCTACCGCCTTTTCGAGCAGGCCTCAAAAATCGCCTACCTCCCCGAGCCTCTCTATTTCTACCGCAGCCATCCCCGCAGCTTCATCCACACCATCTCCAAGGGGCGCATGGACGTAATCGAAGTGACAGACCGCATAGTGGAGCGGTATGCAGGCACAAGCCACGAGAAGGGGGCTCTCTCGCGCAGTTTCAGCGCCAATTTCAACGTCCTCCTTCTGCTGCTGCGCTCAGGCTATGAGGCCCCGGAAATGCTCGAGCGTGTCTGGGGCAATGTCAGGCGCGGACGCATGGGGGCGCTCAGAGACCCTAAGGTACGGCTCAAAAACAAAATAGGCGCCCTCCTTTCATACGGAGGACGCCCGGTTTTGCGTTGTCTGGCCCGAATCACCGGGGACTGAGAATCACCTTGCGCGTGCGCGACGTGCCGTCTGAGAGAATCTCAGTGCGCAGCGTCACGCCACCCCCCGCAGGAGCGCTGAGCTGACGGCCCGAGAGGTCGTGATATGCCACGCTTACCACGCGGGCAGCCTCTGCGCCGAGCGTGCCCACACCCGATTCGCCGGGATAGCCCGAGCGGTTGCAATTGACAAACTTGCCAGTGGCCGCATCGGTCAGCACGGCCACCACGCGCAGCTTTGAAGGATCCTGCACGAGGCTTTCGCCGTTGAGGTTGACCATGTCGCTAAGGGCCACTGTGAATTCATCCGAGTAATACACGCCGCGCGTGATGTCGGAGGGCACTGAGCCCGCCTCGCCCACATAATCGCCTGCGTATACGACGATGTCGTTAAACACGAGCCCCGGCACTTTTGCGCCCCCCTCGGTGAAGACTTCCCAGCCATAGCCGTTCATGACCTTGCCGGAATAATAATTGCTCTGCATCCAGGCGATTGACTGCGAAGCGCCCAGGCCGTCGGCCACCACCATGTAGCTCAAGCGGTAGTCAGCATCCTTGTGATCTTCGACAAAGCGGGCCGAAGCCGTGGCCTTGAGAGTGGTGCGGGCCTCGTCTGCCCAGCACAGGTCAACTTTCAGGTCACCGTCAGGGAATATCTCCGTGAAGGCCTGCCAGTCGTTCTCGATGCCTAAGTCAGTGCTTGACGAGGTGCCGTAATAGGGATCAAGCGAAAGAGCGCGGTTGAGCGTGGCGCCGGGGTATCCGTCAATATCAATGGGATAGTCAGCCGTGATCTGCATGACATCCCCATTGTGGAAGCTCACGCCTATGAAGCGCTCCGGATAGCGGCGTCCCATCTCCTCGAGGGCGATGAAGCCGCGCGGGCACCATCCGCACCACAGGCCGGTGTATTCCTCCATCAGGGGAAGGGCTTCGGGTATAAAGTCCATCGGTGTGATTGTGGCCGATGCAGTAGCCTCGGATGAGCGGTTGGGGCTGCCGTTAACCTCTGTGACGGTCACTGTGAGCGTCTGGGGCTCGTAGGTGTCGGGGCAGGTGACGGAAATCCATCCCTTGCCCTCCTGGCCCAGACGGGCGGCAATGGCCTTGTCAAGCTCGGCCACCCCCTGGCCGGTGAGACCGGAGGGAGAAAGTGTGTAGGTGTAAGTGAAGTTGCTCACCGAGGTAGTACCATTGTTGGTCAGTGTCACACCCACGGGAGCCGGGGCCCCCTTGACACCGTAGCAGTCAGAAAGGGCAACTGCCACCACGTCCGGCTGGAAGTCTCCTTCGAGCGTCACCGCCAGAGCGCTCACCGCACCCGTGGTCCCTGCCAGGGAGGTCCACTTGCGGTAAGTGCGGTTGGCATGCACGTAGAGCCCCTCCGGATTCGACCCGTCAGCCACCACTATGGGGTTTTTCTGCGCCTCAGTCTCGACAGCCTCCACCTTGAAAGTATAGCCGGCATAGACACCGTCGGAGGTGATGGTGTAGGGTTCGGGGAAGGTGACGCTGATCACGCCGTCGACCACCTGCGCATCGACAGTCACGATGTCGGGAGCTGCAGCATTGTTTGACAGCTTCAGGGATGTTGAGAGCCAGCCTGAGATGCCGCTGACACCCTCAGCGGTGGTGACGGGCACAGAGAGCCCGGTGATTTTCGCCCCCACCAGCGAGGGGTCGGAAATGCGTATGGCCACATCGTAGGTCTCCACTTTGCCGAAGCCATAGCCTAACAGATTGGCTCCGTCGGGCACGTATGAGAACTCTACGGAGGCAGCAGCCGCCACGGGTGTGGCGGCTGCTATAAGAGCAAACAGCAATTTTCTCATATCAACGAGCTATTTTGGTGACCTTTACACTGCCGTCGCTCATCACGCTGCGGCGGATGAAGATGCCCTTGCCGGGTTCAGCCACGCGCAGGCCGTTGAGGTCATAGAAAGCCGCCGATGCCTCAGAGGCGCCGAGTGCAGCGACCGAAGTGAGGTCGAGAGTAGTCATCTCGCCATAAACCTTGGTGCCGTCCTCCTCTACATAGAAGGTCTGCACGCCGATGGCATCCACGCCGTTCCAGTAGTAGTAGACTTCATGCATCGGACCGTCGGCTACGATGTCATAGTCATCATTAAATCCATAGGGGACGTCCGTCATCTCCTCCTGGAGCATCACATACTCATCAGGATAGAACACGAAGAGCTCGCCGTCAACGTAGACATTGTAGTACAGGCGGGAGGTGTCAAGGAGATTGCCATCCACATCAAAGGGAGGCATGTCGAAGGAGAAATATGGCCAGTCTGAATCGGGCAGGTCCACGAGGTCGCGGGCTGCGCAGGGAGGAGTGCCCGGAGTGCGCGTCTGCTTCATGATGGTGGGATCGGACAGGTCGGCGACAGAATACCACATATCCTCGTCAGGAAGTCCGTAAGTGACGGCCACAGTGCCTTCGCATACGATTTTATTAGCCTCAGCGTCATAGTTGACCACAAAGGGAGTGTCTGAGGGATAGACTTCCTGGTAATACTCCTCGGCCCAGTCATACCACACCTCCTCGATTTCTGCGGTCTGGAGGTAGAGATAGTGACCGTTGGACTTGCCGAGGTAGACGGGAGTCTCGAGCTCCCCCTTGCCGTCAGTTAGCGGAGCCTTCACCCAGGCCTCGGGCAGCTCGGGATAGAGTCCCTGGAGGTAAAGCGCTCCATCGGCTACAGCGACATTGACGAAATAGCCGTCGCCTTCGCTGACAAGCGCCCACTTCTGCGTGTCGGAAGCGTTGGCAGGCCCTGCGAGGGGAACGCCGTCAAAATCGGTGATCACATAATTCCAGTCGCCGAACCCGGACCACTCCTGGTATTCCCCGGGTGCGTAGTAGCACAGGCCGAGGATGCACTCGCCGTCCTGGTCGAAATTGATCGAGGTTATCTCGCCATCGCTGATTTCCATTTTGAAATTCTGGTTTTCAGCGGGCACGTAGTTGTCCTCGTCTTCCACATATTCCAGGACATCGAGCGTCATGAAATCACCGTACTCCTCATCATAAAACACCGGCTGGTTACCCTTGATGACGAGCTCCGTGTCGGTCATCTCGCACTCCACCCAGGCGTCGATATATGCGCCCGATATAGGCACGTTCATGTAGGTCTTGCCGTCATCACCCTTCACTATCTCCGTCACGGCTCCGGTATCGGCTGAGACGAGGATATTGCCCCAGAACACGATATAGCCGAAGGAGGAACGCTCGTAGCTCGTCACGGCGCCGGCGGGGCGCTCTGTTATGATATCGGACGGAGTGAAGTCCATGTCCGCCATCTTATGGGCGGAGGAATGGAGCTTTGGGGAGCGCTTGCTCTTCAAGAGGGCAGCGGAGGGCACCTTGCCATCCTTGAAACGTGTCTGCTGCAAGCGGGATTGCGCAGGGGCCGCGAGGGCCGAAGCGGCGATAAGAGCCGCGGAACACAGAGTGTAGAATTTCATCATAAGCATTGGTCAGCTTTGGTCGGCCCTGCTGTCACCGGACAGCCGAACCGCGTTAAAAAAATTATCACAGATAACAATAAAACGAAACAAAAGTGAAAAAGTTTTAACATTCTGATTCAAAAACCCCGGCTTTCCCTTGCAAATTGCTGACATCTACCACTTTCAATCATGCATTATCCCCCTCCGATAGTGCGGTCGATCTTCTTACCATGACACTGTCGGGTATGTTCAGTACCAGCCGGGGAAGGCGATGACATTGCCTCGGGAGGTGGTGAGCGAACGGTCGCCGGCGTAGATGACGTTGAGACGCTCCGAGGGCGTGGAGGAGAGGGCGCCCCATTTGTCCAGGCCTTTGAAATATTCACTGTTAAACGTATGGCCCGATTTGATCTCATAACCGGTCATTTGTGTAGCCTGAGTTTCAATCAAGTCAATCTCGTTGCCCTGGCTGTCGCGCCAAAAGGTGAGGTCGGGAGTGATGCCGCGATTGAAGGAATCCTTGACAAACTGGTTGATGACAAGATTCTCAAACAACGCCCCGCGCATGTAGAAAGTCGACACCTGCTCCGCAAAGGCCAGGCCCAACAGGCTGCATGCCAGCCCTGTGTCATAAAAATAGAGTTTCGGAGATTTGATGACACGCTTGTTGAAATTATTCCAGTTAGGCTCCAGTCGGTAACAGATATAACTCGCTTCCAGCACCGACAGCCACCCCTCGGCCGTAGTGGAGGATATGCCCGTCTCAGTTGCCAGTGAGGTCATATTTAGAATCTGGCCGATTCTCCCCGCGCAGAGACGTATGAATTTGACAAATTTATTTAGATCGGTGACTTTCAGGAGGTCCCTTACATCCCTCTCCACGTATGTCTGTATATAGCTCGGATAAAAATCACGGGGCGAGATGTCCTTATCATAAATCCTTGGGTAGAAGCCGGTAAATATCTGCGCGTCAAGAGACTCAGGAAGACGGGCGGCATCATGCAGCTCAAGACGCGAGAAGGGAAGGAGTTTAAGGAGAGCCGTGCGCCCGGCCAGAGTCTGGCTGATGCTGCTGATCAAAAGCAGATTCTGCGAACCGGCGAGCATGTATATCCCTGTCTCGCTGCTTTGGTCAATGTGAGTCTGGATATACGACAGGAGCGCCGGCACCTTCTGAACCTCGTCAAAGATAGCGTGCTTGGGATACTGCTTCAGGAAGCCCCTGGGATCCGATAATGCAAATTCACGTATATCCGGGTCCTCAAGAGATACGTATGCATAATCCGGAAATTCATGTCGCAAAAGTGTGGATTTGCCCGACTGGCGTGGCCCGGTAAGGGTAATGACAGGAAATTTAGCAGCCAATTCTGTGATTTTAGAACCTAATTCTCGTTTTATCATACTTATTATCAATTATATATGACCTATTTTGCAAATCTCAAATCTGATTTGAGATTTGCAAAATTAGTTAAAATTTATTAATTGTAAAAATCTGTCCTGAAATTTTCTACTTGCCACGGTCCGTGACACCAACATTTTCTTCATCATTTTCATGGCGATACTTGGCCGGAACAGATTTTTTTCCTGAAAAGCGCAAAAATGCTTAACTTTGCCTCGATAAGCAACGTTAAATATTGATAATGACTGCATCTTATGGACAGACTTTCGATTGATGAGCGGCTGCTGAAGAATGTGGGCAGACTGGCCGCCTCATCGCCGCAAGAGATGAGGATGGTGCCTCGCGGCGACGGCTCCTTCCCTTCTGTGGCAAGCCTGAAGGAGGTGGTGTCGTTGATACAGGCCGTGGTGTTCCCTGATTTCTTTGACCGCCGGCAGAGCAACGAGGACATACGCTCATGTTATATCGGTGTCAATATCGAGAGGCTCTATTCCCTCCTTGTGACGGAGACGCGCCGGGCGCTGCGCTTTGACACCACGCGCCGCGAGGAGGAGGTGGCCGAGGAGGCGGAGGCCCTCGCGCTCAGGTTTATTGACAAGATCCCGGAAATCAAGCGCCTTCTATACACAGATGTGGAGGCGATGTATAACAATGACCCGGCTGTCGACAACTATGCGGAAGTGATACTGAGCTATCCGGTGGTCTACGCCATGGTGCACTACCGCGCGGCCCATGCCCTCCTGAGGCTCGGCATTCCGGTCATACCGCGCATCATCACCGAGCTGGCCCACTCCGTCACGGGCATCGATATTCATCCGGGCGCCAGCATCGGGGAATATTTCGCTATAGACCACGGCACAGGTGTGGTGATCGGGGAGACGTGCGTCATCGGCAGCCATGTCACTATTTATCAAGGTGTGACCTTGGGAGCGAAAAACTTTTCGCTTGACAGCAACGGCCATCCGGTCAACATCCCCCGCCATCCCATAATTGAAGACAATGTCACTATCTACTCCAACGCGACAGTCCTGGGCCGCATCACCGTAGGGCATGACTCAGTCATCGGAGGCAATATCTGGCTGACCCATTCAGTGCCGCCATGCTCGCGGATTCTCCAGCGGAAGGCGGAGGGGATTGAGCATTGAAAAAGCATACCGGCAACATAATATTTGAATATCACATAAACATGGAAAGAGTATATAAAAACCTTACGGAACTCATCGGCGATACCCCGCTGCTTGAAGTTTCTAAAATCGAGAAGAAGCATGGCCTCAAGGCCCGAGTGCTGGTGAAGATTGAATCGTTCAATCCCGGAGGAAGCGTGAAAGACAGGGTGGCCCTGTCAATGATCCGCGCAGCCGAGGAGGCCGGGGCGTTGCGCCCGGGGGCTACCATCATCGAACCCACCAGCGGCAATACCGGCATTGGGCTTGCATGGGTCGCCACAGTGAGAGGATACAAGGTCATACTGACCATGCCGGACACCATGAGCGTGGAGCGCCAGAAGCTTCTGAAAGCCTATGGAGCGACGCTCGTGCTGACTCCGGGCAAGGATGGGATGAAGGGTGCCATAGCCAAAGCGGAGGAAATCAGGGATGCCACTCCGGGCTCCGTAATCCTCCAGCAGTTTGAGAATCCGGCCAATCCGGAGGCGCACCGCCTCACCACAGGCGAGGAAATCTGGAACGACACCGATGGAGCGGTCGACATCTTCATCGCGGGTGTGGGCACCGGAGGCACCGTCAGCGGCACATCCGAGACTCTCAAGCGCCATAAGCCCTCGGTGAGGACTATCGCTGTCGAGCCTGCCTCATCACCCGTGCTGTCTGGAGGCAAGCCCGGCCCCCATAAGATCCAGGGCATAGGAGCCGGCTTCATTCCGGTGAATTACCATCCTGAAGCTGTGGATGAAGTGATGGCCATAACCGATGAGGAGGCAATAGCCGCCTCGCGCCTGCTCGCCTCCGAGGAGGGGCTGCTGGCGGGCATATCATCCGGCGCAGCGATGGCCGCGGCGCTAAAAGAGGCCGCCAAGGATGAGAATACCGGCAAAACCATCGTAGCGCTTCTCCCCGACACCGGAGAACGATACCTCTCCACGGTGCTCTACGCCTTCGACGAGTACCCCGCCCACTGACCCCGGGGCGCGAGGTCACGTGGCTTTGCGGCGTGGATTGGCCGGGAACCACCCTTTGCGCACGCGCTCGCGCTGCTCTCTGACCTCAAGTATCGACCAGAAGCAGGAGAAAGAGGTGACGCCTAACAGAATAGAGGCTGTCCCTGCCGTTATCAGAGAGCCGGCGAGAGTGGAAATGCCACCAATCAGGAAGAGCCAGTTGCATTTCTGGCCCATATAGTATTCTCCCTTTATCACGAGGGGGTGGAAAATGCCGATGATGAGGAATGTCATCAGGCCTATGCCCACCCCCTCTATATTGTATTCGCTAAGAAACTGCTGTATCATAAGTTTTTCTGAGATTGAGGCGCGGATGGGCGGGAAAAGAGGAAGCGTAGCGGACGGGACGCGCGTGCGGCCCATGCGCTCTCTTCATGAGGAGCTCCGTAATCTATGTAGCTGTCCAGGTTTTCTCCGTATTTATACCCCAGCTCCTGCGCCTTCAGCAGGGCCTTGGTCTCCCAGGGCCCGTAATAAGCATCGATAGTGGCTGTGCCGTGGTCAAAATAGAGGCGGTGAGTGGATGGATCGGGAAGATAGCGCTCCATAAAGTCAATCATGGCATTGCCAAAGGAATCTCCTGCGTTGAGCGAGCCATACCAGTGGGTGGACAGGCAGGCCGCTCCCCCGAATGTGTCCGGGTAAACAGAGATGAGGTAAAGCGACATGAGTCCTCCCATGCTCGACCCCATCACCATTGTGTCATCGCGGTCCGGCAGGGTGGGATAAGTCTTGTCAATCAAGGGTTTTAAAGTCTCCACTACGAAAGCGGCGTAATCATCGCCGAGCACCGGCTGTCCCTTCAGCTTCACCTCCGCCATGAGCTCCTCAAGGCCCGCGTCTTTCACTGCCCGCTGAGGCATAAGTTGCGAAACGCGCTTTTCCGGGGAACTGTGTATGCCGACAATGATGAACGGCGGAATCTCCCCCTCCTTTATGAGGCGTCCCGCGGTCACATCCATCTCCCATGCCTGTCCGTTCCAGGTGGTGGAGGCATCATACAGATTCTGGCCATCATGCATATACAGCACCGGGTAGCGGGTGTCGCGGTCAGCGCCGAAACCCTCAGGAAGCCATACATCCACATCGATGGTATCATTAAGCTGGGGCGACGGCACTCTAAGGCGCTCTATGCGGCCGGTGTCAGCCTTCTGCAGCGCAGCAGCCGCTGAGTGCGCCTCCTGCGCGCAGGCGTGCCCAGCCGAACCGATTAATCCAAATAAGCATACGGCCCCGATAGTTGCAGCCCTGACAGCATTTTTTTGCATGACGTGCGCCCCCGCACACTCCCCTGAGCTCATTCCCTTTCCCTTGAATATGCTGATTCTCCTTCTTGACATTGTCCTTCCTATGATTCTCATCTCTAATACGAATATGCAGTCATTCTCATTTCATAGATGAATATGTGGTCATTCTCATCTCATAGATGAATATGTGGTCATTCTCATCTCATAGATGAATATGTGGTCATTCTCATCTCATAGATGAATATATGGTCATTCTCATCTCTGATACGAATATGCAGTCATTCTCACAGAAGTGACTGCATATATCTTTTCAACGCCCCTGCCCACTCTTTATTATCATCTGCAAATGTAATAATATTGCCATCTTTTTAAGCTGCCGAAGTAATAATCTCGCAATTTTTATCTATATTTGCTCGGCAAATCCCGGAGCGTCCAAAGCGGAATCCAACCGGGGGATTATCAAGCTAAAGCTTGATGCGGGGATAATCAAGCTAAAGCTTGATGCAGTAAGAAAGCAATCCCCCTGCCCCGCCAAAGCCCGCCAAATCCCAGACCCGCCAAGGGCCCCACACTGCCCGGCGGCTTTAGCCTCCGGAGCCCCACACTGCCCGGCGGCTTCAGCCTCCGGAGCCCCACACTGCCCGGCGGCTTCAGCCTCCGGAGCCCCACACTGCCCGGCGGCTTTAGCCACCGGGATAATCCTCAAAATCATGAAAGAATCAACTCCCCACCCAAGCAAAAATAAAAATCGCCAGGCCTCACGCGCAAATTTTCATGACTATAAGGCTCCGGGATATTACCTGATCACTATCACTGCCTATCCCGGCACGCCAAGATTATGTGCCATCAACGAGCCATGTAAAGACCTCCTCAGAAAAGGAGATATGATCCTACCTGATAATACGCCCCTTGGCGAGAGCGTGAGGAAAGAATTGCTTTCAATTCCCGACAAGAATCCCAAATTAAAGATAAGGCGGTATGTCATAATGCCCGATCATATACATTTTGTCCTACAGGTGACTGACTATCTGGATGAACCCATCGGCCGCTATATAGCTCCATTCACAAAAAATTGCTCCCATATACACACGCGCCTTGCCGTATTGAGCAGCTTCTCTACTTTATTCAAGCCATTTGACGACCAAATAATATTCAATCCCGGCCATCTCAAAAGGGCAATTAAATATGTGGAGGACAATCCGCGGAGGTACTTGATACGCAAGAAGTATCCGGACCTGTTCAGACGCCACTTGCATCTCCTGATAGACGGCCATAACTATGCTGCGTACGGCAATGTGTTCTTGCTCAGGGAAACATACCTGCTGCCCATCAGAGTGCACAGATACTGGAGCCAATCGGAGTTTGACAGATATGTGGAAAAATGTCTTGATGAGATTGCAGCGGGAGCAGTCCCGGTGTCACCGGCTATCCATAAAAAAGAAAAGGAGATTATCAGGAAAGCCATAGAAGGTGGCAGCAGCGTCATTCTCCTGAGGGATCTGGGGTTTGACGATAGATTCAAACCTCAAGGGAAACTTTTTGACCTATGCGCGGACGGCAGATTGCTGCTGCTGTCTCCGTGGCCTGACAATCTGAAACGTCGCTCTGCAGCAGGATATTCCGAATTTCATAAAATGAACGAGCACGCGGCGGCAATAGCCTCTTTATCCTCCGATGCCCGGCTATCCCTCCGCGCTGTCACGGGCGAAGTGCCCCGGGATGCGCGAAGGGAAGCCGAGTGAGTAGGAATCAGTGCATGAAGAAGTTCTTGGAGAAGGACTTGCGCAGGTTCGCGCGCTCCTCCTGGGTGGCATCTTCCGGGAGAGCTGCCTCCATCCCCACGCGGGCTTCATGAAATTCGTTGGTCATCCGGGCATAGGAGTTCCACATCTTCTTGGTGCCCTCCTCATCAGAGTCGAACTCCATGGAGTTGTCGATGTTGAGCTTGGCGCTGGCCGCGGCCACATCGATGTTGGCCCCGATGAAGTTGAACGTCCAGCCTTTCTCCTTGAGCTCGGCTATTAGCTTGGCCACTTGGGGATAGGTGTATTCCTTGGAGTCGTTCTCCTGGCCGTCAGTGATGATGGTCACCACGCCGTAAGCGTCGGAGTGGGTAGAGGCCACGGCGCGCAGGTCCACCAGCGTCGAGCCTACGGCATCGAGCAGGGGGGTCATCCCCATGGGGCTGTAGTCCTTCATGGTGACGTGTTTCACACCCTCCACAGGGACGTTTTTGCAGAGGTAGCGCGAGGGGATGCCGGCGCCGGACTGGAAGACGTAGATGGACATGAAGGTCCTCTCCTTGTCGGCATGGGCCTTGGCCAGGGCGCGGGCGCAGTCGATTACTTCGTTGCATCCCTGGACGGTTGACTTGTGGGCGGAGCTCATGGAGCCCGACTCATCGAGGATGATGAGGTTGAAAACGGTGGTCTTTTCCATAATTCTGTTTTTGTTTTGGGTTAGAATGTTTGTTTTTCGTTTGTTTTGTTTTGGCGGTCAGAAGTTGAAAAGGTCCTTGATTGACCCCTCGCGTTCGTCATCATCTTTATTGTCATTTGCCTCCTTCCTTGAGGATGGGCGGAAGCTGAAGAGCCTCGGGACACGTCCGCGCCTTCCCCGGGCGGGAGGCTCCTCCGCGCTGCATTCCTGCATGGGCGCGCAGGGCTCCTCGGGCTCTATCACGCGGCTCTGCAGAGCCTTGCGCTCGAAATTGCGCCGGTCATAGACAGTATCGTTTATGACCTCATACACCCGTCGCAGCTCATCGATGGAAAACACCTCATTGAGAAGCCGGAACGCCACGGGGCGAAGCTTCAGGACCTCCTTGAGGTATTCCCGGGCGTATGCTACTATCTCCTTATGGTCGAAAGCGAGCGGGGGCAGCATCGAGACATCAAACCATGCGGCCACGGCAGCGTCATCTCCGGCCACTATATTATAGTCCGACGGCCGGATGAGGGCGATGAAGGCTACCGTCACTACGCGTCCGCGAGGGTCGCGGGTCGTGGCGCTGAAAGTATGGCACTGCTCCAGGTAGACATTCCTCACCCCTGTCTCCTCCAGAAGCTCGCGGCGGGCGCACTCCTCGATGGTCTCGTCCAAGCGCATGAATCCTCCCGGCAGGGCCCAATAGCCTTTGTACGGCTCCACACCGCGCTCGATGAGCAGTATCTTCAGCTCCGTGCCGTTGAAGCCGAAGATGACGCAGTCCGCTGTCATGGCCGGACGTGGATACTCGTAGCAGTATTTCTTTCTCTCAGTCTCCATTCTATTGCCTCTGTTGACGTTTGCTTATACCCCGGCTCATAATATCTGCGCTTCAGGGATTTCACCCTCTCAGCGCCTCCGGCGCGCTGCCCGAAAGGCAACGCCGAATCCGAAGATTGTCGGGTTATTGCGTAATTTCAACGCAAAATTAGCACGGATTATTCTAACTGCCAAATTTTTTAGCGTGTTTTTTACGCAAATTTCAAATAATACGACATTTAGACCAATATATCGGATAAAAAGGTCAATATAAAAATCCCATCTCATAAAATTTCGGCGTATACGTCAAAATTTTTGACGTATAGGTCAAATTTTTTGACGTATAGGTCAAATTTTTATGAGATGGAATCTTGATATAATGAGATGGGGTCAAAATCTGCTCCCCCGGGAGTTTTTCGCGAAAAACTCCCGGGGGAGCAGATTTTGTATTGACTATTCAATTATGCAGTGACTATTCAATTTTGCGGTGAGCGGTCAGTATGGATGGCCCTCAAGCCTGAGAAGTCGTTTCTTGGCCTCCAGACCTCCGGCATATCCGGTCAGACGGCCTGAGCTCCCCACAATCCTGTGGCAAGGGATGAATATGGAGAGGGGATTGGCAGCGACAGCCCCGGCCACGGCGCGCACCGCGGAGGGACATCCTGCGGCGGCTGCCAAAGCGGAGTATGACATGGTCTGCCCGCAGTCCACATCCATCAGGGCGCGCCATATTTTGCGGCGGAACAGGGTGCCTTCGGGCCGGATCGGGACATCAAAACGTGTCCGCGCTGCGGCGAAGTATTCGTCAAGCTGGCACGCGGCCAAGGCGAGCACCCGGCGCTCGGCCTCGCACTGGGCGTGGCTCCCGGAGGGACGTAGCGCAGCGAGAAGAGGGTGATGGGCGCCCGCGGTCCAGTCGCAGACACACAGGGCCTCGCCGTCAGCGGCGAGCAGCAGCTCTCCGCATGGGGAGTCATAGCGCAGGGTGGTCATTGAAATAGGCAGCTCAAATCAAGATTATTCATGATTATTCATGATGAGTCATGATTATTCATGTTTTATCATGATTAATCTTGACTTATCATGAGTTATCATGATTTTTCAGTGGCGGAGCTTGGTGCTTTCGGCGCCGCGGCGCACTATGACTATGCCGTGGCCCTCAAGGGCTACCCGGCCGCTGCCGAGAGCTACGCCGTCGATGGTGAAGGCCTCAGCTCCGGGGGCCAGCGTCAGGACGTTGCCCGACAGTGTACAGAGGGGAGCCGCAGCCACTTCGGCTACACCGCTTCCTTCGGAAGTGGTGACGGTCATCTCGGGCGAGAAGTGGGTAGTCAGGCCGTTGGAGAAGCCGCGCACTGCATAGTGGTATGTGGTCAGCGGCTCAAGGCCATCCACTTTCACGCTCTCCTGGAGAGGATCCACGCGCTGCACCGACACCACGCGGCGCACATCGCCGTATGCGTCCATCTCATGGGCCCCGAAGCCTTCGCAGTAGTCCATAGGATGCTGTATCCACTCCGAGGGATAGAACTTAGGAGTGGGCATATAGGATTCCGGACGGCGGTAGTAGCTGACATCCGTGCCCCAGACGCCCGACACGCGGTCGTTGACATCCGTGCTCTCATAGCCTACGATATCGATGAGCTCGCCGTCGGGATTGAAGAGGCCTATGGCGTCATCGCCCGTGAAGGTCATTATGTTGGCGTAGCCTCCGTCCTGGTAGCCGATGGTCTTGTCGGCCAGATCGCGCACTGCGCCGAACTGCGCGTTTGCAATCGTGTAGCACTTGCCCGAGGCGAGCTCCACTGCCGGGAAGGCGAACTCGCAGGCCGTCAAGCCTCCGGCACCGTTAGACTCCATCAGAAGACGGTAGCCCTCCAGATTGACCGCATGGCCTGTGCCGTTGAATATCTCAAGGGCGCGGTTGTTGCTCTTTCCCTCGATATACTTCGTGATCATCAGGTCGGGAGCCACGAGCGGACCCTCCTCGATGGTCCACACCGCAAGCTCGAACTCCTCTATTCCTGCGGCATCGAGACCGGGCAGCAGGAAGGAGGTGTCATCCACATGATACGGCGCGGGGGCCACGGGACTGTAGACTTTGGCGTTGCCGGTGAGGATGATGTTGTGAGCGACCTCGCCGACGTGGAGCACATAGGTCTCCTCCTTATATCCGGCGCTGCGGGGTTTGAAAGCAAAAGTATATGATACGGCAGGATAGTAGTCGCAATCCACATACTGCGGCATATCAAAGAAGTTGCTGTTCTCGGGGGCCTCCATCCATATGTCCACCCACTCCTTGCTGCCGTCGGGCAGGGTGACATAGGGCTCTATGCCGTAGTAGTCAAACTGCAGTTCGTGAAGCTCGCTGCGGTTTCCGGCCATGATGTCGTTGAAGTGGAAATATGAGGCCGAGGTCCGCACAGAGGGTTTCTCCACGCCGTCCGGCACCTCCTCATATACCTGCACATCGGAGAGGAAGAAGCGCGTCACTCCTGAGCCCCCCTCCTTAGCGGTGCCGCTGAATTCAATCTTGAATTCCTTCTCGGGCAGCCCGGTGAAAGTCACGCTGCTTCCCTGCTCGGAACGGTTGGAAATCTGGTTGAGGCCGGTGACATCGACAGTCTGTGTCATCTCGGGGTGTCCGGCCACCGAGACATCTATTGTCAGGTCATCGCCGCTCCAGTTCTGGGCGCGGAAATAGACGGTGACCGTGCCGGGGGTCTCTGAGCATGCCGTGATAACGGGCGAGGTGGCCTTGCCATGCTTGGTCTTGGCGCTGAACTTGATCGCGCGCTCCGACATATAGCAGTTCTGCGTGTACCATCCGTCATGGTCGCCCATCGCCGGGGAATCGAAATAGAGGGATTCCGTGAAATATCCTCCCTGGATAGTGGAGCTCTTGCAGTTGGCAAAAGTCTCCTCAAACAGCAGTTGCTCTCCTGCTGATGCGGTCTGTGAAACGCTCATGGCGCTGCTGACAGCTGCAAAAACAAGTAAACCTTTTCTCATAAGCATATTATTTGATGTCAGTTATTTTGCAAAGGTAATTAAATATTAATGTGCCTCCAAATAAAAAGGCCGTTATTTCAGCTTTTTCGGCATTGCTGTGGTATTCAGATTGCGGTGATTTCCGCTACAGGGGAGAGAAGCTCCGGGGTGAAGGTCCGGAGCAGTGAGTCAAGCGTCACCGGGGAGGTGTCCGGCCGCAGGCCGCACAGCCCGGCTATCAGGCCTAAGAGGGACTCGGGGGTGTGCTCGCGGCGAAGCACCGACATGTCGAGCGAGGCATCACGCTTCGACAGGCGCTGGCCGGCGGAGTTGCAGAGCAGAGGCAGATGGCCGAACTGAGGGCGCGGGTAGCCTAACAGGTCGTAGATATAGCATTGCTGGGCGGCGGAAAGGAGCAGGTCGTTGCCGCGCACCACCTGCGTGACCCCCATGAGGGCGTCATCCACCACTACGGCCAGCTGATAGCCCCACGCGCCGTCGGACCGCCGTATGACGAAGTCGCCGCACTCACGGGCAAGCGACACGCTCTGCGGACCGTAGACCATATCGGTGAACTCAATCTTCTCATCGGGCACCCACAGCCGCATGGAGTGTCGCCCCGGCGGTCCGGGCACGACGCCGTCAGAGGGCATGACTGCCGGGCGGCAGCGGCCTCCGTAGATCACGCGCCCGTCGCTCAGATGTGGCGCCCTGCTGGCCATGATGTCGGCGCGCGTGCATGTGCACCCATAGACTCTCCCCATCTTTGCAAGCTTGTCAAGGGCCTCCGCATATATATCTGAGCGCAGGCTCTGCAGATATGGGCCCGAGGGCCCTCTGCCCTCCGTGCCCCCCTCGTCCCATTCGAGGCCGAGCCACAGCAGGTCATCCTCCAGGGCCCGGGCATACTCGGGGCGCGAGCGCCCCGGATCAAGGTCCTCGATGCGCAGCAGCCACTCCCCGCCCGCCCGGCGGGCGAAAAGCCACGACAGCAGGGCGGCGTAGACGTTGCCTAAGTGCATGCGCCCCGTCGGAGAGGGGGCGAAACGGCCCTTGACAACCTTTAGGCCTCCGCCATTGTTATAATCTTGACCCGAATTCAAGTACATTTCTTTATCACTCATTACGAAAAACACTATACCATGGCACAGGAAAAACAACTCTATATCGTAAGTTTCGGCGATTCCCGCAAATACCGCATGATGTATGACGGCAATGACGCCGACCGCAGTCCCCTCCTTACCGAAGTGGAGGCCGAGCTCAACGACTTTCTGAAAGCCGAATTTCCCGAAGACCCTTCGACCTACTATACCACTCCCAAGGTGGTGCCCATCGAATGGAGCGACCGCGAGGAGTATCTTGAGTATCCCGAGCTTGACAAGAAGGCTATCGAGGAAATCAAGCAAGTGCTCGCCCACGAGATCCGGGACATGAACTCCAATAAGGAGCTCAACAGCAACGCTCCCTACGCTGACGCCCCTCTCGACTGAGCGCGCGGCGCCGGGCTGCGGTCTTCATTGGGTTTGCCCTCAGGGGGCTCACACGCTGTCAAACAGAGTGGGCCGGCAGGGTGCGTAACTCCGCCGGTGGTGAGGCGTCAGCCCCAGGCGCAGTATGGCCTCGCGGTGATCGCGGGTAGGATACCCTTTGTTGCGGCTCCAGCCGTAACCGGGAAACTCAGCGTCGAGCCGGGCCATCAGCCCATCACGGTGCGTCTTAGCCAGAATTGAGGCGGCGGCAATGCTCATGTAGCGGCCGTCGCCTTTGACTATTGTGTCATACGCCACATCGCGCCAGGGTGTGAACCGATTGCCGTCGACTATCACGTGCTCAGGCACCACAGCCAGGGCATCCAGGGCGCGGTGCATCCCTGCGATGGAGGCCCGCAATATATTGATGCGGTCAATCTCCTCAGGGCCCACCATCACTACGGCCCAGGCCAGCGCGTCGCGCTCTATGACGGGGCGCAGGGCCTCACGCCGCCGCTCGGTGAGCTGCTTGCTGTCGTTGAGCAGCTCATTGGAATAGCCCGGGGGGAGGATGACGGCCGCGCAGGCCACCGGGCCGGCGAGGCATCCGCGCCCCGCCTCATCACATCCGGCCTCTATGACACCGGCCATCATGAACGGCTCAAGCATGGCTGATTCGGTTTGACCCTTGGGACATAAAAATTTTATAATACGTGGGCTTAGCGGTCGCGCGAGATGATAAACTCAAAGATGTCGCGGAATGCCTGCTTCCATTCCGAATCGGCATAGGGCTCTATGAGCACATCGGCCTGACGCTGCATCTCACGCATGCGGGCGTATGCGTAATCTATGCCCCCGTTTTCTCGCGCAAAGGCGAGGAGGCTCTCGATCTCGCTGTCGGTCAGCTCGCGCCCTTCGCGCAGCAGCTCGCGCCATCTTTCGGCTCCGGGAGCGTGGTTGAGAGCATGGAGCAAGGGGAGGGTCACCTTGTGCTCGCGCAGGTCGTTGCCTGTGGGCTTGCCTATCTGGGGGTTGGGGTAATAGTCGAAAATGTCATCCTTTATCTGGAAGCAGAGGCCTAACAGCCCTGCGTATTCCACCATCGGGGCAATCGCCTCCTCGGGGGCGTCGACGGCCTCGGCACCCATGCGGACGCAGTTCATGAAGAGGGAGGCCGTCTTCTTGCGTATCATCTCTATATAGTCGGCCTCGGCGAATTCGTTGGAGCGGGCGTTGCATATCTGGTCCACCTCACCCAGCGAGAGTTCCTTTCCCAAGGCCGAGAGGGCCGCGATGATGGATATGCGCCCGGTGCGGATGCCGGCCGCCAGGGCGTTTGACACGAAGAAGTCCCCCACAAGGACGGCCAGATGGTTGCCCCAGCGGGCGTTGATGGTGGCCACGCCCCGGCGCAGCCGGGTCTCGTCGACTATGTCGTCGTGTATCAAGGAGGCGTTATGGAGCATCTCAAGGGCCGCTCCGGCATGGAGGGCATGCTCGTTGACCCCGCCAAACATTTTGGCGCTCAGCATGACCATGATCGGACGGATCTGCTTGCCTTTGGTCTGCAGATAATTGCTCACAATATCGTTCATGAGCCGGTTGGGCGTGTCTAGATAGCGGGTGATGAGATCGTTCATCTCCCGCAGCTCAGGGGCCAGCCGGCGCTGTATGTCGTCAAGGGTCTGCATGTACATATTCGCTTTCAGCCTACAAAATTAATAAAATATTTCCCTTTTTAGGCCATGATTTGCCCCTAATTTGTTAATTTAGCGGAAACTTAGACACCGTCTTACCCCCTATGACCGAGAACAGACTATTCCTGCTTGACGCTTACGCGCTGATTTTCAGAGCATATTACGCACTTATCAAGGTACCGCGGATGACCCGCGACGGTTTTAACACTTCGGCAATCTTCGGATTTGTCAATACCCTTGAGGAGGTGCTCCGCAAGGAGCGACCCACCCACATGGCTGTCTGCTTCGACCCCTCGGGGCCGACTTTCCGCTCCGAGGCCTTCGAGGACTACAAGGGTGAGCGCGAGGCCACGCCCGAGGACATCAAGCGCTCCATACCTGTCATAAAGGAGATAATACGCGCCTACAACATCCCTCTGCTCGAAGTGGAGGGGTTTGAGGCCGACGATGTGATCGGCACAATGGCGCGCCGCGCCGAGCGGGACGGATTCACTACCTACATGATGACTCCCGACAAGGATTTCGGCCAGCTTGTCTCCCCCTCCATCCTCCAGTATAAGCCGGCCTACCGCGGACAGGACTTCGAGCTCAGGGGCGAGGAGGAGGTCTGCGCCCGATACGGCATCGAGCGCACATCCCAGGTAATTGACCTTCTGGCACTCATGGGCGACAAGATAGACAATATCCCCGGGTGCCCCGGCGTGGGCGAGAAGACAGCCGTCAAGCTCATAGGCGAGTTCGGCACGGTGGAGAACCTTCTTGACCACACTGACCGCCTGAAGGGGGCTATGAAAAAGAAAGTCGAGGATAATGCCGAGCAGATACGCTTCTCGAAATTCCTGGCCACTATACGCACCGATGTGCCACTGGAGGCGCAGCCGGGCGAACTCAGGGTGAAGGAGCCTGACCGCGAAAAGCTCTTCGCTATTTTCAAGGAGATGGAGTTCAAGTCCCTGGCTGACCGCGTGGCCCGCCGCCTGGACGGCGAAAAGATGACAGGGGCCTCAGCCCCGGCCAAACGACGCGCAGCAGGCGCGACCCAGCTCAGCCTCTTTGACGATGAGGCTGACGGATCGCTGACCATGGAGGCTGCGCCCGAGGCTCCCGCCGTGTCGCCCCTGGCTGCGGTCGAAGCCGATTACAGGGTGGTCGACTCCCCGGAGGGACTCGCAGCGATGCAGACAGCTGTCGGGGATGCCGCCAGCATCGGTTTCTTCATGGTCAGCGAGGGGGAGAACGATGTCCTGGCCCGGTGGCTGGGCACTGCCCTGGCTGATGGCAAAGGGAGGGGATGGTACGTGCCGTCATCGTTCACACAGGGACATGCGGCGATGCTTGACCTCATGGCGCGCCCCGACATCACAAAGGTCACTCCGCAAGCCAAGCGCGACTACGTGCTCGCAGCCCTGGCCCGCACTGACAATGCAATACCCCTCGCCAATTTCTATGATGTGTCGCTGGCCCACTATATCCTTCAGCCCGACATGCGCCACGGCCTCGAGGAGCTATCCCTCTCCTATCTGTCACACACGCTGCGGCCCATGCCGCCGCTGACGCAGAAACGGGGCTCAAAGACACCGCCCCCGACCACAGAGGCCATAGCGGCCGCCGCATGCGAGGCGGCCGACATCTCGCTGAGACTCCGCGAGCCCCTCGAGGCGGAGGTCGAGAGTGAAGGAATGGCCCGGCTGCTGCATGACCTGGAGATGCCCCTGGCCCCTGTGCTGGCAGACATGGAGCTGGCCGGCGTGCGTATCGATGTGAAGGCCCTGGACACTGCGGCCGCCACCATAGAGGAGCGCCTCGCGACCCTGGAGCAGGAGATATTCGGCATAGCGGGCGAGGAGTTCAATGTCGGCTCCCCTGCCAAGGTCGGGGAGATACTCTTCGGCAAGATGGGGCTCGACCCCAAGGCCAAGAAGACCAAGACGGGACAGTACTCCACGAGCGAGGACATCCTTGAGAAGGTGGCCCACAAGAGCCCTATCGTGGGCAAGATCCTGGAATACCGACAGCTTAAGAAACTTCTCAACACATACCTCACCGCGCTGCCCGCAGCCATAAATCCTGCTACGGGCAAGGTGCACACCAATTACAACCAGACTGTCACCGCCACAGGGCGCATATCCTCTTCGAGCCCGAACCTGCAGAATATCCCGGTGCGCGATGATGTGGGGCGCGAGATACGCCGGGCCTTCATACCCGACCCGGGGCACCTCTTCCTGTCGGCCGATTACAGCCAGATCGAGCTGCGCCTCGTGGCTGATTTCGCCGATGACGAGACCATGCTCGATGCGTTCTGCCACGACAAGGACATCCATGCCATCACAGCCGCCAAAATCTATCACAAGGCCTCGGCCGAGGATGTGACAGCCGATGAGCGGCGCCATGCCAAGACTGCCAATTTCGGCATTCTGTACGGCATTTCGGCTTTCGGGCTCGCCAGCCGACTGGGTATCCCCCGCGGCGAGGCCAAAGACCTTATTGACAACTATTTCGCGACTTTCCCGACTATCCATGCCTACATGAGCAACGCCATCAACACGGCGCGCGAGCAGGGATATGTCTCGACTGTCATAGGGCGCAAGCGCCGCCTGCCCGACATCGCCTCTAAAAACCCGGTGGTGCGCGGATATGCGGAGCGCAATGCAATCAACGCTCCCATCCAGGGGGCCGCGGCCGACATCATCAAGCGCGCGATGGTCGACATCGCCCGCGAAATGCGCGAGAAGGGGCTGAAGTCCAAGATGATAATGCAGGTGCATGACGAGCTCAACTTTGACGTGGTGCCCGAAGAGCTTCCCGTGATGCAGGAGATGGTCACGCGCCTGATGGAGCACGCCTACAAGGGGAGAGTCACACTGACGGCATCTTGCGGAGTGGCCGACAACTGGCTTGACGCGCACTGATTTCAGACCCCCTGAGACTTAAAAATTTTATGACATGGGGTCTTAGAAGCCCGAAAACATCGCTATTCCGTAAAAAAATTGCTAACTTTGCAGTTCCTAACGTCATCTGAGCCGTGAAGAATAAAGAACTGAGCGATACACTGCATAAGGCGACCGACCGCCTGCATAAGGCGGGCGACCGCCTG
>CAZWVY010000017.1:0-4837 GCA_964637105.1 uncultured Sangeribacter sp. | reverse complement strand
CGACCGCCTGCATAAGGCGGGCGACCGCCTGGTCAATAATCCTGTGGCCGGAAAGGTGCTCCACAGCGACTCTATCATATTCACCTTCCTGCGCTCCACGGTCTCCTCGCAGGCCTCATCGTGGACCGACATGTTCGTGAGCTTCGCCCTTTTTGCCTGGTGCTCGCTGACACCGTGGCTCTCCACGGCCATCGGGGCCGTGGCCGGTGGAATTGTCAACTGCCTGATGACCTACCGGTTCACGTTTCACGCCACGGGATGCCCCTGGAAGGCAGTGGTGGTGAAATTCGCGATGGTCTGGCTCGGCAGCCTGCTGCTCAACTCCTTCGGCACGGAGGCCGTCTACTGGCTCCTGCAGCGGTGGACATGGCTCGAGGAGATCGGATTCCGCCCTGACGGCTACTTCGCAGCCGCGCGCCTCGGGGTGTCGCTGGTGGTGTCGCTGGCCTGGAACTTCATGCTCCAGAGGTATTTCGTCTACCGCAACAATTCCTTCGACCCCTACGCAATACGTTTCATCAACTTCATCACCTTCCACCGCTCCGAAGACGGGGCCGACCGGGAGGCCAACGCTTGATCCCCCACTTACTACGCAATAATGAAACCACGCAAGCCTGTCAACATAGCCGGAAAACCTTTTCCCCTCCTCCCTAAGCTCATCGCCACTTCGCTGGGGGTGGGCTTCCTCCCCGTGGCCCCCGGCACATGGGGGGCCCTGCTGGCCATAGTCCTCTGGCTCCCCCTGTATCTCTGGGCATCTCCGGAGGTGAATTTCTGGGTGACTCTGGGAGCCACGGCCCTGCTGACATGGGCCGGCACGTGGGCGAGCACCGAATCTGAGAAATACTGGGGCAAGGATCCCGTGGCCGCCTGCGCCGATGAGACCGTGGGCCAGTGGATTTCGCTCCTCCCGCTCTGCGCCGGAGCGGCCGCCATACCCTGGTGGGAAATACTGGTGTCGCTCGCCCTCTTCCGCTTCTTCGATATTTTCAAGCCCTTAGGCATCCGCTCCATGGAGCGCTTTCCCGGAGGCTACGGCATGATGGCCGACGACATACTGGCCGGCATCTATTCAGCCGTGCTGCTCATGGCCCTCAACTGGCTCATGGCATAGACCCCATAACATAGATTCCCGCAAAAGCGAACTGTTACAGAAATATGAGTGTAAAGACTACAGCAAAACAAATGCGCGACGCCCTGCAGCAAGGCATCTACGCAGTCATAAATCCTCTGGTCAGGCTGATGATAGCCATCGGCATGACCCCTAACATGGTGACTACCATCGGACTGCTCGGCAATATCGCCGGGGCGGCCGTGATGGTCTGGGCCGGATACCTCACCCGCCAGACGGGCGCTGTGCCCTGGGACCTCGTCATATGGTCGGGAGGGCTGATCATCGGTTTTTCGCTTTTCGATATGCTCGACGGCCAGGTGGCCCGCCTCGGAGGGATGGCCTCCACTTTCGGAGCGATGTATGACTCGGTGCTCGACCGATATTGCGAGCTCTTCACCTTGGGCGGAATAGCCTATTACTTCATGATGGCCGGGACGCTCTGGGAAGCCCTGGTGACATACCTGGCAGTAATCGGCTCCATCATGGTCAGCTACGTGCGCGCCCGCGCCGAAGGGCTGGGTCTGGAGTGCAAGATCGGATTCATGCAGCGCCCCGAAAGGGTGGTGGTCACGGCCCTCGGCCTGCTCCTGACCGGCATCCTCGGGGCATGCGGCGTCGAACGGGCCAACATAGCGCTCTTCATAGCCATGATCATCATAGCGGTCTTCGCCAATCTCACCGCCTTCGCCCGCATAGGCCACGCCAAGTCGCAGCTTAACACCCGCAGATGATGGCTATCCATTCACGCCCCACACTGCGCGAGACCCTGTGGTGCCTGGCCGCCCTGGCGCTCTGGCTCTGCGTGACAGCTCTCTTCATAGGCTTCCGGCCCGAGCATGTGGTCATGGCGGTGTTCATCGCCGCGATGTATTTCCTCCTCCCCGCCACGCGCCGGCTGACGGTGGCCCTGCTCCCCTTCATACTCTTCGGCATCTCCTACGACTGGATGAACCTCCTGCCGAATTACAAGGTCAACCCGGTGGATGTGGAAGGTCTCTACAACACCGAGAAATCCCTCTTCGGCATAACCGTATCGGAGGCCATGCGTCTAACTCCTAATGAATTCTGGGCTCTGCACACCACCCCGGTGATGGATTTCCTCGCCGGCGTGTTCTATCTCTGCTGGGTGCCCCTGCCGATATTCTTCGGGCTGTGGCTCTATTTCACCGGCAAGAAGAAGCCCTACCTGCATTTCGCCCTGGTGTTTCTTCTGGTCAACCTCATCGGGTTCGCCGGATACTATATTCATCCGGCCGCTCCGCCATGGTATGTTGCTCTCCACGGCTTCGAGGCTGTCCCCGGCACGCCGGGTGATGTGGCCGGGCTCGGCGCGTTCGACCGCATGACGGGCCTGGGCATTTTCGATGCCCTCTACGCGAGGAACGCCAACGTGTTTGCCGCCATGCCATCGCTTCACTCCGCCTATACATTCTGCGCTTTCATCTATTCGATAAGGGCCCGCAGCTCCATGGCCTGGAAAATCGTGCTCGGCGCCGTGACGCTCGGAATATGGTTCACGGCTGTATATACCTCGCATCATTACATACTCGATGTGATGGGCGGAATAGCCTGCACGCTGCTCGGATTCGTGGTGTTTGAATACGTGCTTATGAACATCCCCCCCTTCAGGCGTTTTATAGACAGATATGCGGAATACATCCGCTGACAAGCAGCAAAAACAAGAAAACATGACTCAGGAAGAGAAGGAAAATTACGAGAAGATATATAAGGAATACAACGTCCGCCCCGAAGTCCTGACGGAGGAGGAGATAATCGGCATGGCTCCCAAGCTCAAGGGCCATGAGAAACTGCTCGGAAAGCTGATGCGCTTTTTCCGCCTGGATGAGGTCAACGCCGTCCATGCCCGCTGGTGCAGGACGCCTGGGCCGGAGTTCGCCCGCTGCCTGATAGAGGAGGAGTTCCACACTCCCCTGCGCGTTGACAATGAGGAGGTGCTTCGGCACTTCCCCGAAGGGGCCTTCATCACCGTTTCAAACCATCCTTTCGGAGCTCTGGACGGCATAGCGCTCATCAATCTCGTGACCCGCTACCGGCCTCAGTACAAGGTGATGGTCAACATGATCTTAGGCAAGATTTCGGCTATGGGGCCTAATTTCATAAAGGTGGACCAAAGCGCCTCCGCCGACCCCTCGAAACGCAAGGTCTCGGTCAACGGCATCCGCGAGGCGCTGCGTCAGCTCAAGTCGGGAGAGCCTGTGGGATTCTTCCCCGCCGGAGCGATGAGCAAGGCCAACTGGAAGAACTTCCTTGTCGACCGCCCCTGGCAGCCGTCGGTGCTCCAGATAATAGCCCGCGCCAAGGTGCCTGTGATTCCCATATATTTCCACGGCAACAACCGGTTGTGGTTCAACTTCCTGGGGCATGCCTGCTGGCCCCTGCGCTCGCTGTGGCTGCCTCGCGAGCTGTTCAGCAAGCGGGGCAAGGAGATACACATTTCCATTGGCGAGCCGGTGATGCCCGAGGAGCAGGCAAAGTTCAACGGCGACCCCGAGGCCCTGGGCAGGTATCTGCGCGAGCGCACCTACGCCCTGCACACCAAGCCTTGACGCCCGGCTTGACATCACACTGACCCCAAGGGCCCGGCTCCCATCGCTGCCCGGGGCCTCAACGCTGCATGAGGTTGGAAATCTTGTAGCCCAGATCCTGCAGGGTGAGTATCATAGGCGACACTATCGGAATCTGCGGAGAGAGCCATTTGCGGTACTGGCTCTTGCGGGCCGTGGTGAAGAGCCTCAGCTGCCCGGGATGGCATTTCACTTCAATCCGGTCTCCCATCGACGCAGGCTCGCCGTCAAGGTGGGCCGGCCCTTTGGTACGCCTGATTATGGTGATGTCACGCGCGCGGAAAGTCACCGCGTTGCCCGTCTTCCCCACAAATCCTGTGAGTATGTCCAGGCCCGCCAGGGCCGTCTGCAGGGGGTTGCCCTTGTGGATGATGGTCACATCCAGGAGACCATCCTTGATTGAGGCCGAGGGGGCGATATAGGCGTTGTTGCCATACTGGGAGGCATTGCATACGGCCACGAGCAGCGCGCTCTCGGATATGACCTTGCCGTTGGCCATTATCACATATTCCTCCGAGCGGTATTTGATAAATTCGTCCAGTGTGGTCTGCACGTAGGTGGTCAGGCCTCGCTTATGGCCCTTGTTGAACTTCTCCGTGACAGCGGCGTCAAAGCCCACTCCGAAGGTGCAGAAAAAAGGCTCGCCGTTGGCCGTAGCATAGTCGCAGTCGAGCACGCGGTCCTCCCCTATCACGCGCAAGGCTCCGCGCACCGTGATGGGGATATTGAGATGCCGCGCCAGGCCGTTGCCCGACCCCATGGGTATGATGCCCATAGCCACGCCGGAGCCGCACAGGGCGCGGGCTGTCTCGTTGACTGTCCCGTCGCCGCCGCAGGCCAGCACGCCGTAGTATCCCCCATCGATGGCCTCTCGGGCGAGGCGCGTCGCATCCCCCTTGCCCCGGGTGTAGCGAATGTCGGCATCGAATCCGAATTCCTCCGCGTCATGGCGGATGATGTCCTCAATACCCTCTTTAGAGGCTGTGCCAGATATTGGATTGATTATTACCAGCAGTCTCTTCATATCCTTGTCTGCGTGATGTGACCTGTAAACGTAAATTTCAGTGCAAATTTACAAAGTTTTCAATTTTTCTGCAAGCCCGGCGCACTATTTCATTGCAGCGAGAGGCCCTCCCCG
>CAZWVY010000016.1:0-41488 GCA_964637105.1 uncultured Sangeribacter sp. | reverse complement strand
AGTCGGTCAGACGCCCCTCGTCCATCACCTGGAGAAGGAGGTTGAACACATCCGGATGCGCCTTCTCGATCTCATCAAGAAGCACCACGGAATAGGGATGCCTCCTAACCTTTTCAGTCAGCTGACCACCCTCCTCATATCCTACATATCCCGGAGGCGCCCCGACGAGGCGTGAAACGGTGAATTTCTCCATGTACTCGCTCATGTCCATGCGGATAAGCGAATCTGAGGAATCAAAAAGATACTGCGACAGTTTCTTCGCCAGGTGGGTCTTGCCGACACCGGTCGGGCCAAGGAACATGAACGTGCCTATGGGCTTGTTGGGATCTTTGAGGCCGATGCGGTTGCGCTGGATGGCCTTGACAATATTCTTGATCGCCTCATCCTGACCAATGACCGCTCCCTTGAGGGAATCGCCCATCTGCAGCAGGCGCGAGTTCTCCGCCTGAGCAATGCGCTGTGTGGGAACGCCCGTCATGATGGCCACAACCTCGGCAACCTTCTCCTCATCGACTTCCTGGCGCTCCTGCTCAAGGCGCGCCTCCCAGTCCTTCTGGGCTGTCTCAAGCTCGGCTCGCTTGCGCGACTCCAGGTCGCGCAGTGAGGCCGCTTTCTCGAAATCCTGCTCCTTGGCGGCTGCCAGCTTCTCTACATTGACAGCGTCAACCTCCTTTTCAAGTTTCTCGATCTCCTCGGGCACGACAAGATTGGTGATATGCACGCGCGATCCCGCCTCATCGAGGGCATCGAGAGCCTTGTCGGGGAAGTTGCGGTCGGAGATATATCTCTCTGTCAGCTCAACGCAAGCCTTGAGCGCATCATCCGTGTAGCGCACGTTATGATGATTCTCATATTTGTCTTTGACCTGCTTGAGAATCTCGAGAGTCTCCTCGGGAGAGGTGGGCTCTACCATCACCTTCTGGAAACGGCGCTCCAGCGCCCCATCCTTTTCAATGTTGGTGCGGTACTCGTCAAGGGTAGTCGCGCCTATGCACTGGATTTCACCGCGCGCAAGGGCTGGCTTGAGCATGTTGGCCGCATCCATCGACCCGGGGGCGCCCCCCGCACCAACAATCGTATGAATCTCGTCAATAAAGAGAATCACGTCGGGATTCTTCGACAGTTCGTCAAGCACGGCCTTGATGCGCTCCTCAAACTGGCCACGGTACTTGGTGCCGGCCACCATGCCTGACATATCAAGGTTGATAAGGCGCTTGTTGAAGAGCACGCGGGGCACCTTCCTCTGGTTGATTCTCAGAGCGAGGCCCTCCACGATAGCCGACTTTCCGACACCCGGCTCGCCGATCAGCACAGGATTGTTCTTCTTCCTTCGCGACAGGATTTGAGCGAGACGCTCGATCTCGCGGTCGCGACCTACAACCGGGTCAAGTTTGCCCTCGGCAGCCTGCTTGGTCATGTCATTGCCAAACTTGTCCAGGGCCGGGGTGTCAGACTTAGCCTGCTTGACGGAGCGCTCGCTTTCGGAGCGCGCGCCCCTTCCCGCAGCCTTCTTGAAGGCCTTCTCGTCGGGATCCTCCTCATCGCCTCCTGCAGAGGCCATTCCCCTCCCCTGTCCGGGCATCTGGACCTGGGAGGAGTCATCGCCGATGCTCTGGATAGCGATGTCGAAATTCAGATACTCCTCCTTGAACTGGCGCAGAAAATCGCTGCCGAAGGAGCGGTCATCGTGAATCAGGGCGAGAAGTATGTGCTCGCCTCCGATCACAGAGGCATGCATCTTGCGGGCCTCCGCAGTGGCGAGCTGCAGATGATGCACTGCGGCTGTTGTTATCCTGTATTGCTGCTCGAAGAGGGTTGTCGACTCTCCGGTGGCCGGAGTGACAGCAAGATGCTCCTCGAGTTCTTCGACCATCTTGTCGATAGGCACGTTGAGCTGGCTCAGGATTCTGAATGCGTAGCCGTCACGGTTGCGCAGGGCTGCGAGCACAAAGTGCTCCGAACCGATCACAGGGGAGTTGAACTCCTGCGCTACCTTGTAGCTGGCCTCCAGAATGGGCCTGAACTGTTTTGAAAAATCATTCTTCATATAGTAAATAACGTGTTTGGGAAAGAATATGCAAACGCCGTGCCAAATTTTTAATGCTGCAAAACATGAAATATTTGGCCGCTTAACGGTTTTTTATTAATTTTGTAGTCTGAAAACAACCCCAAAGAAATGCAAGGAGACGACAAGATAATTCCGATCAACATAGAATCGGAAATGAAAAGCGCCTACATCGACTACTCCATGTCGGTCATTGTGTCGCGCGCCCTTCCCGATGTCCGTGACGGATTCAAGCCGGTGCACCGCCGCGTGCTCTACGGCATGCACGAAGCGAATAATGGATTTTCCGGCGATACCAAGAAATCCGCCCGCATCGTCGGCGATGTTATGGGTCACTACCACCCCCACGGTGACTCCTCGATCTACCTTACAATGGTGCGACTCGCCCAGGAATGGTCTCTGCGCTATCCCCTCGTGTTCGGCCAGGGCAACTTCGGCTCCATCGACGGCGATTCTCCGGCTGCCATGCGTTACACTGAGGTCAAGCTCGCCCGAATGGGCGAGGAGATGATGCGCGACCTCGACGCCGACACAGTGGATTTCGTCCCCAACTTCGACAACACCACGACGGAGCCCACCGTCCTGCCTACACGCTTTCCCAACCTGCTTGTCAACGGTGCCTCGGGCATTGCGGTCGGCATGGCTACTAACATGCCTCCTCATAACCTCACGGAGTCAATCAATGCCTCTCTCGCCCTTATTGATGATCCGGACATTGACATTCCCGGCCTGATGAAATATGTCACAGCCCCCGATTTCCCCACCGGAGGCGAGATACTCGGCCTGCAGGGTGTTAAGGATGCCTACGAGACCGGACGCGGCCGCATCGTGGTGCGCGCCAAGGCTGTCATAGAGAGCACAGGCACCCACGACCAGATTATCATCTCCGAGATTCCTTACGGAGTGCTTAAGAACGATCTGGTGAAGAGCATAGCCGACCTTGTGGAGGAGAAGAAGATAGATGGCATTTCCGACATCACTGACACTTCGGCCCGTGGCAATATACATATAGCTATTGACATCAAGCGTGACGCCAACGCCAATGTCGTCCTCAATAAGCTATACAAGCTCACGCAGCTGCAGTCGTCATTCAGCGTCAACAATGTCGCGCTCGTCAACGGCCGTCCCCGCACGCTCAATCTCAAGGAGATACTCAAGGCCTTCGTAGACCACCGCCACGAGGTGGTAATCCGGCGCACGCGCTATGAGCTGCGCAAGGCCGAGGAGCGCGCCCATATTCTGAAAGGATTGATGATCGCCGTAGACAATATCGACGAGGTCATCCACATCATACGCTCATCCCGCACCACCGATGAGGCCCGCGAGCGCCTCGCCTCCAAGTTCGAGCTTGACGAGGTCCAGACACGCGCTATCGTTGAGATGCGCCTCCGCCAGCTCACCGGACTCGAGATGGAGAAACTCCGCGCCGAGTATGATGAACTGATGAAACTTATCGCGCATTTGAACGACATCCTCAACAATGACGAGGTCTGCAAAGGCGTGATGAAGGAGGAGCTCATCGAGATACGCGACAAGTATGGCGATGAGCGGCGCACCAAGATCAATCCTTTCTCCGGAGACTTCAATGCCGAGGACTTCTTCCCCGATGACGAGATGATAATCACCATCTCTCACCTCGGATACATCAAGCGCACTCCCCTGTCGGAGTTCCGCGCTCAAAACCGCGGCGGCGTAGGAGCAAAGGGAAGCACTACCCGCGACCAGGACTTTATCGAATACATCTACCCCGCCACTAACCACAGCTACATGCTCTTCTTCACACAGAAGGGCCGCTGCTACTGGCTCAAGGTATATGAGATACCCGAAGGGGCCAAGAGTTCCAAAGGGCGCGCCATCCAGAACCTTCTCCAGATTGACGCCGAGGATAAGGTGAACGCCTTCATCTGCATACGCAATCTCACCGACCCGGAATACAATCAGAAGCACAACCTCATTTTCTGTACTAAGAACGGTGTCATCAAAAAGACTCCTCTGGAGGCATATTCGCGTCCCAGAGCCAACGGTGTCAACGCAATTGTCATCCGCGAGGATGACCGCCTAATCAGCGTCAAGCTTACCGACGGCAATTCCAACGTGCTCCTTGCTGACCGCGAGGGTCGCGCGGTGCGCTTCCACGAGAGCAAGGTCCGCGAGATGGGCCGAGTTTCGACCGGAGTGCGCGGCATGACGCTCGGAGGTCCCGGCGATGAGGTGATTGGCATGATTACCATGAAGGCCGACTGCACCGATACTATAATGGTGGTATCTGAAAACGGTTACGGCAAACGTTCAGTCCTCGATGACTACCCCGTGCACAACCGCGGCGGCAAAGGCGTGAAGACCATCAATATCACCGAGAAGACCGGAAGCCTCGTAGCCATCCTGAATGTCAACGACAACAATGACCTCGTAATCATCAATGAGAGCGGCATCACCCTCCGCATGCCTCTGGCCGACATCCGTGTGACCGGACGCGCTACCCAGGGAGTCAAGCTCATCGACCTCACAAAGCGCGGAGACACCATCGCCTCTGTCTGCAAGGTTGACACCGACCCTGTCGAGGAGGTGGAGGAGGAACTGGTAGATCAGACCGCAGGAGACACCGAGCACCCTCTCCTCGTAGAGGGTGAGGAGATGGCTCCCCTGCCCGACAAGGACCCGCGCGATGATGACGACGACACTGACACAGTTGTCTTCATGGAAACCGAAGGATAAGAATACGGTCTAAGGAAGTCTGAAAATAATATTTTCGGGCTTCCCGAATGTTATATATTACAGTAGCTGTTATAGTTTATAGATAACAACACGCATTTCAATCATCAAATAAATATTTCCAAGAGATGAAGAAAATTTTCGTACTCGCGTTATGCGCGGCTGCCGCAGGCTCGATGTTTGCCCAGAAGGCCAACGTCGATGCGGCTAAGAAACTTGCCGGCAAGGTGGATAAGATTGAGGAGGCCCGCACTCTCATCCAGGCCGCTCTCGCCGATTCCGAGACCATGAATGACCCCAACACCTACTTCATCGCAGGCAAAATCGAATATGACGCATTCGACAAGAATGATGCCGCACGCCGCATCAACCCCGCTGATGTAGACCTTCTCAATATGTACCGCGAGCTCCTGAACGGATACAACTACTATGTCCAGGGCATTCCGGTTGACGCCGCTTCCCCCAAGCCCAAGCTTGGCAAGGACATGGCTAAGGCTATCGCTTCCCACGCCACCCAGTACTTTGAGGGAGGCGCCAACTTCTTCAATGAGAAAGTGTTCTATCCCGAGGCTTACCAGTCGTTCATGATTTACGGCGACCTTTCCGATATGACCGACCTTCTCGGCAAGGCTACCCCCCAGCTGCCCCAGGCTGACCGAGCCACTGCATACTTCAACGCAGGCCTGGCCGCATATTCGGGCAACCAGGTGGAGAAGAGCGCCGAGGCTTTCAAGAAAGCCCGCGGCGCCGGTTACTCCGATCCTCAGGCTTACGTCTACGAAATCGCCTGCTGGCAGAATATCGCCCAGACAGACTCCACCAAGTCCGAGGAGGCCAAGAACCGCATCCGCGAGGTTGCCATGGACGGCTACCGCGCTTTCGGTATCGACCAGCCTCTCTTCATCAACAACCTGGTAAACTCCATGGTGAGCGATAACCAGACCGACCAAGCCCTGGCGCTGATTACAAACGAACTCGGCAACCATCCCGATTCCCCCGCCCTCTACGGTCTGCGCGCTTTCGTATATGACCGTGCCGACAATGACGAGGCATCCCTGGCTGACTACCGCAAGGCAGTATCCATGCCCGGAGTTGATTACGAGACACTCAAGAACGCTGCCAAGAAGATCTACCGTCTCGGCGCTGAGAAGTGGAACAGCCTCGAGGGCAATTCCGCAGCCACCCAGGCAGCGCGTCAGGACGTGAAGACCAACTATTTCGAGGCTGCCAAAGCCATCACCGAGCAGGCCAAGGCCCTCAACGGCGTTGACGACGACCTCCAGTACGTCATCGAAAACATCGACTACGCCCTCGAAACCTATTTCAACTGATTACTCCATACCCGGCATAGCAGGCCCCCCTGAATAGCCGGCTGTCTGAATTCTCTCCACGCCCTTAACCCGCCTGGTTGCCCCGGAGGGGCATCACGCCCTTAACCCGCCTGGTTGCCCCGGAGGGGCATCATGGCCTTAACCCCGGACGTGAGTCCGGGGTATAACACCGCTCTTTTTTCCACCACCCCGGAGGGGTGGCACCTCTAACCCTGTGCCACCCCTCCGGGGTGGTGGTGTATATGGGTCTTTCCGAACCCCGGACGTTAGTCCGGGGTTACCGCACTTATGCCCCCTCCGGGGCAGAGACTCCGTATATCGCCGGAATCTCTCCGTGTGTCACCCGATTCTCTCCGTGTATCATCAGAGTATCTCTGAGTATCTCTGAGTATCACCTGGAAAAATATAAATAAATTTTCTCTTCCCGGAAAATTTTGCACTTTCCCATTATAACATTTCAGCAAAAATCACTAACTTTGCATTTTGATTTAGAGACCCGTCAAAAGGCCTCTCGATAACAGGCAAAATCAGTTAAGGCATCTATGTTCTCATTCACTCAGGAAATAGCAATGGACCTTGGCACCGCCAACTCCATCATCATACACAACGACAAAATTGTCGTTGACCAGCCCTCGGTCGTAGCTGTTGAAAACAAGACCGACAAACTCGTGGCCGTCGGTGAGGCCGCCCACCAGATGGAGGGCAAGGAGTCTCCCGGCATCCGCACCATCCGCCCCCTGCGCGACGGCGTCATCGCCGACTTCAACGCCGCCGAGCTCATGATCCGCGGTCTCGTGAAGATGGTCAGCTCAAAGCGCCGCTGGTTCTCCCCCTCGCTGCGCATGGTGGTGTGCGTCCCATCCGGCTCTACGGAGGTTGAGCTGCGCGCCGTGCGCGATTCCAGCGAACATGCAGGAGGCCGCGATGTCTACATGATTTATGAGCCTATGGCTGCCGCCCTCGGCATCGGACTCGATGTCGAGGCCCCCGAAGGCAACATGATTGTCGATATAGGCGGAGGTTCCACAGAAATAGCCGTCATCTCGCTCGGAGGTATTGTCAGCAACAAGAGCATCCGCGTGGCCGGCAATGACCTCACAGCCGACATCCAGGACCACATGGGCCGCGTGCACAACCTCAAGGTAGGCACGACAATGGCAGAGCGCATCAAAATCAATGTCGGAAGCGCACTCCCCGTGCTCGACAATCCGCCGGAGCCCTTTGTGGTGCACGGCCCCAACCGCATGACTGCCCTCCCGATGGAGGTAGCCGTGACATATGAGGAAATTGCGCAGTGCATCGAAAAGACCATCTCCAAAATGGAGGCGGCCATCCTCTCAGCCCTTGAGCAGACACCCCCGGAGCTTTACGCCGACATTGTGCAGAACGGCATATACCTTGCCGGTGGAGGAGCCCTGCTCCGCGGACTGGCCAAACGGTTCACCGACCGTTTCCATATCGAGTTCAAGATTGCGGACGATCCGCTGCACGCCGTGGCCAAAGGCACCGGCGTGGCTCTCAAGAACATCCACCGTTTCTCGTTCCTGATCCGCTGACGCCCCGCCGCCCCGGCCACGGGGCCGGCTTGAGGTGACGGAGGTGCATTCATCCCGGCTGTGAGAAATCTTCTCAATTTTATCATACGATTCAGCACATGGTTCATTTTCCTGTTCTATGTGCTGGTTTCGTGTGTCCTCCTGTTTTCTTACAACAGGATGCAGCAATCCGTCTATCTGACCTCAGCCAACCGGCTTACCGCCGGCGTCTATGGCACATGGACCAACATCACGGGATATTTCGCTCTGCGCCAGATCAACCGCGAGCTCCAGGAACGTAACGCCCTCCTGGAGACCGAGGTGCTCAATCTCCGCGCCACCCTTGCGGAGGCCCGCACCCTCATAGCGGACACGGCCATTTCAGCCGCCATGCCAGGCAGGTTTGATTATGAAGCTGCCGCCGTCATCAACAACTCCACCCGCCACCCGCGCAATTTCTTCACAATCACTCGCGGCTCGGAGGACGGCCTCAAACCCGGAATGGGCGTGGTGGACCATAACGGCGTAGTAGGCATAGTCAACACGGTCGGGGCGCATACCTCCCGCGTTGTCTCCCTCCTTAACGAGACGCAGCATTTTTCGGTGCGCCTTAAAGACACACCTTATGTCGGCTCCCTCTCCTGGAGAGGTGGCGACCCGAATGTGGCCTACGTGGAGGAGATTCCTCGCCACGTCAAATATCGCACCGGCGACACAATCGTCACGAGTGGATACTCTACCACCTTCCCCGAAGGCATACCCATCGGCACTATCATGTCGCGCGTCAAAAGCCATGACGACAACTTTTTCACGCTCAAGATCCGTCTGGCTTCCGACTTCAAGACCCTCGGCACGGTGCGCGTGATCAAGGATGCCCTCAAGGCAGAGCTCGACTCCCTGACCACGGGGGATGACACCGTGTCAAGATAAACGATGGCCATGATGAATTAACCCGCAGAACGCAATATTGACCGCAACACCGCAATGTCAAAGGATATACTACTCTTCACGACGCTCTTCATTGCCATGATTCTCGTGCAGGCGCTGATATTCAACCATATCGTGCTGTTCAATATCGCTGTTCCCTTGGTGTTTATATATTTCATCATCCGCCTCCCCATCTCGCTGCCGACCGGATGGCTGCTGACCTTTTCCTTCCTCCTGGGTCTGGCAGTGGATGTGTTCAGCGACACTCCCGGAGTCAACGCCTTGGGTTGCACGCTGCTCGCAGCCATGAAGCGCCCGGTCTTCTTCGCCTACGTCCCCCGGGATGACAAGACCAAGGAGGCCGAGCCCACCCTGGCCTCGTTGGGATGGGTGCCATACTGCAAATACCTCCTTTCAATGACGGGCATCTACTGCCTGCTCGCTTTTTCAATAGAATATTTCAACTTCGCTTCCGTTAAGTCTATAGCGGTCATGACGCTCGCAAGCACGGCGCTGACATTCGTGCTGCTCCTGGCCACTGACTGCCTAATCGTAAGGAAACGTGAGAAAAGACTATAAACTCAGCAACCGCAGATACGTGATAGCCTCATTTATCTGCCTTATCGTTATAATATATATCGTCAGGCTCTTCAGCCTCCAGATCGGCGACCATAAGTATAAGGAAAACGCCGAGAGCAACGCTTTCCTGCGCAGGGTGATCTACCCTGCGCGCGGTCTTATATATGACCGCAAGGGAAACCTGGTGGTGTTTAATCAGCCTGCATACGACGTGATGCTCATTCCCAAGGACATGGGCCAGAAATTTGATTCGGTCTCCTTTTGCGAGGTGCTCGGCATCGACATGCCCGAGTTGCGCCGCAGGTTTGACGACATGAAGAATCCCCGCCGCAATCCCGGCTATTCGGCATACACTCCCCAGAAGCTCATCTCCCACCTCTCCCAGGAGGACTACGGACGGCTTCAGGAGAAACTGTATCTATTTCCCGGGTTCTTCATTCAGAAGCGCACTGTCCGCCAGTATGCCTATTCTGCCGGTGCAAACGTCTTGGGCAATATTCGCGAGGTCGGGGCCAAAGACCTCGACCGCGATGACTATTACCGCGCCGGCGACTATACAGGAGACTTGGGCGTGGAGAAGAGCTATGAGAAGCAGCTCCGCGGCCACAAAGGCGTGGAGATTCTGATGAAGGATGCCTACGGACGCATCAAGGGCAAGTATGAGGAGGGGCGGCACGATGTGTCGGCTCAGTCAGGGCGTAATCTGACCCTGTCGATCGACATGGAACTGCAGGAATATGGCGAGAAGCTCATGCAGGGGAAGCTCGGGGCGATTGTGGCCATTGAGCCGCAGACGGGCGAGATACTATGCCTTGTGACATCCCCGAACTATGATCCCTCGCTGCTGGTTGGCAAGGACCGTGGCAAAAACTATGCCATGCTCCGCGAGACCCCCGGCATCCCTCTCTATGACCGCGCCTTGCAGGCTGCCTATCCCCCCGGCTCGACATTCAAGCCGACCCAGGGGCTGATTTTCCTGGAGGAGGGCACAATCACTTCATCCACCCTCTACCCATGCTATCACGGATACATCAACAAACTGCGTGTGGGCTGCCACGGCCATGCCTCCCCTATCTCGCTGAAACCTGCGCTCCAGACCTCATGCAACGCATATTTCTGCTGGGGCTTCAAGAACTTCATCGACAAGCGGGGCACTACCCCTGCCGCGCAGTTTGACAAGTGGAAAAACTGGATGGTCAAGATGGGCTACGGCTACCGCCTCGGAGTGGATCTCCCCTCGGAGAGCCGCGGCTTCATTCCCAATGTGGATTTCTACAACAAATCCTATCGCGGCACCAACTGGAGCGCGAACTCCATCATTTCCGTCTCCATAGGCCAGGGCGAGGTGCTCGCCACACCCCTTCAGATCGCCAACCTCGCGGCCACTATCGCAAACCGCGGATGGTTCTATACCCCCCACGTGGTCAAGGAGGTCGCCGACACCGTCCTTGACAGCAGCTTCCGCAAAAAACGCTCTCCCGGCATCAAGAAGGAATATTACGATATGGTGGCCGAGGGCATGAGGATGGCTGTGCTGGGTGGCACCTGCCGCGGCGCCAATCTCCCCGGGATCGAGGTTTGCGGCAAGACAGGCACCGCCCAGAACCCCCACGGCAAGGACCACTCGGCTTTCATGGGCTTCGCCCCATACCACAACCCGAAGATCGCCGTTGCGGTCTATGTGGAGAATGCAGGGTTCGGCGCGACCTACGGCGTGCCTATCGGCAGCCTCATCATGGAGAAGTATCTCACCGGCAATATCAGCCCAGGCCGCAAAGGGATAGAGGAAAGGATGCTCTCCTCACATACGTTTACGCCCCGTGAAAAGAAACAATGAAGCCCCCACGACAAGAAATAATGAAGCGCCATGACAAGAAACAATGAAGCAAATGTGTCGGTGTTCCGCTCGCTCGACTGGATCACCATCGGACTCTACCTGCTGCTCGTCATCGGCGGGGCGGTCAGCATCTACGCGGCCAGTTACGATTTCGACCGCGCGAGCATGTTCAGTTTCGCGGAGTTCTCAGGCAAGCAGTTCACTTGGATAGGCCTCTCCCTCATCTTAGGGTGCGTCATCCTCCTCTTGGACTACCGCCTGTATGAGGCCTACGCATATCCCATATACGGGGCCGTGCTCCTGCTGCTGTTGGTCACTATTTTCATCGCGCCCGACATCAAGGGCTCCCGGTCGTGGCTCGTCCTGGGCCCCGTGAGCCTGCAGCCGGCCGAATTCGGAAAATTCGCCACAGCCCTGGCTCTCGCCAAACTGTTTGACTCATACAACTTCCGGCTCAATGCCAAGCTGACCAACTACCTGCGCGCCCTAATCATCATCTTCATCCCGATCTGCCTCATACTGATGCAGAGGGAGACAGGAAGCGCGCTGGTGTATATTTCTCTGATTTTCGTGCTCTACCGCGAGGGGATGAGCGGTCTGGTGCTCTTCTCCGTCCTCTGCGCAGTGACCTACTTCGTGGTGGCCGTGAAATTCGCCACGCCGCTCGTGCTGGGGATGCCCTTGGGCGAGTTCACCGTGCTGTTGCTGATATGCCTGGTGTTTTGCCTCATGCTGGTCTTCTACTGCCGCGACATCTTCATCGCCCGCAATGTCATACTCGGCATGGGGGGAGCGGGGCTGGCCGTGACTATCGCGGCCCTGTGCGACGTGCCCGTGCCCGGCCTGGTGTTCTTCCTCGTGATGCTCGGCCTCGCCATTGTCTACGTCTCCCTGGCGATGTTCCATCACCACATACAGAAATTCGTCATCACTATCGCATTCGCTGTGGTCTCGGTGATGTTCATGTTTTCCGTCAACTATGTCTTCGGCACTGTCCTCCAGCCCCACCAGCAGATGCGAATCAAGGTAGCCCTCGGCATCGAGGAGGACCTGCGTGGCGCGGGTTATAACGTCAACCAGTCGAAAATCGCCATCGGCTCGGGAGGATTGACCGGCAAGGGGTTCCTCAACGGCACTCAGACCAAACTCAAATATGTCCCTGAGCAGCACACTGACTTCATCTTCTGCACCATCGGCGAAGAGGAGGGATTTGTCGGCTCTGTCGCAGTGCTTCTCCTTTTCCTGGCGTTGATACTGCGCGTCATAGCCATTGCGGAGCGGCAGCGCTCACCTTTCGGACGAGTCTATGCCTACTGCGTAGTGTCATATCTGATTTTTCACCTATGTATTAACGTCGGCATGGTCATCGGGCTATGCCCTGTCATAGGCATACCCCTCCCCTTCTTCTCCTACGGAGGCTCGGCCCTGTGGGGCTTCACCATCCTGCTCTTCATCATGCTAAGGATAGACGCCAGCCGTAAGGAGCGCCGCGACTAAACGCAAAGTTATAACGTATACCGTATAACTTATAACTCTCTCCCACTTATAACATATTCAATATTATCTATACCTTATGCAAGCCCTTTCCCGTCCGCTGTCGTGGCTGCTGTGCGCCGTCACCTTCATCTGCGCCTGGATATTCTATGCGCATACGTTCCCCGAAGGGGATGATGTGGTTTACTGGGACTGGTACCGCGACATTCAGTCGCGCCACGGGAACATTCTCGGCTGGGTCGTATTCTCCCTTTCAAACTGGGAGGGTGCCAACGGCCGCATGGCCAACATGCTCACCCCCTTTTTCCTCTATTTCCCTCCGGCATGGCTCAAGGGGCTCCTTGACTCAGTTATTCTCACTCTCCTTCTCTATTTCGGTCTGCGCCTTTCCTGCCTTTCAGAGACGCGCCGGAAAGGTCCCTTGGCCGTCAGCCTCTATGCATTCCTGACACTGGTCACCTTACCATGGTGGGACAGCATGACCCTGACCGACTGCGTGCTTAATTACCCGGCCTCCGACATGCTCGCCCTGGCCGTCCTCCTGATATGGTTCGGCAATCCGGATGTTCATTCCAAAGCTGCGCCTTGGTTCGCGGCCGCGATTGGCCTTGTGGCCGGTGCGATGCACGAGGCCTCCGGGGTAGCCCTGAGCGCCGGACTCATAACGGGGCTGATGATGGAACGAGGAAGAAATCTCAGCCGCCTGCGCATCTTCATGACAGTCGGAGTCACCTTGGGAGCCCTCTTCACCCTCTCCTCGCCTGCCATCTGGACCCGCTTTTTCGACGGCTCCCAAAGCGATCCGGACGCACCCAGGTGGATGATACTCCTCTGCAGCTCCTTTTACGTCATCATCCTCCTCCTGACGCTGATAGTAATGGCAATAAGAAAAGAGTTGAAAGAAACCCTCTCGAAACGCCCCGATTTGGTCGTGTTAATCACAGGCGCACTCGTCTCGACTGCCTTCACAGCCGTCGGCGGGGTCATCGGTCGCAGCGGGTGGTTCGGCCAGTCCTTCGCCCTCATCGCATTGTTCCGCATGGCCCCGGCAGGGGGGTGCTTCACACCCCGCGCTGTTCCCAACGCCATTACCACACTGCTCTCACTTCTCTTCACCGCCCTTTGGGTCGCCTCGGCCATCGTGCAGGTGCGTCTTGGCAAGGAGGGGGAGGAAATACTTGCGGAATATGTAGCGTCGACCGACGGCATCGTGTATCATGACTACACCGAGGAGGAAGACCTTCCCTGGTGGCTGCTGCGCCGTCCGGGCGGAGTGCCGGACGCTGACGACATGTTCCCCCTGCGTGAATACAGCCGACTTCACCCTTCCGGGGCCCCCTTTGTAGTGCTCCCCTCGGCCTTTAAAAGCGCAGACCTCACGACCTTCCGCGGCACACTTCTTCACGGCGATGATTATCTAACGGACCGGCTGCCCGACAGCTGCGTAATGCTAAACCCCGACTCCCCGGTCCCCGGCCCCATCGAGACCGTCATCCAAGGGAGGCGCATGACCGTCATGCCCGTCACCACCCCCCGCATAGCCCCCGACACCCTCTACTACATCACCCCCCGCCGCATAGACCCCGGCGACCGCTGACATCCCCCGCCCGGGCGCGACTGCGCTAATAGGGTGACGCTGCTGGATTGACTCTCGCAGAGTTCGCTAAGGGCGCAGAGGTCTGCGCGCGGGAATTTCGAGCCGGAGTGGCTCTGCGCCCTTTGCGGCCTCCGCGTGAGATTCCTTCGGCTGGGAGAGTTCACGCAGAGTTCGCAGAGAACGCAGAGGTCTGCGCGCGGGAATTTCGAGCCGGAGTGGCTCTGCGCCCTTTGCGGCCTCCGCGTGAGATTCCTTCGGCTGGGAGAGTTCACGCAGAGTTCGCAGAGAACGCAGAGGTCTGCGCGCGGGAATTTCGAGCTGGAGTGGCTCTGCGCCCTTTGCGGCCTCCGCGTGAGATTTAAGTTCCTGCGGGTCTCTGACCCGCAGCCCCGACCCTCGCTGCACGACACCATCATCCTCTGACGGTGCATATTTGAACTGCGGGTCTTAGACCCGCAGGAACTTAAAACACCCGGACTCACGTCCGGCGTTAACGCAGTTAAGGCCGTCCGGGGCACTCTCCGGCGCTAAACCCGGACGGGGCACTCTCAGAGGTGCAATAACGGATGGCAGTTATGCGGGTAATTGCATTTTTTGAGAGGTGAAGATGATATTTTTGCCACGTTATGGCGTTATACCATAGGAGAGCATTTTAGTGTGCTCACAAACCAATCAAGTCACAATTCAAACATTATAAAGATTATGGTCAACAAAAGAGAATTCAAGAAATATGTGGACGCAGTAGGCGCCTCAGTTTGCAACGGCATGATGGAGGCTTACTATAGCATTGACGGCATCGACAAGGAGGCCGTGCAGAGCGCAGTCACCAAAGTGCTCGGCGCCATCGGCGCAGCCAAGAGCAACGCCAACCGCTTCTTCGACCGCGGCCCCAAGGGATTCGCCGACATGAAGGAGTACTCCCGCGCAAAACGTGAGTTCTTCCGCGCCCTCTTCAACAAGATCACAGCAGACTTCTCCAAGGAGGTCGACGAGGCTCTCAAGCAGTTTAACGCTGCCATCCCTGAAAGCGCCCGCAAGGCCAACATCGCCTGAGCCGCATACCCTTTCCCTGCGCTTTTCAAGCGCGTATGAAATAAAAAACCATCAGGGGCGACCCGCCGAACACGCCGGGTCGCCCCTATAATTAGACAGGCGCCACTGATTATTACACTGATAATTAGAAATGCGCCACTATAATTTTACGCCATGAATATCTGGAAAACTTTCCTGCGCCTCGCAGGATGGAAATTCACCGTCTCGGTGCCTCTCCCCGACAAATGCGTGATCTGCGTCGCCCCCCACACCTCCAACTGGGATTTCATCATGGGCCTCGCGGCATACCGCTCCTTGGGGCGCAAGGCTAATTTCCTCATAAAGGATTTCTGGTTTTTCTGGCCAATGAAATATCTCATCGGGGGCCTCGGAGGCATCCCCGTAGGCAGACGCGGCAAGGAGGGGAAGGCAAGTCTGACACAGGAAGTCATCGAGCGGTTTAATGAATCGTCCTATCTCAACCTCGCCGTGACCCCCGAGGGCACGCGCTCGTATACCGACAAATGGAAGACCGGCTTCCTATACATAGCCATCGGCGCGCAAGTCCCCATCCTCCTCGCCTCAATTGATTTCGGCGCGAAAGACATTCGCATCTCCAAGACCTTCATACCCACCGGAGATGTCGAGACCGACCTCGAAGCCGTGCGCTCCTACTACCGCGAAAACCTCTCTCCGCGCGCAGCCAAATATCCCGACAAATTTAAAGCATGAACACTGACCTGCACATCTGCCTCGTGCCCATGAACATCACATGGGGCGACAAGGCCAAGAATTTAGACACCCTCGCCGCTATAATGGAGAAGGTGCATCCCGACACCGACCTGGTGGTCCTGCCCGAAACCTTCAGCACCGGTTTCCCCGCCGGCATGGACAAGGAGGCCATCCGCGGGATGGCCGAGAGAAATACGGGCGCGACCATTGACTTCGTCAAGGCCTTGGCGCATCGCCACAACGTGGCGATAGCCGGCAGTTTCGTGGCCGACAGCGGAGGGTCGCTCTACAACCGGGCATTCTTCATCGAACCCAACGGCGAGGAGACCTTCGCCGACAAACGCCATCTCTTCACCATGGCAGGCGAGCATGAGTCATTCTCACGCGGCCACGGGCGGCTCAAAGTCCGTTTCCGGGGGTGGAACATATCCATGATAGTCTGCTATGACGTGCGCTTCCCGGTGTGGTGCCGCAACGTGCGCACCGAGTACGACCTGTTGCTGGCCGTAGCCAACTGGCCCACAGTGCGCGTTGATGCCTGGAACAAGCTGCTGGTAGCGCGGGCCATAGAGAATGAAGCGTACGTCTGCGGAGTGGACTGCGCGGGGACCGACCCGGGCGGCTTCGAGTATGACGGTTCCTCGATGGCCATAGACTTCAAAGGCAAAGACGTCACTGTCAAAGGGGCTGACGGCCTCCTGTACGCCTCTCTCTCGCTCGAGAAACTCGAGCGCTTCCGCGCCAAATTCCCCGCCTGGCAAGACGCCGACCCCTTCACCATCCAATAGGACCCGCCAAAAGAGCCGCTCCCAAGTAGCGGAGGCATCTTGCCTCCGTAAAGTAGCGGAGGCTTTCCAGCCTCCGTAAAACAATCGCAATAATATCCCACACTGATAAATATCTCACGCAGAGAGCGCAAAGAACGCAGAGCCACTCCCATCCGATACCCCGCACGGGCCCATGTACCGCGCAGCCCTCTGCGCCCTCTGCGAACTCTGCGTGAGACAATCCAACCGCGTAGCCCACATTTTTATCTCACGCAGAGTTCGCAAAGAACGCAAAACCACTCCCGTCCGTTACCCGCACGAGACCGGTTACAGCGTAGCCCTCTGCGCCCTCTGCGTGAGATGATTAAGTTCCTGCGGGTCTCAGACCCGCAGCTCAAATCTACACCGCAAGAGGATGATGAAGTCGCGCAGCCCTCGTGGGCTCTGCGTAAGATAATCGCGGCGGATGGCCCTCAATTCCAGTTGGCAGGGTCGAAGTAGGGATTGTTCTCCACCGGCGACCAGGAGCGGAAAGTGATCAGCGGATTGTCCTCATCGCGCATGTCTACAAACAGCAGCAGATACCCGTGGTCGCTGTAATTCGACGAGAAATAATCCTGCACAATCTGTATCGCATACAGCCCCTCGTCCCTCAGCTTGTACACCTTGTTGGCCGCAAACTGCACATTGATGAAGCTCTTGGAAGCGAAATTCTGCTTAAGCTGGTTGATGTACTCCCGCTTATTGTAGCGCGAATACCTCACCTCATCCTCCGGGAAAGCAAGCCCCGAGTAATCACCACGGTTCACCTTGCGCCCGCTCTTGCGGAGCACAGAACCCGTGATGATTACCGCATCATCAGCAAAGATGCTCTCAATGTAATCCAGGCGCTTCAACGAATAGGCCGTCTTGTAGTTCTCCATGAAGTTGAGCACCGCCATGCGGATTTTCTCGCTCCACGCCGAATTGCCGAGTATATCGTCCTCAGCCGTCCGGCCCAGCCCGAAACTCACATTCTCGATTTTGCCCTCGCTGTTGATGGAGAAAATCACCTCCTCCGTAAACGACTTGCGGGCCCCGTTCTCAAACCGGAACGCCATCTGCGCCCCGCGCACCATCGTGCGGCTACCGTCGCGGTACATCCGGAAATTGTTGCCCCCGACCATCGAGGCGCGTCCGTACTTCACTAACTTCTCATACACGTCCCACCCCGAAGGAGTGAAACACTCCCTGACAGCATCATACTGCTTCGACTCAATAGCCTTGATGACACGGTTGATCATCGCCCGCATCTCGCCATCGCCCGTAACCTGCTCGGGCTTGGCGTAGATTGCCGGATCAATCGTGCTGAACGACTCGACCACCTTCGGCGCGCCCCCCGGCTGCGACCCGGGAGCTGCCGAACCGCTCAGTCCGGCTTCGCGCTGCAGCTGGCGGCGCATCGCCCCCTCCACATTCGCGCGGTCTACGGGCACCGCGCTGAAAGTTTTCTCGCGTCCCGTCACACCCGGTTTGCGGATCACGGCTTGATACGCCAGGTCCACATCGGCGATGTCACGCGCGCGGTCCGGATAGTCGTAAGCAATGCGTATGCGAAACTGCTCCGGATTGTAATCCGCATCCACCTCCATCGTGCCCGCTCCACCCGTGGCGTTGCTGCGGCTCGTGGTCCAGTGCTGCCCGAAATTATAGTAATAGTCGATAGACTCGATTTTCCTGTTCTTGTAGGTGAAAAGAAGCTCCACCTCATCCTCATTGCGGGCGACCGTCGACACCTTCACCTCTCCCATGATTTCCTTCATCAGCTGGGGCAGCCAGGTTTCGACCGTCTTCTGCGAACCGTCAGCGACCGCGTAGCGCAGCTCGCCAGGGAACTGCAGCGTCTTGGTGAGCAGCAACGCCCAGTAGAGATTGCGCAGCGCAATGTCAATCTGCCCTTTCGACTCCGCCTCAAGGCCCTCATCGATGAGATTGCGGATGCGCGTCTTGCGCGCATCGAAGATCTTCTGCACATCCGCACGCTTCATCCATCGCACCACGCGCACATCCGGTTCCTCGCCCGACACCTCCTTCTCCGTATTGTAGAGCTGACCCGAGCGGTAAGTGCTCACCATCGACTCGAATTCCGAATTGGAGGTCACCACCTTACCGGCCACAGACTCCTTATTTTTCATCGAAGTCTTGCTGACCACAAACGTAGAGATTTTCGACAGCAGGTCATCGAGAGCCAGCCGGTCGGCCTCCTCCTCGGTGCTCCCGCGCCCCTCCCCAAACACATACACCTCCGTCTGCGCCTTAACCTCGTTAACAGTTATCGCGCGAGCGGGCACACTGGACTGAAACAGGGCTCCCCCAAACAGCAGAGCGGCGAGCATGCTCGTCGCTCCGCGTGTGAATATAATAGATTTCATTATTTGGCTAAAAGTGAAAGAAAGTTATAAAGGTGTCTGAGTAATAGTAACAATAGCAGTATTCCCGGCACTGTTTTCAAAGGTAATTTTCCCTTGCCTTACAGCGCCGCTGTTGTTAAATCCAACATCGATTGACCAAGTGTATCCTTCCGCCCCTTTCTTGACTGTGACCCATGCTGGATAGCTTTTACATATCACAGTCAAGTCGGAAAATACCCTCACATAAGTTTCTTGTGAGAAATAATCCAAATTGATAGAAACAGGGGATGCCCAAATAGAACTTGATTCTTGTACTACTTTCACACTGACAGAATACCCGTCGTCATTCTGTAGCTTAACATAGCCGACTCTAGCGGCACCTGTGTTTTCAACGACACAGACCAAAAAAGAAGAATCGGATAAGTCTTCCACTTCAATCCAATCAGCATCACTAGAAACGGTTACCGGAGAGGAGGAGATGTATTTAAGTTCTTGTGATGATGTTGATCTGTCGAAATTCAAAAAAGTTTTTTCCGGAATGAGATATTTGTCGAGTTGAGGTTGAGTCACCCGTATACTAATTTTGTCCGCAGGATAATTAGCCTGCCAAAATACAATGTCTCCTTTACGCTCTTCTGTTGAAGTTCGAGCATTATAATTAAATGTTACAGCGAAAGAATTATTTGACCCAGTTGAAACAGATTCGGAAGCGAGTTCAAGCCAATCAGGATAAGTGTACCCTATCAAGCCTTTGGTGATTGGTACTGAACCGGATAGGACAGCTTTAAAAGACCCTCCTTCGGGTTTGAGTTCATTGGGTATTCCTGAGACTTTTAAACTATATGATTCTTGGATAACTTGATAGTTTAAGATAACGGGCACTCCCTCCTCCTCGTATTCTATGGAAAGGTTGGCCATGCGTGGTAGATTGAGGCGAGGATTCTTTGCCGTTGCTCCAATAGAAATGTCTACGGGGTCGGGCGAGCCTTGCCCGGACATCTGATTGATGCGCAGCCAGTCCGCGTCCGTTGTGATTTTCCAGGGACGGTCAAGACGAAGTGTCAAATAGTGGGTTTTGGCCGCGTCAGGGTCTATCGTGAGGGTCGACCCGGAAACAGAAACTCCGGGATACTGAACGACTTTATACACCCTCTGAATTCCTGCGAGCCAAAAGGTAAGGGAACAGGAACGGGTCTCGCCCGAAATCAGCGGCTCGGCTTCAAGGGTGATGATATCAGAACTGTGGTCACCCAACAGCACCCCCGACATCGGAGAGGTGATTTTAACCCACTCGCTGTCACACGTCATGCTCCATGACCCATGGCCCGAAATATCCAGCTTATATTCTCCTCCAGACGGAGACACCTTCAAAAAACCCTCGTCTCCACCATAGACACTAAATGACGCGCCCTTTTGACGCACGTTTACATACTCGTGTTTACCCCCGACGTTAGGATAAGAGAGATGAAAGAGGGCTGTTCTGGGCTTGGCGGTTTTATTGGGCCAAACATTTACCCTCATCTTATTGTCGCCCTCCCCATGTGAAGGGCCGGTAAAATTGTATTCCTGATTTGAGCCTACATTCACCCAGTCCGCAGTCGAACCGAACATCCAGTTGCAGTTGGAATGTACATTGAGAGGAATGATATTCTCAAACAGGTTAGTGTCAACCACACGGGCCGTGCGGTCGCCGACTTTCATTGTCACAGGCGTGCCATCGTCATTCTGCGCGGTGCCGGTAAACTCAAAGATATATGGGTCCTGCTCTATGTAGATTTTTGAACGTGCTCTTTTGTTTATCGTTCCCGCTTCCGTAGAGTAAAATACTATTACTGCGCTGCGCGAAGTGCCTGATTCTACATCTGTGTTCTCGAGAGCCCTGACAGTAATATCGTATGTACCGTCATCATTGCGAGTGCTCCACGCTGCGGCCCACGTATTTTCTCCGCTTATCCTCCAATCACCCTCCATACGGACTCCTTTCAGCACTTTAGTTTCACCCTGTCGGTCAAACTTCATTTGATAGTCAAGGGGAATATCGTAGGTGAGAACATCCTGAGTGACGGTCACCGCTTTTGAAGCGGGCTCGCCAAGATGAAGATTGTAGGAAATGACAACAGACCCGGTACGGGATTCGGGATGAATATTCTGACTGATGGCGTTAAGGATAATACCGTTGGCATCAGTTTCATATGAAGCCCATTCAGGCACGGATACAACTTGCCACTCACAATTTGCATTGACGTTGATACGCAGCGAACTGCCTGCCGTACCTCCCAGTTTTTTCGCTATTCCCGGCGATTTTTGCTCGATTGCGGCATCGAGGAAAGCAGCCGGAGATTCTTGGTCCACGTTCACCTTCCATGAGGCTGCCGCTACTCCGGGCATAGCCGTGGAGGATGCAGGCTTCAGGGTAAGGAAGGTGTGTTTGCTTACATCGGCCGATGGATTCGGTTCTACTGTCACCGTTACGTCCTGTGTTCCGGTGCCGTTTTCCGGTGATACTTTTACCCAGTCCGCCTGTGGTTCTATCACCCAGGGCGTGCCGTATGTTTCCACACGGATAGTGCGGGTGTTGCCGGCGCCTCCGTCGGCTCCGAAAGAAAGAGCGTTGGTTTTGGTGCGCAGATATGAGGTCCGCGCTGATACCTTGAAATCTGACTCGCCGCCGGACTGAGTGAAGTCATCCGAACATCCCGCAAGGAGAGCCATAGACCCTCCGAGCGCTGCGAGATTGATGTATAGAGTTAGTTTTTTATTCATCAGTGCCATTAATAGAAAGGCGTTATTTGAAACGCTTTTAAATAAGTTGATACAATCTCTTTTGAGAGATTAAAAAATAAAGTCCACAGAGGCATTTAAAGAAAAACCTTGGCCGTATGGTTTGAAAATATCAGGAAGCATGGATTCCAGATGAGCATAGCCTGCTGATTTCTTGACTGCAACTTTATATTCGGGAGTGACGGATACCCCGATGAATTTCCAAATGCGATATTGCGCTTTGACACCTCCCGACACGCTTAGTACATTTGACCCGTTTGCTACGCTACCGACAGCCTGGTCGCTCGTGAAACCGTCCACATGGCGCAGATTCCTTTCCGTCAAACGAGTCCAGCTAACTCCTGCCTGAGGTGTGATTCTGAGTTTATTCTTCAATAATTTCAAACCGTAACCGGCTTTGAAACCGGCAGAGAAGGGCTTATACTCACATTGGTAGGGAGCTACCGATACATTGGAGGAATTCCAATAGACAGTGGCAGTCTGCGATTGCAGCGGCGAGACAAATGCCGAAATATTCACATTTGCTATATATGTGCCGGCGGCGACAGTGAACCCGTATTTGCCGACCGGATCATATCCCACCGACAGATATGTGCCCTCGATTATCTTCTTTCGCAGTTTGATGGTCAGGTCTTCCGTAGAGCCGTTCAGAGGCATGCTGCGGTTAAAACTGAAATACCCCTCTTTCTTTACGGCCAGATTATATGTGCCGCTCTCAGTTTCAAGATGGTATGGCGTCTCACCCATTAACCGGCCATTGAGATACACCTCAGAGGCCGTGGGAGTTGAGCGCAGCATGACATCACATGTGCTGTCAAGCTGGAATCCTATCGGAGTTACATCCCCCTCCACAATATTTACAGTGGTTTCAATGGGCCTGTATCCGTTATTAACTATTCTGACCTTATGCTCGCCAATTAGAATGTTTTCTATGGGCTCGCCGCTCTGACCTCTCAGTTCGCCGTCAATAAATACATCTGCGCCTCCGGGAACGACCGTCACCTCAAGCGCACCGTAAATAGGTTCGGGAGCCGGAAGGGTGAACACTTCCTTCTTGTTTCTTTCCACATTAAATTCCAGTCGCGACGGGCGGTAATTCTTCTTTACCGCCTCGGCCACGTATGTGTCCGGATCAAGTTTGCCCTCCCATGAGCCCACACCCTTGAAGTCGCCGTTAAGCCATATCTCACAATCTGCGGGAGCCTGGATTGATATGTTTGCGAAATTGGCATCTAATTTTGGCTCAACTCGTTTGGTCTGGTTCCTGAGGACATTGACCCGCTCGGAGTGGGTAGTGTATAGTGGCTTGACAATATCCAGGTCGTGCATTCCTGCGTCCAGTTTGAGTTCCTGGAGAGGGAGGGTGCCGGCTTTTATGCCGTCGATGTAGACTTCGGCGCCGTCATATTCGGGGTTGGGTGCGAAGACGAGGTAGCCGAAGTTCTGCTTCAGGGTCAGGTTGACGTTCTCGGGCATCTCGGTGCCTAAGCGCAAGGTCTCTTTGTGAGTCTCGTAAAGGGGTTTGGATACGACCAACAGCACATCGCCCAATGGCAGCGAGAGACTCAGTTTGCCATCCTTGAGGGTCTGCGGCACGTTGTTGATGAACACGGTCGCATCAGCGGGGGTGACGGTCAGGTTGAGCACCTGCGTCTTGCTGTAGTCCGACACGGTGAGGGAGTTGACCGCTCCCGATTCGAGCACAACCTCGTAGGTGTGGCCCGGCTCCAGGGGGGCGCCGTTGGCCGCGACTAAGTCGAAGTCGCGCAACAAGCCCAGCTGAGGGTGCTGGATGGTCAGTTTGCGGGAGTTGGCGGGGACCCATACCCAGATCTCCGCGTCATGCGAGCCGCCGCGCGTCTGCGGCTCCGTCTTCAGAATGCCGATTTTGCCTACATCAAACGTGAAGCCGCGCTCCGTGGTCTGCACTTTCAGCAGGGCGGCCTTCTCGCCGTTATTGTCGCGAATATCAGAAAGTCCGGCTGTTGTGTCGAATTCAAGCAGCGCAACAGACTTTACGCTGACATTTTGTCCGAAAATCGGGGGGGGGTAGCAAAATGCAAGCAACCGCCAGCGAAAGGGTGCGCCGGCGCCACTCACGGCCTGAGCGCGGAGCGCGCAGAGCCAAGCGGGAGGATGCTTTATTTTGAGATGAGGTCATATTAGTCAGTATGGAAAAGCAGCACGCCGTAATCGGCGCACTGCTGCAAAATTACAGAAAATATTCCGCTCCGCAAAATATTTCCCGATTTTTTAAGAAAAATTTTTGGAAAATGCCGCATATGGCATGACCGCGAATCATCGTCCGCGGGTAGGGGCGCGATACATCGCGCCCACCAAAGGAGTGGCCATGCGTTATGTGGGTACATTCGCGGTGGGCGCGATATATCGCGCCCCTACCCGCGCATCAATCAATATACCCGCTAAGCATCCGCTCCAGGTCGGCTGCGCTGTGGTAGCCTGCGCCGCGCCATTCAAGCTTGTTGTTTTTCCAGATCATGAGCGTGGGGACGCTCTGGATCATATACTTCTGCGCGAGGGGCTCGTTCTTGTCCACGTCCACCTTGATTATGCGCACCTTATCGCCAAGTTTGGCGTGGAGTTCTTCGAGCACGGGATGCATCATCTTGCACGGGCCACACCAGGTGGCGAAAAAGTCTACGAGCACCGGAGTCGGCGACTGGATGATCTCATCAAATGTTTCCATAATATTACTTTTGTTGGTTTCTTACTCACCTTAATAACACTGCTCGCCCCGTGTCGGTTCAGCAAGGAGTGGCAAGGAGCGCGGGCTTCCAGCCCGCTTCCCCTTTCGCGGGCTAGAAGCCCGCGCTCCTTGCCACCATCCTCCCACTTCTGACTTTATGTTATAAAACATACGCGGAAACGTTGGTTGGCCCGGGGGTTTTGCTTACCTTTGCACACGATTTCGGGCTTCCGAGGCAATTTGCCCGGGCGCCCGACAAAAACACTGATAACCTTATAATATCTATACCTGCCATGAACAACCTGATTTCGCTCAACCCCAACAAGGTGGTGCAGTATCTGCAGAAAATGCCTTCGGAGTTCCGCAAGTCCGACATCATCCGCTTCGTCAAGGAGAACGGCATCCGCATGATCAATTTCATGTATCCCGCTGATGACAACCGTCTCAAGACCCTCAATTTCGTAATCAATTCCGAGGAATACCTCGACTCGATCCTCAGCTACGGCGAGCGCGTTGACGGTTCTTCGCTCTTCCCCTTCATCGAGGCCGGCAACAGCGACCTCTACGTCATCCCCCGCTTCAGCACGGCTTTCGTCGATCCCTTCGCCGAAATCCCCACCCTCACGATGCTCGCCTCCTTCTTTAATAAGGAGGGCGAACCCCTCCCCTCCTCCCCGGAATACACCCTGCGCCGCGCTTGCCAGGCTTTCCGCGAGGTCACCGACATGGACTTCTATGCGATGGGCGAACTGGAATATTATGTGATCTCACCCGACAAGGGCCTCTTCCAGGCTACTGACCAGAAGGGCTACCACGAGTCTGCCCCCTACGCCAAGTTCAACGACTTCCGCACGGAGTGCATGAACACCATCGCGCAGGCCGGAGGCCAGATCAAGTATGGTCACAACGAGGTCGGCAATTTCACTCTCGACGGTCTCATCTATGAGCAGAACGAGATTGAGTTCCTTCCCATCCCCGCCGAGCAGGCAGCCGACAACCTGATGATCGCCAAGTGGGTGATCCGCACGCTGGCCATGAAGCATGATTTCGATGTGACTTTCGCGCCGAAGATCACCGCAGGCAAGGCCGGAAGCGGACTCCACATCCACTTCAAGGTGATGAAGGACGGACAGAACATGATGGTGGAGAACGGCGAACTGTCCGACATCGCGAAGAAGGCTATCGCGGGCATCCTCACCTACGCCCCCGCCATCACGGCCTTCGGCAACAAGGTGCCGACCTCCTACTTCCGTCTCGTACCCCATCAGGAGGCTCCGACTTCAGTATGCTGGGGCGACCGCAACCGCTCGGTGCTCGTGCGCGTGCCCCTCGGCTGGACCGGCAAGGGCAATATGTGCGCCACTGCCAATCCCCTCGAGCAGGGCGAGCCTATGGCTGCTCCTCAGAAGCAGACTGCCGAGCTGCGCTCAGCCGACTGCTCGGCTGACGTTTACCAGCTCATCGCCGGCATGGTGGTGGCTGCCCGCATCGGCTTCGAGATGGAGGATGCTCTGGAGCGCGCCAAGGACATGTATGTCAGCGTGAACATCCACAATGACGAGAACAAGGAGAAGCTCGAATCGCTCCAGTCGCTGCCCGACAGCTGCGTGGCGTCGGCAGACCGCCTCGAGGAGGCGCGCGGCGCCTTCGAGGCTTACGAGGTGTTTGCGCCGAGCCTCATCGACGGCATCATCAAGAAGCTCCGCAAGTACAAGGACACCAACCTGCGCAAGAAACTCGACGGCCAGCCCAAGGAGATGCTCGAGGAGGTGCGCAAGTACTGGCACTGCGGATAATCCTGCACCAAGCCCCGCAGTCTGACAGAAGCCCCGGAGGCTTCAGTCCCTGAAGGTGCCAGCACCCGCTGCCTGACAGAAGCCCCGGAGGGGCTTGACAGCGTTAGCCCCGGGTGTAACCCGGGGTATCGCACCTCGTATTAAGCACTTCACCCCGGAGGGGTGGCACGATTTTGTTCAGTGCCACCCCTCCGGGGTGGAGTGTATAGGGTTGTGAGCTCACCCCCGGTTTCACCGGGGGTTAACGCTGTTAGGTCCCTCCGGGACTGTTCGTCAGTCGCTGTATTTACGGAGGCTGGAAAGCCTCCGCTACTGTTGGCCGGGCAGAGTCTGGACGTGTACGTCCAACTGCGGGAAGGGGAAGTCGAAGCCCTTCTCGGGGAGCTCTTTGTAGAACCTCGCGTTCATGTCGAAAAAGAGGCCCCAGTAGTAGTCCGTGCGCGTCCACGCGCGCACGGTGATGTTGACGCTGCTGTCCCCCAAGGCGCTCAACCCCACAAAGGGAGGCCGCTCCACATTCACGGGGATGCCGGAGTTCATGTTGATTTTCTCGCGCATCTTCTCCTGTATCGCCACCTGGCGGCGCTTCTGGCGTGCGCGGAACCGCTTCCACCACGACACCTTACCTGTCTCCGTATCCCCCTCCGGCTCAGTCTCCTCGGTCTCGCCGAATGGCACCTCGCCGGCTGCCAGAGACCGCTGGCGGCGCATCTCCTTGTCAGCCTCGATCGTCCCCTTCACGACCCGGTCATCCGAAAGAAGCATCTCAATTATGACCTTCGAGACAGCCTCAAAGTCCATGCCGTAGCAAAGGCCGATGGTCCAGTCCACACGCCGGTATGACTCGAGCGAATAGTTGTTGATGGACCCGGTGGAAAGTCCGCCGTTAGGTATGATGATGGCCTTGTTGTCAACGGTGTTGAGCACCGTGTGGAAAATCTGAATCTCCTTGACCGTGCCCGTGAACCCGCTTGTCTCAATGAAATCCCCGACCTTGTAGGGCTTGAGCAGCAGGATAAGCACTCCGCCGGCAAAGTTCTGAAGCGTGCCGCTCAGAGCCATGCCGATAGCGACACCGGCGGAGGCGAAGATAGCTAAGAACGAGCTGGTCTCGATGCCGAGAATACCGATTATGGTGATGATGAGTATGAAATAGAGCACCATCTTCACAAAAGACAGCACGAATGTAGTCAGCGAGGCATCTATCTTGCGGTTGACCATCACATTGCGCACCACCTTGAAAATGCGGCGTATGATGAAGCGGCCTACATAAAACACCAGGATGGCGATGCAGAGCTTGAAAGCGAAGTCGACCATGGAATTCGCTATCTTCGTCATCGCATCGTCCAGGGAGAGCCCCTTGAGGGAGTCCCACATCTCGCCGGTGGACTCCGGGACGTCCGGCAGCGGCACTACCGGCAGGTCATTGGTTTGTATCATGAGTATTTATTATAGTTACAAATATCGTGGGAGCGGTTTGTCGCGACCGCAAGCGGGCGCGGTGATGGCGGAGCGATGCCGCGTTGCCGATAGGGCGCGATTTATCGCGCCCCTACCCTTTGCCACCAGTCGAGGCTGCGGTAATACTCCTCCTCTGCCACTGTCGAGGGATCGGGATAGTGGCAGGTCACTCCGCTGTAGATGTCGGTATCCCATGTGTACCAGGAGGGGTCAGTGTAGGAGGTGGCGGTCCAGCAGTTGAAGTTATAAGGGGTGCAGTATCCGGCTATGACAAACCGTCCCATAGCTGCATTAAATGCAAGAAGGGCGGCATCGCCCCCGGCCATCCCCTGCGTATAGAGCCGGGTGTACTGCCCGAAATCATAGAAAGGGCCGTTGGGGCGGCGGGCATAGTTCTGCAGAACTGATTCATCGGGCATCTCCCCCTCCTTATATATATGGGCCGCAGCTTCGGCCACTCCCTCTATCTCGCGCATATCATAGACAGCGATGCTCGAGGGGGTTCTGTCACGCAGGGAGAGCCCCTCGGACTGAAGTTTGTAAAAATTGAAATATTCAGCTGCTGCCTCGGCTATGCGTGGGCTCGCGGAGGCGAGCATGGGGAGCGTGATGTGATACGGCATGCCGTTGCCCGGCACCTCGGAGGGGGCAGCTGCCATGAAGTCGCACTTGCCGCGCATCTGATAGGCCACCTCGATGGAACCCATGTAGCAGCAGTCCCACCAGATAAAGTCGAAGGTATCAGAAGGAATGACCGAAGCCAACTCGTCCAGGTCGGTCGAATCCGATATGCCGCCATACTTGTCCTGGCCGAAAGAGCGTTTCACTTCCGAACTGTGGGTTGAGAAATCGGGACTCCATCCTGTGGCGTGCGACCACATCACAAGACCGTACTTCTCAGCCGGACGCAGTTTCTTGACATCAGCTATCACCTGCGCAATGCGCTTGGGGTCGGTGGAGAACTGCCCGCGGTCGTAGTCCTTGATTTTGACGAAGTCGCTCGAAGCGGCGTCAAGTTCGTAGAGCGCAGGCCCCGCGGTATAGTCAAGACGGTAGAGGATTACGTTGACATCCTTCCCGAGCCCTTCGACAGAGGGCGCGGCCTTTCGCATCTCGGCCATGTCACCGGAGAGGGCCGTGCTGAGGCTGTTGGTGGCCACGGCATAAATCAGAAGAGTACGCTTGGCCTCAGGCGAGGAGGGGGATGGCGCAGGGTCGGGCGACTCGCTCGTGCACCCTGATACCAAGCCGAAAATCAGAAAAAATATAGGAAAATATTGTAAGATACGTTTCATATCTCTATATAACGTGAAAAGTCGCGCTTTCATATCCTGCGCCACTATTTTCTCTCTGCATAGAACCAAGTTGTTAATTAAGCGTTAACAATATATAAAAGATTATTAATGCATGACCCTGCCGTGCCTGAAACAGGTCCGGCTCGGTCCGGAAACCAAATCTTTAGGAGATACGATGAAAAAATCACAGATATGGCTCCTGACGGTCGTGATGGCCATTACCTTCGGCGCACTGCTCTATTTCCAGATAATGTATCTGGAAAATATGGTGAAGATGCGCGACGGGCAGTTCAGCGAAAGCGTCATGCGCTCGCTCTACTCCACGTCGGGATACCTCGAGCGCCAGGAGACGCTCCATTTCCTGGAGGAGGATGCCAATTCGCTCGCAGCCTCCCAGCTGCGTGAGGATTTCTCGTCAAATGACGCCCCGGGCGTCACTTCGTCGGAGGCTCCCTCCGCCTCTCCCCTCCAGTTTCCCTCTCCGGTGCAGAATGTCGGCAGCCGCTACCGCAATCTCCAGGAGGCCCTGCGCACGCAGTATCTTTACCAGCGCGGCCTGCTTCACGAGGTCATACTCACCATACTTCACGACTCGGGCAAGCGTCCCGTGATCGAGCGCGCGGACTCCACTATGATCCGCAATTACCTCACCTCAGACCTGGCCCGCAACGGAGTGGAGCTACCCTTCGGATTCGCCGTGTTTGATGACCGCAGCAACCTCGTCTACAGCACCCCCGATTTCTCCGACATCCCCGAGAAGGAGAGATATACTGTCAATCTGTTTCCCAACACAGACACTTCCTACTCTCTCTCCGTTGGTTTCCCGACGAAAAGCACATACATATTCTCCTCCGTCAGATTTATAATCCCCACGCTCGCCCTGACGGTCATACTGCTTGTGGTGTTCATCTACACCATCGTGCTCACCTTCCATCAGAAGAAGATCACCGAGATGCGCACCGATTTTATCAACAATATGACCCATGAGCTGAAGACCCCCATATCGACCATCTCGCTGTCAGCCCAGATGCTCGAGGATGAATCGGTCAAAAAGTCTCCGGCTACTCTCAAGCACCTGGCGAGCATCATCTCCGAGGAGGCCAAGCGGCTCAGATTCCAGGTGGAGAAGGTGCTTCAGATGTCAGTGCTCGACAAGAACTCCACCGGCGCGCTCACCTTCAAGGAGGTGGATGCCAACAGCATCATAGCCAATGTGGTCAACACCTTTAAGATCAAGGTGGAGCGTTACGGAGGCACGCTGAAATTCGAGCCGGAGGCCCCGGACGCGGAGATACGCGTGGATGAGATGCAGTTTACCAACGTCATCTTCAACCTGCTCGACAATGCGGTGAAATACAAGCGGAGCGATGTGGAGCCCAAGCTCGAGATACGCACCCTCGACGGCGACAAAGGCCGTCTCATCATAAAGGTGAAAGACAACGGCATCGGCTTGCGAAAGGACGACATGAAGAGGATATTTGAGAAATTCTATCGTGTCTCGACCGGAAACCTGCATGACGTGAAAGGGTTCGGGCTCGGCCTGGCCTACGTGCAGAAGATGGTGTCAATCTTCGGAGGCTCGATATCCGTTGAGAGCGAGTTCGGCAAATGGACGGAGTTCACTATCGTGCTCCCCCTCGCCTCCTCCTCGCGCCTGGCCGCTGAATTTTAGAAACAAGAAATATTAATCGAAATATTGAATACTATGGACGATAAAGTAAAAGTACTGCTTTGCGAGGACGATGAGAACCTGGGCATGCTGCTCAGAGAATTCCTCCAGGCAAAGGGATTTAACGCCGACCTCTATGCTGACGGCGAGAAGGGATACAAGGCCTTCCTGAAGGGGCGCTATGATCTCTGCGTGCTCGATGTGATGATGCCTAAGAAAGATGGCTTCACCCTCGCCCAGGAGATCCGCACCGTCAATGCGGAGGTGCCTATCATTTTCCTGACGGCCAAGAACCTTAAGGATGATGTGCTCGAGGGCTTCAAGCTCGGTGCGGACGACTATATCACCAAACCCTTCTCAATGGAGGAGCTCGTGTTCCGTATCGGCGCCATCCTGCGCCGCGTGAAGGGCAAGAAAGACAAGGAGATAACCCTCTACAAACTCGGCAAATACGTTTTTGACACCCAGAAGCAGGTGCTCATTGCCGACGACAAGACCCAGAAGCTCACCACCAAGGAGAGCGAGCTCCTCTCGTTGCTCTGCTCGCATGTCAACGAGATTCTCGAGCGCAACTATGCCCTCAAGTCTATCTGGATTGACGACAATTATTTCAATGCCCGAAGCATGGATGTCTATATCACCAAGCTCCGCAAGCTGCTCAAGGACGACCCCTCGATCGAGATTATCAATATCCACGGCAAGGGCTACAAGCTCATAGCTCCCGAGCCCACCGACGCCTCAATGCTCCAGTCGTGAGGCCCCCGGGAGCCCGGATGAAATTACGGAGCATAATCCATCCCGACACACCCGACCAGGAGCGGTCCCGGGCCCCAGTAGAATGAGAGATTCCGGGGGCAGAGGCCCCGGAGGGGCCACAGAGCGTTATCCCCGGACGTGAGTCCGGGGTTCGTAGGACATTATACACGACCACCACCCCGGAGGGGTGGCACTGATTACCCGAGTGCCACCCCTCCGGGGTGGTGGTATACAGGGGGCTTAATACCCCGGACTCACGTCCGGGGATAACGCTGTTGGGGTCCCTCCGGGACCACTTTTTTCCGCTGAACGGATGTTCTGACCAGCTGAACCTCATTCACCGGAAACACGGCTCATCGATGATTTGGAGGCTTCACGGATTTTTACTATATTTGCGCTGAAATTCTTTTTATACTTACACAGGCTCCGCCATATCGCATCATGATCTACCTCTTCCGCATCTACCAATGGCTCATCGCCGCCCCCATACTGTTAGTGCTCACAATCCTTACCGCCCTGGTCACTATCATCCTGACCACGGTCTCCTCCCGGCATTTCGGAGGATACTGGCCGGCCCACATATGGTCGCGCTGCGTCTGCGTGCTCTGGGGAGTGCGCGTCCACGTTGTGGGCCGCGAGAATATTGACCCTAAGACCTCTTATGTGTTCGTGGCCAACCATCAGGGAGCCTTCGACATCTGGGCCATTTACGGCTATCTCAACCATAACTTCAAATGGCTGATGAAGAAGGAGCTTGAGAAAATATTCCTCGTAGGGAGGGCCTGCAAGAGCGCGGGCCACATTTTCGTGGATGACTCCAATATCCACTCCATAAAGCAGACCATAGAGGAGTCTGAGAAGACCTTGCGCGACGGCATGTCGCTCGTTATCTTCCCCGAGGGCTCGCGCACCTGGGACGGCAAGATGATACCCTTCAAGCGCGGAGCCTTCATGCTCGCATCGGAGTTCAAGCTCCCCGTGGTGCCCATCACCATCGACGGCTCATTTGAGGCGATGCCTCGCACCACATATAACGTCACCCCCGGCGTGCTGACCCTCACCATCCACAAGCCGATTTACCCCGGAGAGCGAGGCTTCAACACCAAGCAGCTCATGGCGCAGTGCCGTCAGGTAATCCAGACTGCCCTCCCCGCTTCGCACCACGACAGCGAATAACGGTGGGCTGCGCAGGCACTGCCACACCGAACCGACCCGCCCGCTCAGACGTTATAGCAGCAGAATAACCTCCCCTGAGACTTAAAAATTTTATGAGACGGGGTCTAAACTATTGAAAAATGCTGCAATACATTACTGACTATACAAGCATTGTTCCCGTGGCGGAACAGGTGAAAAAGGTGCTCGCCGGAGGCGGCAACTGGATACAGATCAACATGCCCGGAGCCTCGGAGGCTGAGATTAGAGGCGTGGTGGAGGACATCATGCCCGCATGTCTTGAGAAACAGGCTTTCCTTATCCTTACCGACCATGTGGACGAGGCCAAGAACCTCAATGTCGGAGGCACAGCCCTCTCGCTAAAGTCGGAGTATCTCCCCTCAAAAGCCAGGGTATTCTTAGGGGCAGCCGCAGTGGTCGCCGTATCCGTCAACACCATCGATGATGTCAAGGCCGTCCGCTCGCTTGATGTGGACTGCCTGCTCGTCACCCCCTTCCGCGGCAAAGCCATCGGTGACGCGGATGCCCCCGAGTTGGGACTGGAGGGAGTGAAGGCGCTTATCAACGCCATGCATGCCGAAAACATTATGATACCCACAGTCGCAGTGGGAGACATAAAGTTTGAGGACATCGCTCCTCTGATGGATGCCGGAGTGAACGGCATAGCAGCCTCAGGGGCAATCGCCAATGCCCCGGACATTACGGTCGAGACCTCCCGTTGGGTGGCCGAGCTTGCCAAATATGAAAAGCGCGAGCGCGAGGCCTTAGGGCTATAGGGCGGTGTGTCAGATTGGGAACGTTGCTCAATTGTAGGGACATGGCGTGCCATGTCCGAATTACAACCAGCTGATGTTCAAGGGTGACATGGCACGCCATGTCCCTGCAATCAATGAGTCCGCAGCCGCATATTAACTGCAACAAAACCTTCAATTATAAAGACTATGAAATTCGAACAGCCCAGACTCCCCTATGCGCCGGACGCTCTGCTTCCGGTCATTTCCCCCGAGACAATAGCTTACCACTACGGCAAGCACGAGAAAGCGTACATAGACACTCTCAACTCCCTCATCAAGGGGAGCGAATACGAGGATATGACGTTGGAGGAGATAATCCTCCGCAGCGATGGCAAGCTCTTCAACAATGCCTCGCAGGCATGGAATCATATCTTCTACTTTTTCCAGTTCTCCCCCAATGGCCAGAAAGAACCCGGCGGACACCTGCGCGACCGCATCGACACCGAATTCGGAGGCTTTGACGAGTTCAAGAGAATGTTTGAAGAGGCAGGAGCCACCCTGTTCGGCTCCGGCTGGGTATGGCTCAGCGCAGACGGTGAGGGAAAGCTCTTCATCACGCAGGGCCCCAACGCCGGAACCCCGATCAAATCGGGGCTCAAGCCCCTGCTGACCTTCGACGTGTGGGAGCACGCATACTACATCGACTATAAGAACCTCCGCGCGGAGTATCTCCGCAAGCTCTGGGACATAGTAGACTGGAGCGTGATCGAAGAGCGCTACAACAGCTGAGACTGTGTACTCTATTAAAAAGACAGTGATGAGCCCGGTTTTTCATGGAAATTAGGAAAACTTGGCTCATTTTTTGTTATATCTATCGGAGCGGGAGCGTGGCTAATATCAAATTTTTACTGATTTATATATTTTGCCATACTCTTCACGTTTCATTTTTAAAAGATATATATGACAGATACAGATAAACAGATTGAATTCACCGACCGCGTCATTGAGGCCCTGCAGGACCGCAAAGGGCGCGACATCACGGTGATAGACCTTTCGGAGATGGAAGGGGCCCCCACCGGGAAGTTCATCATTTGCACCGGCAGCTCCACTGCGCAAGTCGGCGCCCTTGCCGACAATGTGCGCGACCGCCTCGCCGCCGACGCCCGCAGGAAACCTTACCACTATGACGGCTACCGCAACTGCCAGTGGATAGTGCTCGATTACGGCGATGCAATGGTGCATGTCTTCCTGCCCGACACGCGTAAGTTTTACGATCTCGAGGGCCTCTGGGGCGATGCTCCCCTCATCAAAATCCCCGACCTCGACTGAGCGCCGGCACCACGCCAACTAAAATTTAGGCCTCTCCCACCCATAATTTCCTTTCATTCTGAATAACCCCGTCACAAATGCAGATGTTTCAGCCCCCTAAGCCGGGAGGCAACCGCAACAACCGGCGTCCGATCATCAACATGTATTGGATGTATGCCATCATAGTGCTGTGTCTCTTCGGCCTCTACTATTTCCAGGATAACTCTACAGTCAAGGAGGTCGACTGGACCGATTTTGAAAAGGCAGCCTTGGCCGGGGAGTTTGAGAAGATCACTGTCTTCTCCTCCAACGGCATCGCCGAAGGTTTCCTGACCGAACAGGGAGCCAAGGCGCAGAAAATGCACTCCAACCAGGCCCTCGATGCTGACTGCAAGCTCAAGGCCAACATTCCCAGCAACGACAAGGCGCAAGACAAGATTGATGCCTGGAACGCCAAGCTCGCAGAGGAGGGCAAGCCCGAGATTGCCGTGACCTACGACAAAGGGTCGAATCTCATGCAGCTCTTCTACTATTTCGGCCCCATTCTGCTGATAGTCCTGTTCATGTTCTTCATGTCAAAGCGCATGACCTCCGGCCCGGGTGGCGGCGGGGGCATCTTCAACGTCGGGAAATCACGCGCCAAGGTATTTGACAAGAACAACGGCCCCGATGTCACATTCAAGGATGTCGCCGGTCTCGCAGAGGCCAAGGTGGAGATTGAGGAGATTGTGGAGTTTCTTAAGAATCCTCAGAGATACACCGAGTTAGGCGCTAAAATCCCGAAAGGTGCACTCCTTGTGGGCCCTCCGGGTACAGGTAAGACCCTTCTGGCCAAGGCAGTTGCAGGCGAGGCCAATGTGCCCTTCCTCTCCATGTCAGGTTCTGACTTCGTGGAAATGTTTGTCGGAGTCGGAGCGGCCCGTGTCCGCGACCTCTTCAAGCAGGCCAAGGAGAAGGCACCCTGCATCGTATTCATCGATGAGATTGACGCTGTCGGGCGCGCCCGAGGCAAAAACCCCGGCATGGGCGGCAACGATGAGCGCGAGAACACGCTTAACCAGATGCTGACAGAAATGGACGGCTTCGGCTCAAACAACGGCGTGATTATCCTCGCCGCAACCAACCGCGCCGATATGCTCGACAAGGCCCTGCTCCGACCGGGCCGTTTCGACCGCCAGATATTTGTTGACCTCCCGGAGCTATCAGACCGTGTCGAGATTTTCAACGTGCATCTGCGAAACATCAAGTGCTCAGCCTCCCTCAATGTCGAGCAGCTCGCCCGCCAGACCCAGGGATTCTCCGGCGCGGATATAGCCAACGTCTGCAATGAGGCCGCCCTTATCGCCGCCCGAAACAATAAGAAGGAGGTGACTTGGGACGACTTCATGGCGGCTATTGACCGCATCGTCGGAGGTCTCGAGAAGCGGTCGCGCGTCATAACTGATGAAGAGAAATTCGCCATCGCAACCCACGAGGCCGGACATGCCACAGTCACCTGGATGACACAGTACGGCAATCCGCTGGTGAAGGTCACCATCGTGCCGCGCGGTCGCGCGCTCGGCGCAGCCTGGTATGCCCCTGAGGCACGCCAGATCATACCCAAGCAGGCATTGCTCGACACGATGTGCGGCATGCTCGCAGGGCGCGCAGCCGAGGAGGTATTTCTCGGCCAGGTAGGCACGGGAGCCAGCGATGACCTTGAGAAGACCACCAAAATTGCCCGCTCCCTGGTGATGGTCTACGGTATGAGCGACCGCCTGCCGAACATCAACTACAATGACTCCACGGGCCAGGACTACGGTTTCAACCGCCCGTACTCCGAGGATACGGCGCGTACCATCGACGAGGAGGTCACGCGCATAGTCAACGAGCAGTATGAGCGCGCCAAGGAGATAATCCGCAAGTATGCCGAGCAGCATAACAAGATCCGCGACATGCTCGTAGAGCACGAAGTGATATTCCACGATGACGTGGAGCTCATCTTAGGGCCGCGCAAATGGAAATCGCGCACCGACGAGATAATAGAGCTCTCGAAGCGCGACGAAGCCAAGCGCCTGAAGAACGCCCACCCCGTCCCCGCAGAAGAGATAAAGGACATCCCCGAAAAGGAGTCCCCAGTCAAAGGCGACACCGCCAAGGGCACCCCGGTAAACGCTGACCCCGCCAACGAGGAAGACCCGGGCACCCCCCCGCCCTTCACCCATTAACCCGCAGCGGCTCCCCAAAGTAGCGGAGGCTTTCCAGCCTCCGCAAACAGCGCCACCCCCGGACTTGCAAGTCCGGGGGTGGCGCTGTTTAACAATTGGTCAATACCTCTGCAATTATTGGCTAATTAGCGGTTTTATCCCCAAAAATTGTCCCCATTGGAAAAAATATTGTAATTTTGCTTAATCAAAAGCCCGTTTGAATTGTCTTAATAAAGGATAAGCATGCTTAAAATTTTTTAAGCATGCCCCGTGCACGGCACGCTTAAACCACTTGAGTGTGAGTGCCCGGAACACACTAAATTGCGATACATAACAATCATTACTTTATAAGTCACAACGTATGAAAATCAACCATCTCGGTTACGGCGCCGCAGTGATTGCCTTAGGCTCAATCATGCTCGCAGGCTGCAAAGGCGGGGACGCCTCACAGCAGCAACAGCAGGCCCCGACGCTTGCTGTAATGACAATCACTGAGGAAGATGCCTCGCTCAACACTGTCTATCCCGCTACTTTACACGGTGTCAATGATGTGGAAATCCGTCCGCAGATTTCCGGCTTCCTGACGAAGGTGCATGTCCAGGAGGGCCAGCACGTGGCCGCAGGCCAGGTGCTCTTCACCATCGACCAGGTGCAGCTCCAGGCTGCCGTCGATGCCGCCCGCGCCGCCATCGAAGTGGCCCAGGCGAATGTCAACACCGCCCAGACAAGCGCCAACAACAATAAGATTCTCCTTGACAAGAATATCATCAGCGCTTCGGCTTACCAGACCTCTGTGGATGCCTTGAACGCCGCCAAGGCCCAGCTCCACCAGGCCCAGGCCAACCTTGTCAACGCCCAGAAGAACCTCTCCTATTCCGTAGTGAAGGCCCCCACAGCCGGAATCGTCGGCACAATCGACAACAAGGAGGGATCGCTCGTGTCCCCCTCCACGCTTCTTACCGTCCTCTCCGACAACGGAGGCATGGAGGCCTATTTCTCGATGACTGAGAAGGAGGTTCTCGCCCTAACTGACGATGGCAAGCGCACCGTCAAGGAGGCTATCGCCACCATGCCGGAGGTGCAGCTGCAGCTCGCCACCGGAACGCTCTATCCCTATAAGGGACGCATCGTATCCATCTCCGGCGTGCTCGACACCCAGACGGGCAGCGCGACCGTCAAGGCGCAGTTCCCCAATCCTGACGGAATGCTCCGCAGCGGCAACACAGGCCAGGTGCTGATGCCTACTACCACCGCAGGTGCCCTCAAAGTGCCTCAGAAAGCCACTTTTGAGATTCAGGACATGAAGTTCGTGTATGTAGTGGGCGACAGCGCAAAGATCCACACCACTCCTATCACGGTCTCCGAGCTTAACGACGGCCAGACCTATATCGTGACTTCGGGCCTCAAGCCCGGCGATGTGATCGTCACCGAAGGCGTGGGCGTATCCCTGCAGGATGGAATGGTAATCAATCCCAAAACCGGCGCAGCCGCTCCGGCAGAGGCTCAGCAGGGCGCCAAATGATTGCACTGTTCTGAATGAACGTACCAGAATATTCCAACAACAACCTGAATATTCCAATATTTTAAGGATATTAGAAGGACATAATGAAACTTGACAGATTTATAAACCGTCCGGTGCTCTCGACCGTGATCTCGATTTTCATCGTGATCTTCGGTCTGCTCGGCTTAATGAGCATACCTATGGAGCAGTACCCGGACATCGCGCCTCCGACCATACGCGTCTCCACGACCTATACCGGAGCAAACGCGCAGACTGTGCTCAACTCGGTCATCGCTCCTATCGAGGAGCAGATCAACGGCGCCGAGAACATGGAGTACATGACATCCTCGGCCAGCAATAACGGCTCGGCTGAAATCACAGTCTACTTCAAACAGGGCATGGACCCTGACATGGCAGCCGTCGACGTGCAGAACCGCGTGGCCAAGGCTGCGGCTTTCCTCCCCTCGGAGGTAAACCAGGTGGGCGTCATCACCCAGAAGCGCCAGTCTTCGATGCTGATGGTGATCGCGATGTATGACCCCGAAGACAAATACACCGCGCAGTTTATCGACAACTACATGAGCATCAACATCCTCCCCCAGATCAAGCGTGTCTCGGGCGTAGGTGATGCAATGGCCTTCGGCGCTGACTACTCTATGCGCATCTGGCTCAAGCCCGAGGTCATGGCGCAGTACAAGCTGATGCCCTCCGACATCTCGGCCGCCTTGGCTGAGCAGAACATCGAGGCCGCCCCCGGCCAGTTTGGCGAGCAGGGCAACCAGTCGTTCCAGTACGTGCTCAAATACAAGGGCCGACTCACCGATGCCAAGCAGTTCGAGGACATCATCCTGCGCGCCACCCCGGATGGCGAAGTGCTCCGCTTAGGCGACGTGGCCAAGGTCGAGATGGGCCGTCTGACCTACGGCTTCTCCAACCTCAACAACGGCCACATCGGCTCGTCTGCCATCGTGTTCCAGTCGGCAGGCTCCAACGCTACTGCGGTCGTAGAGGAAATCGAGAAACTTCTTGACGAGGCCCGCAAGGACCTCCCCTCGGGCATGGTGCTCCAGACCACAATGTCGGTCAACGAGTTCCTGTTCGCCTCTATCGAGGAGGTTGTGAAGACCCTTATCGAGGCCTTCATCCTGGTGTTCCTCGTGGTGTTCATCTTCCTGCAGGACTTCCGCTCGACCCTCATCCCGATGATCTCCATCCCTGTGGCCCTCATCGGCACATTCTTCCTGCTCTACATCTTCGGGTTCACCCTCAACCTTCTCACCCTCTCCGCTCTCGTGCTCGCAATCGCGATTGTGGTCGATGACGCGATAGTGGTGGTGGAGGCGGTTCACGCCAAGCTTGACCAAGGATACAAATCGTCGCGCAAGGCCTCTATCGACGCAATGCGCGAAATCTCGGGCGCCCTCATCTCCATCACCCTGGTGATGATGCTGGTGTTCATCCCCGTATCCTTCCTCGGAGGCACCTCTGGCGTGTTCTACCGCCAGTTCGGTCTGACCATGGCTATGGCTATCGGCCTCTCGGCCATCAACGCCCTCACGCTCTCCCCTGCCCTCTGCGCCCTCTTCCTCAAGGGACATGACGAGAAGGGCCTCAAGGAGCGCATGGGAGATGCCTACAAGACAGCCGGCGAGGCGGTCGGCCAGGCTTATAAGAAGCGCCTCTCATTCCCCCCGATTGTGACGCTGATTTTCCTCATCGCCGCTATCGTCTTCCTCGTGCTCGGCTGGTACACCTTCGAGAACGTAGCCCTCTCCTGCATCGCATGCGTGGTCGCTATCCTCGCCCTCATCGGCATCTTCACACAGAGCTTCATCGACTCCTTCAACCGCAGCTTCGACGCACTGCTGCGAGTCTATCGCAAAGCGGTATCCTGGTTTGTCAACCACAAGCTCATCAGCTTCGCCACGGTGGCAGGCAGTATCGGAGTGCTCGTATGGCTCATGTCCATCACCCCCTCCTCTATGATTCCCACCGAGGACACCGGCACCATCATGGGCGCCGTCACGATGCCTCCCGCCACCTCGCAGGAGCGCACCCAGCAAGTGATGAACTCCGTGGACAGCATCATCGGAAGTATCCCGGCCATCAAGAGCCGCACCGCTATCACCGGCTACTCGTTCATCGGCGGCCAGGGCAACACCTACGGCTCATTCATCATCAAGCTCAAACCTTGGGATGAGCGCGATGAGAACACTGAGAGCGCGCAGGCTATCGTGGGTCAGCTCTTCATGAAGACCGGCATGGCCATCAAGGATGCCCGCGTGATGTTCTTCCAGCCCCCGATGATCACCGGCTACTCGATGACCAACGGTTTCGAAATCAAACTTCAGGACCGCACCGGCGGCGACCTCAACAAGTTCTTCGAGGTCTATCAGAAGTTTATCGGCGCCCTCAATGCCGACCCTGCCATCCAGATGGCCTACTCCAACTTCAACCCCACCTTCCCGCAGTATCTCGTCGAGATTGACGTGGCCAAGGTGAAGCAGGCCGGACTGACCCAGAATGCCGTCCTCTCCGCCCTCCAGGGCTACTACGGCGGCATGTACATCTCCAACTTCAACAGCTACGGCAAGCTCTACCGTGTCATGATGCAGGCCGATCCCTCGGCCCGCGTGTCTCCCGAGACGCTCAAGCAGATCAAGATTCGCAACGGCGTAGACATGGCTCCTATCGACAACTTCGTGAAGCTCACCCGCGTCTACGGCCCTGACCTGATCGAGCGATTCAACATGTTCACCTCGATCTCCATCACCGGCAACCCGGCACCCGGAGTCTCATCGGGCGTGGCCATCGAGACTATCAACCGCATAGCGCAGGAGACCCTCCCCGTCGGCTATGGATATGAGTACGCCGGCATGACGCGTGAGCAGGCCAGCGGCTCGAGCGGAAGCACGGGCTATGTGTTCATCCTCGTGCTCGTGTTCGTCTACCTTATCCTCTCGGCACAGTATGAGAGCTACATCCTCCCCTGGGCGGTTATCCTCTCCGTGCCCTTCGGCCTCATGGGCACATTCATCTTCGCCCGCATGCGCGACATTGACAACAATATCTATCTCCAGATCGCGCTCATCATGCTTATCGGCCTTCTGGCCAAGAACGCCA
>CAZWVY010000015.1:26192-42906 GCA_964637105.1 uncultured Sangeribacter sp. | reverse complement strand
CGCACGCTCATCAACCAGATCCGCACCAAGGCTGACCGCTCCGTAGACGCCGCCTACACTCCGGTGGACTGCGACCCGACAGTGGCCAACTACGCCGTGAGCCCCTATCCCGCAAGCGGCTGGACCCGCGACTACGCCCGCCGCGCCGTGCGCCACGAGCGCCGCGTGGAGTTCGCTATGGAGGGCCTGCGCTGGTTTGACCTCCTGCGCTGGGGCACTGCCGTCGAGACTGTCAACAAATATTACCAGTTCGAGAGCGCCCACCAGGAATATTACAAGAGCGCCCACCTCTCCGAAAGCTCCCTCTACTTCCCCATCCCCGTGGGCCAGAAGGACAACGCAGGCGACCTCTACGACATCAAGAAATAACCTAAATTACGCTTCATCACACAATGAAAAACGTGTTTAAATATGCTCTCGCGCTGCTCGCAGTGGCCGTGAGCGGGATGCTCACCGGATGCGGCGAGTATGACCCGAAGGGATTCGAGGAAGTGCCCGACCTCCCTACTGTCAATAACCTCAAGGCAGAAATCCAGGGCCACGACATCAACGTCAGCTGGACTCTCCCCACCGGCAATGTCACCGGCGTGCAGTTCATCCGCGACGGCCACACTTCAAACCCCGTCATGCTCCCTGCCGACGCTACCTCATACGTTATCAAGGGCCAGCCCATGGGCGAGGAGGGAATGTACACCGTCAAGGTCTGCTACGATGACAAGTATGTCTCCCAGGGCGTGACCGTGTTCGCCACTCTCCCCGTCGAGCAGCTCGCAGGCGTCACCAATCTCAAGAGCGAGATTTCTGGACGCACCGTGACCCTCTCCTGGACCCTCCCCTCAGCTGCCGGCATCACCGGCGTGCGCGCATACCGCGACGGCGATGTCAACGGTGCCGTCTCTCTCCCTGCCGATGCCACTTCATGCGTCTTCAAGTCGCAGCCCATGCAGCAGGAGCTCACCTACACCGTAGAGGTGATGTATGACACCTACTATCCCTCTACGGGTGCTGATGCCAAGCTCACCGTGCCCTTCGTGGAGACCAAGATGGGCTTCCTCAAGCTCTCCGACATGACGGACGATGACGAAGTCGCCGCTGCAAAATGGTTCGAGCAGCAGCCCAACTCCACTTTCGTCACTCCCGCCGAGCTGCTCGCCGGCCTGGATCCTGAAGAGGTATCCGTGCTCTGGATCGAGATTGACCGCGTAGGCCTCCCCATGGGGTGGATGAACCTCCCCGACGAGGTATCCTCCGAAAGCGCTATCAAGGCCCTCAAGGCATACTCCGCTGCAGGCGGCTCCCTCTTTCTGGCCAATATGGCCACTCAGCTCACCGAGCCCCTTGGATTCGTGCCTGAGGGATGGGCCCCGACAGTCTACGGCAACGGCGATGGCGGCACAGGCGATGACGTATGGGTAATCAACCCCTACCTCGGCTGGGACTTCCGCAACGGCGCTGACCAGGGCTTCTATGACCGCACCGAGCACGCCGTCTTCAAGGGCCTCACCCTCGAGGATCCCAACGGCTACGGCTATCTCAACCTCCCCCTCATCGGCCCCGGCCAGCGTGAGGACCACAACTGCCTCTGGGACTGCAACATCTACGGACGCGGCGACTATCCCGACGTAATCGCCAACTTCGAGGCCGTGACCGGCTCGCAGGTGCTCGCCACCTGGGGCCACGTGCGCGACCACTGCGTGGCAGGCATGGTGGACTTCTATGCAAGCCCCGTCCACGGCCGCTGCATCGCAATGGGCCTGGCCGCCTACGAGTGGAACCAGAACTCCGGCGCCAACCCCTACCAGAAGAATGTGGAAGGCCTGACCTCCAACATTCTCAACTATCTTAAATAATCCTAATTGACTCATTTTTAATAACGGGCGGATATGCGCTGAGGCCATATCCGCCCGTTATTTAAACAGCGATTTAAGCGATTTTAGCGATTTAAGGATTTTAAGGTCTTTAAGGTCCTTAAAGTCTTTAAGGTCATCGCAGCAAAGACCCTAAAGTCCTTAAAGACCTTAAAGTCCTTAAAGCCCCTAAAGTCCTTAAAGACCTTAAAGTCCTTAAAGACCTTAATAAAAAGCCCTAACTGACATGACAAAAAAATTACTCCTCCTCTCATTAGGCCTCCTGCCCCTCGCAGCAGCCGCCACCCAGCCCGTATGGCGCCTTCCGATGGAGGCCGATGGCAACCGCCTGCCGATAGCCACCAATTCCGACATCCTCGAGATATTCGGCCGCCACAACCCCGAGACACTACCGGGTGCCGCAGGCCAAGCCCTGCGCTTTGACGGATACTCCACTTATGCCCAGGGCGACAACCTTGAGATGCCCGTCGGCGAGAATGGCCTCACGTTCTCTATGTGGGTCGCTCCCGAGACCTATCCGGTCATCAAGATTGACCAGGCCACCGATGAGAAAATCCGCCTTGCCGGCACCCTTGACGAGACAGCGCGCCAGGGATGGGCCTTCAGCCTCGGCTATACCGGCAAGTACTCCTTTGAATGTTACACCGGGGGATGGAAAGTCTCTGTAGAGGCCTCCGACCTCCTCCCCTGCTATGAATGGAGCCGCCTGACCGCCACCGTTGACCCCGCCGGGCGCGCGATTGTCCTCTACCGCAACGGCGTGGAGGTGGGTCGCGGCAAGTGCATGACCACCATCAACAATGAGGCCGGTCTGCTCACCGTAGGCAAATCGCCCGAAGGCGACATCGCAGGCCCATTCCTTATCAATACCTTCAACGGGCTCATCGATGACATCGAGATCTTCGACGGCATCCTCTCGGCTGAGGAAATAGCCGCAGCGCGCCCGGAGAACGATCCCGATCTGACGGTCCCCTCTTCCCGGTATGAGGGCAACCTGCTGCGTCCTCTCTTCCACGGCATGCCCTCGGCTAACTGGACCAACGAGACCCACGGTATGACCTGGTCTGACGGACGCTATCACGTGTTCTTCCAGAAAAACGCCAACGGCCCCTACATGACCCGCCTGCACTGGGGACATATATCCAGCCCGGATCTCTGCCAGTGGCGCGAGGAGCCCATTGCTATCGCTCCCGGCGACCCCTACGACATCAAGGGATGCTGGAGCGGATGCGTCTTCACCGATGATGAGATCACCGGCGGAAAACCCAACATCATATACACCGCAGTGGACTACGTCAAGGCCACCATCGCGCAGGCCGCCCCCAAAGACGACTCCCTGATCGAGTGGGAGAAAAAAGGGGTGATTATCAACGGTCGCCCCTCGGGCCTGTCGGATGACTTCCGCGATCCCTATTTCTTCCGCAACGGCGACAAGGCCTACATCATCGTAGGCAGCTCCAAGGATGGAAAGGGCACGACCACGCTCCACGAATATGACCCCGTCACCGGGAAATGGAGCAATGACGGCCGCACTTTCTTCTCGGCCACCAACGCTGCGCTGCACGGCGTGTTCTGGGAGATGCCCAACGTGACGCGCATGGCCGACGGCAAATGGCTCTTCACCGTCACTCCGCTCAACACCTCAACAGGCGTGCACACTCTCTACTGGGTAGGCGACATTGCCGCCGACGGGACATTCGTCCCTGACGCGAGCAAGATATGGCCGAAGAATGTGGAACTCATCAGCAAGGATGGCTACGGCCTCCTCTCCCCGACGGTGTATCAGCGCGACGGCAAGACCATCGCGGTAGGCATCGTGCCTGACAAGATTTCGACCGAGCTCAACTGCTCCTGGGGATGGGCCCACAACTACTCCCTCCCCCGCGAGTGGAGCATAGATGACAAAGGGGAGCTGCGCCAGAAGCCCTGGGAGGGTCTCGCGGCTCTGCGCTCCGCCAAATCTTACGCCACCTCCGGCATAGAGGTTGACAGCAACCTCACCATCGATGGCGTAGCCGGACGCCAGCTCGAGCTCCTGGGCAGCTTCACCGTAGGGGATGCCGCCTTCGGATTCAACTTCCTCAAGGGCGCAGCAGGTTACGGCTCCCTGGTCTACACTCCCTCCTCCAACGAACTGACCGTAGACCTCACCACGCTCCGCCGCCTGGTCAACGACAACGGCTCATACAACGGCCTGTATACCTGCCGCCTTCCCGAGCGCCCCGCCGCAGGCGATGAAATGACCCTGCATCTCTTCCTTGACGGCTCGATACTTGACATCTTCGTCAACGACCGCTGGGCCACTTCTATCCGCGTCTTCCCCACCGATGATGATGCCGACGGCGTGGAGCTGATCGCCCGCGGAGGCAGCGTCAAAGTCAACTCCCTCAACGCATGGGTGCTTGAAGGCGATGGAGGCAGCGGCATACCGGGCCTCGGAGCCGAAGAGGCGCAGAGTCCCGTCAACGTCTGCACCTTGAGCGGCGAAGTGCTCCGCACCGGAGTCAACCCCGCCGATGCCCTGACGGGCCTGCCGGCCGGCATCTATCTCGTCGGCGACCGCAAAGTGCTCGTGAAATAACCCTGCGCCGCAGTTTGCCGGAATCCGAAATTATCTGCTTGATTTTTTGGATTGGGGCTGCAAAACGTGTAACTTTGCGGGAACATGAAACATATTTCAGCAATCCGTCTGATCGCCACGTGGATGTGGGCCGCCCTCGCAGTGTGCCTGCTGACCGGATGCGCGGAGAAAAGCCCCGGTAAATACCGTGTCGGAGTGTCGCAGCCAAGTAATGACTACTGGCGCCATAAAAGCAATGAGGACCTGGAGCGCGCCAATATGTTTCATGAGGATGTGGAGCTTGACATACGCTGCGCCGATAACGACACGCTCAGGCAGATAGCGGACATCAACGCCTTCATTGACGAGGATTACGACCTCATTATCCTCTCCCCCCATGATGCGCGGTCGGTTATGCCGGCAGTGCGCAAGGCCAGGGAGAAAGGCATCCCTGTGGTGACGTTTGACCGCAGCATCGAAAGCGATGACTTCACGGCCCACATGGAGGTTGACAACTATGCCCTCGGCAAGTCGGTGATGGAATACGCGCGGTCGGTAATTCCGGGCCCTGTCATGGCAATCGAGATACAGGGGCCTCCGGATTCCTCGCCCGCCATGCGCCGCCACAACGGATTTGCCGACGCCCTGGCCCGCTCACCGGGCGACCGCCTGCTCGCCGCTGCCGGCGCCCGCTGGAGCGATTCGCTGGCCTATGTCATAGCCGACTCCCTGCTCGATATCTTTCCCGAGGCCAACCTCATCTATGCCCACACGGACTGGATGGCTATCGGAGCTGCCAAGGCGGCTCTGGCCAAGGGGCGCGATGACATAAAGGTGATGGGCATCGACGGCCTCCCTCACATAGGCCTGCAGGCTGTGCGCGACGGCGTGCTCACAGCCACATTCCTCTATCCTACGGAAAGCGAGCGTCTGCTTAAGCTGGCTTCGGACGTGCTCGAGGGGCGCCCCTATGAACGCATCAATCTCACACCTCCGCAGCCTCCCGTGGACAAGGCCAACGCTGCCATCCTGATGGCCCAGGACAGCTTGCTGCGCTTGGAAACCAACCGCATACAGCTCCTCCGGGGGAAACTCGATGAGTCGCTGGATCACTACACTACCCAGCGCCTGCTGCTCTATGCCTCTATGGTGATAGCCCTTCTCCTCGGGGCCGTGATATTTGTGCTGTGCCGCTCTGTGGCGCTGCAGCGCAGACAGCGCGAGCGACTGCTGGAGAGCAATGAGCAGCTGCGCGAGGAGAAGGCCAAGCAGAAGGTGCTGTATGACCGCCTGGAGGAGGCCACGCAGTCAAAGTTAGTGTTTTTCACCAACGTGTCCCATGATTTGCGCACCCCCCTCACCCTTGTCTCGGGCCCGGTGGAGCAATTAGCCAAGGCCGATTATCTCACTCCGCGCCATAAGTCGCTGATGGAGGTGGCCCGCCGCAATATACATGTGCTCCGCCGCCTGATTGACCAGATTCTTGATTTCAGGAAATACGAGAACGGCAAGACTGACCTCATATTGACAGAGGTGAATGTGGGCCGCCTGGTGGAAGTATGGACAAGCGACTTCAAGGAGGCTGCGTCGCGGCGCGACATACGCCTGACTTACTCCATGTGCCCGGAGGAGGGGGCGGAGGCATCGATAGATGCGGAGAAGATGGAGAGGGTGTTCTTCAACCTGATGAGCAACGCTTTCAAACACACCCCGGACAATGGCAGCATACATGTGGAGTGCAGGCAGTCCGCGGAGGAAACGGTCATCTCCGTGAAGGATGACGGCACCGGGATAGCGAGCGATGACCTCGGTCGCATCTTCGACCGCTTCTTCCAGGCAGAGCGCGACATTCCCACCGGCTCCGGCATCGGGCTGGCAGTCACCAAGGCTTTCATTGAGCTTCACGGCGGAGCCATCTCCGTGCAGAGCGAGCCGGGCCGGGGGAGCGAATTCACTGTGACGCTCCCCGTGAGGCATGACGGCGCGGCGCAGGCCCCCTCCGCGCTCCCCCGCATCTCCCGTGACTCAGTCGGGGCTGAGCTGGCAGCAGCCGGGCCTCAGGATGAGAGAGGATACGACAACGAAAAGCCCCTGCTGCTCGTCATAGATGACAACCGCGATATCCGCACCATGATCGCGGACCTGATGGGCGATGACTACAACATCATGCAGGCCGCAGACGGGCGCCGGGGAGTGACAATGGCGGTGAAATATGTGCCCGACTTGATCATCTGCGATGTCATGATGCCTGTCATGGACGGCATGGAGTGCGTGCGCAGACTCAAAGAGGAGGTATCCACATCCCATATTCCGGTGATGATGCTCACAGCTTGCTCACTCGACCGCCAGAGGGTGGAGGGATACGAGAGCGGCGCCGACGCCTATCTGCCCAAGCCCTTCAGCGCGGAGGTGCTCGCAGCGAGATGCCGCAACCTCCTTGCCAACCGGCGCCGGATCCGGCAGCTGTATGCGGAGGGGCGGCCGGCAGCGGCTCCCCCGCGCGATGCCCGCGAGGCCAGAAGCCCTGGCAAGTCCGCTCCTAATGATGTGGAGAGCGAGTTTTACAACCGGTTTGCGGAAATAGCCGGAAAGCGCCTTGGCGACCCCGATCTCAGCATCGAGGACATCGCCTCGGAGATTGGCCTCAGCCAGTCGCAGCTCACACGCAAAATCAAAGCCATCACCAATTACACTCCGGTGGAGATCATCCGCAATCTCAGGCTGCGCAATGCCCGCACGCTGCTGCGCACCACTGAGATGAGCGTAGGGGAAATAGCATTCGCCTCCGGGTTCACCTCTCCGGCATACTTCTCCAAATGCTACCGCGACACCTTTGGCCACACTCCCTCTGAGGAGCGCACGTCCTGAATCTTACCGGCACGCTCCGGTCAAGGCGCCCGATGCAACAGATGTTGTGAAATGTCACATCTGTTGCATCGGGCGCCTTTTTATAAAAATCACGCAATGGCTTTAAGAAAATCGGAATGAGATAAAAAGTGATACTATCAACAACATACTTCATACCTGCCCCGGGAAACACTCGTTAACTTTGCCTCGCAAATTTTAACTAAAACCCAACAATCCATGAAAAAAGGAATCCTTAGCGCCCTGCTGCTTCTCATACTGGCAGTCACGGCGCACGCACAGGACATCACCGCGCGGGGCACGGTCTATTCACGCGTAGACAACGAGCCCTTGATCGGAGCTACCATTATGTGCGATGTCACCCAGCAAGGAACCGCCACCGACATAGACGGCGGTTTCAGTCTGACCGTTCCCCAAGGGGCCACTTTGAAAATATCCTACGTAGGATACCAGACAGTAGAAGTCGGCGCGGGCCCGGACATGACAGTATATATGGATGAAGATTCCGACCTGCTTGACGAGCTCGTGGTGGTCGGATATCAGACGGTAAGAAAGGCTGACCTCACAGGAGCTGTGTCGGTAGTCTCCACCAAATCTCTTGAAACCAGCTCCGACAGCGACCCCATGCGCGCACTGCAGGGAAAGATTCCCGGCATGACCGTTACGGCAAACGGCTCGCCCAGCGGCGCAGGATCAGTGCGCATCCGAGGCATCGGCTCCTTCAATGCTTCGCAGGACCCTCTCTTCATCATTGACGGCGTGCCCACCACCGCCACTCTGAATTCGCTCAATATGAATGATATCGAGTCGATGCAGGTGCTCAAGGACGCGGCATCCGCCTCCATCTACGGCTCGCGAGCTGCCAACGGCGTGATTATCATCACCACAAAGAAGGGCAAGAACTCCGGCGACGGCAAAGTGAATGTGAGCTTCTCCGCCAACTTCACCACGCAGTTCTACTCCTCGCAGTCGAAGATGAAACTGCTCGACACTCCGGGATATGCCCGGGCAATGGCGCAGGCCGCCCTCAACGACGGTCTTGACCCGGCCGCCTACGCTTCCAGCTACGGCCTCAACCTCAATGCTGAGTCAGGCTATCCCATCTCAGTCTACAACATCGCTACCGGACAGTATCAGAACTACACTGTCAACGGCTACTATGACGGCTACATCAACAGCAAGCGCACCATGCTGATGTCAAACACCGACTGGCTTGACGAAATCTCGCGCACAGGCTTCTCGCAGCATTACGATGCTTCGGTATCGCGCGCCTCCGACAAGGGTTCGGCTTTCTTCTCCTTAGGATATAAGCGTAACGAGGGTATTCTCAAATACACCAACTTCGAGAATATCGCAGCCCGAATGAACGCCTCCTATAAGATCTCACCCATCGTGACAGTAGGAGAGAACTTCACTCTCACATATACTGACCAAGTGGACTGCCAGCCTCTGGAAAACGCTCTCAAGATGCCGAGCATCGTGCCGGTGTTCGAGACAGACGGCGTGACCTACGCCGGCCCCGTGGGCAGCATGGCTGACCGCCAGAACCCTCTCCGCGAGCTCGCGTTCAACAAGAACAACGCCCTCAATGTGTGGCGTCTCTTCGGCAACGCCTATCTCGACATCTATCCCGTCAAGGGGCTCGTGCTGCGCTCAAATTTCGGCCTTGATTACGATGCGGCATTTATCCATAGCTACAATTATACTTTCCACAGCGATATCGTCAACAACGATACCAACTCCACCACCCTCTCCCAGGCCAACGATGCGAAATGGACATGGTCAAACACGGCCAACTACAATTTCAATATCAAGGATGACCACCGTTTCACCGTGCTTGCCGGCATGGAGCTCTTCCGCCAGAGCCGCATAGACTTCGCGGCCTATAACGAGAACTACGACATCGAGACCCCCGACTACATGTATCCCGATGCTTCATCGGGCGTGGAGCGCGCTACCGGCAACAAATCGGCATACGCGCTGGCTTCCTTCTTCGGAAAGATTGACTACAACTGGCGCGACCTGCTGCTCGCTTCGTTCACCATCCGCCGCGACGGCTCCTCACGCTTCGGCAGCAACAACCGCTACGGCACATTCCCGGCTGCCAGTCTCGGCTACCGTATCTCCGAGCATCTGCGCAAGACCAGCTGGATCGATGAGCTCAAGCTCCGCCTTACCTGGGGTAAGACCGGCAACCAGGCCATCTCCAACACCGCGCGCTACGCCCTCTATATCGCTGATTACGGTAACGACCGCGTAACCTCTACCGCCTACGACCTCCTGCTCCAGCAGAGCGGAGTATTCCCCTCGGGCTACTACGCAAGCCAGACGGCCAACCCCAATCTGAAATGGGAGACCGCCATACAGTATGACGCAGGCGTTGACTTCGGATTCTTCGGCAACCGCCTTACGGGCACATTTGATGCCTACATAAAAGACGTGAAGGACATGCTCATCATCCCTGCCTATCTCGGCTCGGTCGGCGAGGGCGGCGCCTCCTGGCTCAACGGTCCCTCGCTGCGCAACTGGGGTATGGAATTCATGGTGGGATGGCGTGACGAACTGGCATGCGGCCTGGGATACCGCGCTTCGCTCAACCTCGACTTCTTCCGCAACCGCGTGACCTACCTGCCCCTCACCACTACCGGCTCTTACGCCCACACCACTACCGAGAATCTCGTGCAGGCACGCCAGCCCTACGGCTCGATCGTCGGCTATGTGTTTGACGGCCTCTTCCAGTCGCAGGAGGAAGTGCTTGCCTACGGCCAGGACAACGCCCGCGTGGGCGGCATGAAATATGCCGACCTCAATGGCGACGGCCATATCACGGCCGATGACCAGACATGGATTTTCAATCCCGTGCCCGACCTCTCGTTCGGCCTCAATGTGGAGCTCAACTACAAGAATTTCGATTTCCAGATGTTCTGGCAGGGAGTGCTCGGCCAGGATGTATACAACAACCAGAAATTCCAGAACGACTTCTGGAGCGTGACCGATGCAGGCAGCAACAAGGGCGTGCGCGTGCTCGACGCCTGGCTCCCCAATGTCAACACCGGCTCCACCATACCGATGCTGACCACCGACAACAAGGGTGATGAGGGACGCACCTCCTCATACTTCGTTGAGAACGGCTCATACGCCAAGCTCCGCACCCTCCAGATAGGCTACACTCTGCCCGATGCCATAGCTGCGAAAATGCGCATGACCAAGGCCCGCGTCTATGTGTCCGGCCAGAACCTGCTGACCATCAAGAGCAGCAGCCTCACCTGCACTGACCCCGAGAACCCCGCCTGGGCATACCCCATTCCGACCTCCTTCTCTTTCGGTCTGCAGGTAGATTTCTAATACAAACTCCGAAAACACAATCCGAATCATTATGAAATCCATCAATATATTACTCCTCTCTCTGGCCGCCCTCGGCATGACAGGATGCAATGACTTCATCGATGTGCCTCCCACAGGCGTGGTAAACGGCGAACTCGCCTACTCGCAGCCTGAAAAGATGGTCAATTCAGCCTATGCCGCCCTTGGCGACTGCTGGTATAACTACCCCTTCAACCTCTGGCCCTACGGCGACCTCGGTTCCGATGACTGCCTCAAGGGAGGAGGGGGCACGACCGACACCGGCTATCACCCCATGGAGATCTGGTCGACCCTGACCTCCACTCCGGGCGAGCTCGATGAGCTCTGGTACCGCCTGTACTGCAACATCTCACGCTGCAACCGAGCCCTGGTTTCGCTCCGCGATGAGGGCGTGGCAAAGCTCGGCGAGAAGACCGCCGCTCAGCGCGTCGGAGAAGTGCACTTCCTGCGCGGCCACAGCTACTTCAAACTTCTGACTATGTTCCGCCAGATTCCCTGGATCGACGAGCAAGTGTTCGAGAACAATGCCCAGGAAAAGACCTCCAACACGCAGTTCACCTATGAGGAGCTCTTCGGCAAGGTCATCAACGAGTTCAAGCTCGCCTACGATGCGCTCCCCGCTGAAGTGACCGATGGAGGTGGACGCGCCAACAAGATCGCGGCTGCCGCATACCTGGCCAAATGCTACCTCACCCTCGCATGGGGCGACGGTTATGAGGCCACCGACGGCGTGGACTTCATCAACGAAGACTACATGAAGAAAGTGGTGGAATACACCGAAGTAGTGGCTAATTCGCAATATGGCTACCTTGATGATTTCGGCGACATCTTCCTCCCCGAATTCAAGAACAGCTCCGAATCGGTGTTTGCCGTCCAGACCTCGCAGTATACCGAAGACAATACCCGCTTCGGACGTGCCAACTGGTCGAACACCCTCAACGGCTGCTGGGGCATCTGGTCATGCGGATGGGATTTCCACAAGCCTTCGCAGAACCTCGTGAACGCCTACAAGACCCGCAACGGCCTTCCTATGTTTGATGACTATGACGCCTCCGACGCATATCCCGTCATGGGAAGCTCCGACACGCAGAAGTGGGATCCGCGCCTGTTCCACACCGTAGGCATGCCCACGTTCCCCTACAAGTATGAGGCCGAATATACGCTGACCACCGAGAACTCCCGCACGCCCAACACCTACGGCTTCTTCACCTCCCTCAAGGAAGTGCCGCAGCGCAGCGCGGGCGAGACCTTCGAGGGATCATGGCAGGCTTTCGCAATGAATGACTACGTGTTCCGCTACACCGACGTGATGCTCATGCGCGCCGAGGCCCTCATAGAGTTGGGCGAGACCCAGAAGGCCCGTGAGATCATCAACGATATCCGACAGCGTGCCGCCAACTCCATTGACAAGCACATAGCCTATGCCAAGGACTTCTGCGAAATCGCCCTCTATCCCGCCTCAGATTTCGACTCCAAGGAGAAAGCCCGCGTGCGCCTGCGCTGGGAGCGCCGCCTGGAGATGGCGATGGAGAGCAGCCGCTACTTCGACCTGCGCCGCTGGGGCATCGCATCCGAAACTCTCAACGCCTATTTCAAGAAAGAGCAGAAGGCTGAGTATGACGGCGTGAAATATGGCCAATACTACAAGGACGCATTCTACACCGCCGGAAAGAACGAGTTCTATCCCGTGCCCTACAACCAGCTCTACTACGTGCCCGGCCTATACAAGCAGAACAAGAATTACAACTGATCCCCTGAAACAAAATGAACGCATTAGAGGAGCGGCATACCTTCCCGGTATGCCGCTCCTCTAATGCTGTGCTGCAGCCACGGCGAAACACAGGATCGCTCGTGTTACCCATAATACTTTCCCCCTCTCGGTATCAGGCGTTTCATAGATTTTTCTTAACTTTGCAGTTGAGCACTCATTTAATATTTTTCTCTGTGTAAATGTATAGGAAATTTATCGTTACCAAATATTCATGTTTGACTGTGCTTGTATCGTTGGTGTTTGCAGGCATCTTTCTTGCGTGCACTAAATCCGATTCAGAAAAGCAACTTTCAGAGGCGGAAGCATTGATTATCGAGCATCCGGATTCAACCCTCACCTTATTGATGCAGATGGATACTACCCTTATGTCGGAGAACCAAAAAGCCCGGCAAGCGCTGCTAATTTTATACACACAACTTCTTAACGGCAACCAAATCACTCTCGACTCAGCCGGGATAGCTGAAGGAGACAATGCTTTTGCTAATAAATTTAATAACAACGAGATAAAGTGGCTGATTGTAAAGTCAGCGGAAGCCCACCGTTCCGGTAATCCTGTCGCGCGGATCGAACTGCTTAAAGATGCGGAATTTTTAGCAATTCAATCTGATGATAAAGCCGATCTCGGCATCATCTATTTCTTCTTGTCAAAAGTATATGAGCAAGGTTTTAACGGAATCGTCAGCAAATATTATGCAGATAAAGCTCTTGCGATTTTCAGAGACTTAAAATGGCAGTCTAAAATCAGAGACGCACGTATGGCAATTGTCGGAGCCTATTGTGCGGACAGGGATTATAAAACAGCTCTTGATTCCCTGATGGCAATGCAGCCTGAAGTCATGGCAAATGCTAACGACAGCTATAAGGTTTATTTTCTTGACCAACTGGCAAGATTCTATGACGAAGACGGACAATCAAGGAAAGCTATAGATATATGGCAGTCTATATATAATGGAAAGGATATTTCCGCCAACACTCTTGCTCATTGGGCCAACGCATACTATCATTTAAACGAACTTGATAGCGCATACTCAGTTATTCAACGCGCAAACAGATTGCCCCACAATAGTTCGGATGAATATCTTTGCCGCAACGTTGAGTATTCCATTCTTGAAAAAATGGGGCGTAAGCAAGAGCTTGAATTAATTGACAGCTTGCGGACTATCGCCTTTAATAATACAATGTCGGAACGGCAACTTGAAGAAAGCAGTCTCGCCCTGAATATTAAATACGATTCAGCCACAAGACAGGCATGGCTTGAGGCATCGGAGTCACGCACCCGCACATATATCGCCATACTTGTGGCTTTATTGACTATTGTTGCGGGAGTGGCAACCTATATAATAATGAAGAAGAGGAACAAGCTGCTACGTGTCGAAAATGAGAACTACATTCTTAGAATAGGTTTACTACAAGAGAATCTATTCAAAAGCGATTGTCGGAGTAATGATTTGTCGGCAAGGATTTCTGAGCTTTTCAAAACCCGATTCAATCTTATTGATACGCTTGCCGCGACATATTTTGAGTGTAAAGATACAGGTCAGGAACAAAAACGAATATATTCAGAGGTAAAGTCCGCCCTGTCAAATTTCGGAGCCAAAGAAGCCGTTGAGCAACTGACGGAAATTGTAAACGGTTACCGTGAAAATCTTATGGAACACTTCAGGAATGACTTTCCTAAAATGTCACCGGCTCAATACAAAATCGCCCTGTACCTATTCTGCGGATTCTCATTACCCGCAATCAGTATTTTTACCGATACCGAAATTAGGAATCTATACGTTTATAAGTCGCGCCTGAAATCCACCATTTCTAAAAGTGAAACACCGCGAAAAACGGAATATCTCCGATATTTTGAGTAACTCCTACATCAGTTGGATGATGTAAGATAATAAAATAAACTATCATTGATAATCAGAGTTTTACAGCTATAAATGTAAGGTGCTGTAGTTTGTCAAAAGCGCGATTCATAGTAATTTTGCACCAAAAATTACATCTATGAATAAACTACAGTTTCATTCCCTCGTGAGCTTCTTTGCCACCATCTTTTTTGCAATAGCACCTATATATAATGCCTTTGCAAAGAATGAGCTTGCACCTTATCAAAAGGCGGCCATCGCAACCCGCTTCGCAGCGGAAGTGAAATACAATTTTGCCGGTTATGGCAAATTTGCCCAAAACTACGACAGTATTTGTCGCGCTGAACTTCCCAACCTCGTCAACACGCAGACCGATGAGGAATTCAGCGACAAACTGCAACTTTTTGCCAATCTTCTTAAAGACGGACATACGAGCATCGGGTTCAATGCCGATGTAACTTATGCCCCGATAAGTCATAAGAGAATCGGCGATAAAGTTTTCGTTACTGAAGTGTTTTCAGATGAGTATACTCAGAAAGGTGTTAGTCGAGGAACCGAGCTTGTCGCTATCGATGATATGCCGGTTATCGAATACGGCAACCAATATGTGATGCCGTATATTCCCTCATCAACACCTCAGTGGTCCAACACCTATTCTTTCAATTCTGTAAACCTCACAAAAGGCTATCGTGGTGTGCCCGTAAAGCTGACTTTCAGAAATGGCAACAACAAATCTTTCAATATCACAGACAACCGTCAGTCCCCATGGGGTATAGTAAACCCGGATATGTCGATTAAATTCGATACACTGCCGGGAAATATCGGTCTATTAAGAATACCAACTTTTCGACTAAGTAATTCGGATATTCAAGCTTTCGCCAACCTCTTTGAGCAAAAAATTGTTTCAACCGATGGCTTAATCATAGATATCCGCGATAATACAGGCGGAAACAGCCAGGTCGGAGAACTGATTATGATGATGCTTGCCACCGACACCATTCCGCAAGCGTCCTGGGAAACGCCTAAATATGAGGCTGCTTATGCTTCCTGGGGCAAGAAATGGGAACGGGAAACTGTCGCATCTGATTCTATTGTGCCTTTCTGTATCTCGCATCCCAACGACATGCCGAAATACGATAAGCCCATAATATTACTTGTAAACGGCTCCACTTTTTCATCAGCTGAGAATTTTACCGTACTTTTCAAAAATGCCAAACGCGGCAAAGTGATAGGAACTCCTACAGGCGGAAGCACCGGCAACCCAATCTTCATTGATTTAGGGTGGGGATATACCGGAAGAATTTGCACCCGCCATGAGAAACTTGCCGACGGAACAGAATTTATCGGAGTGGGTATTCAGCCCGATGTCATCGTTGAAGAAACCGAAAGCGTCCTATTCGGTAATGACAACGTAATAGACGAAGCGCTTAAACTTATTAAGGAATAATATAACTCACAAAACTATAAAACTAAGTAACTTTCAAAAATTAATGACTACATAAAACTTAGATGTTTTTGAGGCGATTCGGGTGCGGAGCGAGGGAGAATACGCACGTATTCGACTGAGCGACAAGGCCGAAGCGGCCAAAAACAGCAAGTTTTATGAGTCAAGATAAAGTTGCTTAGGTAAAAAATAATATCGTTTAATTTTTGAAAGTTACTTATGGCAGAAGGTGTTTTTCTAACAGTCGTAACAGCCATGATTGCCACTTTCCTTGGAATAGGCATAGCTGACTCAGGGTGGTTAAAAAAGAAAGTGTCGTATCGTTCTGTTCGATACCTTATAGGCTTAACTATCGCTCTTGTATTCTTTTGCCCCATATACTTAGGGGTATAACATAAGATTGATTATCACTCTTGTATTCTTTTGCCCCATATACTTAGGTGATAACATAAGATTGATTAAAAACAGCAACTCATACACAAGGGAAGTTCTCGGCAGTGATGTCGGGGCTTTCTTTTAGGGAGTTGCAGCAATCCCGCCCTTTCGTGTCATTCCGTTAAGGGGCATGAAGGATCAGGCCGAGTAAAAATTTGCTTATTACAACCAAAGCCGAAGAAACCCTGCCAGAACCCCGCGCTGAAGCTTGGGTCTTATACAAAAACAGAAGCACCGCCCCCGCAAAAAGCGCAGAAGCACCGCCCCCGCAAAAGCGGATAAAAAGTGTGTTTTTTTAGAGAAAAACCATTGATTTTAAAGGAATTTTCCCTAAATTTGCGCAGGCATTGACAGTTTTATGTCAGCCAGAGATAATCAAATACTGAGTCTAATCAAATTTTTGTAAAAGCGGTGAGCTTCAGCGAGCCTTTTTGTAAAAGCGGTGAGCTTCAGCGAGCCTTTTTGTAAAAGCGGCGAGCTTCAGCGAGCCTTTTTGCAAAAGCGGCGAGCTTCAGCGAGCCTTTTTGCAAAAGCGGCGAGCTTCAGCGAGCC
>CAZWVY010000015.1:0-26092 GCA_964637105.1 uncultured Sangeribacter sp. | reverse complement strand
TTTGAAGAGCGTCTATGGGAAAAATCTGGTCAGGCAATAACCGTGCCCCATGGCACGATTACAAGCGGCGCCAAATCTACCACATAACCCTTAAAAAGTGCCCCGAAGTAATGCCTTTCGGCACATTGGCCGGCGATTGGCGCCTCCCCCGCGGCTCACGCGGCCGCTCCTATATCCAGGCATCCCCACTCGGACGAATCATCAAGGAGTGCCTTAAAGAGATTCCGGCCATTCATCCGGCTTTGAGACTCTACCAGTATGCCCTGATGCCCGATCACTTGCACCTCCTTCTGTCAGTAGAAGCACCTTTGGATGAAATTCTCGGGCGCAAACTTGCTATTTTCAAGGTGATGGCTGATAAGCGGGCGAATATAGAAAGAATTTTTGAAAAAGGCTTCAATGACCAGATATTGACCCCGGCGCGAAAACTTGATGTCATCTATGACTATCTTCGCGACAATCCCTTCCGCTTGGGCGTAAGAAACAGCCGTCCCGATTTTTTCCGCCGCATCAACCGAATCCAGATCTTAGATCACGTCTATGCAGCATACGGAAACTTCCATTTATTGCGCAATCCATTCATGTCGCAAGTAGTGGTGCACAGAAGTGACAGTCCGCAAAAGAAGCAACTGGATAATGACCGCTGGCTTCACACAGGGGCCAATGGCGGAGTGCTTGTATCCCCATTCATCTCTGCCGCTGAAAAAGCCCTCCGCACACAAGCCGAGGCTCTAGGCGCCAAAATCATCCTGATTACTCATGAAGCTTTCCCGGAGAGGTTCAAGCCTTCCGGCCATGATTTCGAGCTCTGCGCCGAGGGACGCCTGCTAATCCTCTCACTGGGCTGCCAGTCCGGCACTCCTCTGACGCGCACCCTCTGCCTGCATATGAACGCCCTCGCCCAATCAATCGCTGACCTCGCTTCTTCCAGTTTATAGCTCATTCCTCTTTAGCCGATTTTTCAGACCTCGTCATGCATAGCCTCCATTTCGATCCATTGGCCAAAATCATTATGTCTTAAACCGACTTTCTTGCAGGATTCTAAATTCCCGGCGATGCCGGTTATAAGAAACGGCAGACGGCCCGCTTCGCAGCGGGCCGTCTGTCATGTTTTCCATAATACTTCTAACTAACTAACCTAACATCATGAAACGATTTCTTGCTTTTGTATCTGTTGAACGCCCGGCCCCCGAAAACGGTTGAATCCGTTTGCAAAGTTTAACGCTTTTGAAACATTCCCTTCTGCTTACACCAAACATATGGAGGTCATGAGGCGATGCGGAGCCCCTGCGCTGCGGCGGTGGCTGGTATAGGCAGGAAAAATCTATGCCTCCTCTATCAGAAAAACTCTATGCCTCTTCTATCAGATAGGAGCCCAGACGGCGTGTCGATGTGTCGAAGTTCGCTCCTATTAGCCAAATCTTCTTTCCCGACTGCTTGTAGGGATGCCAGTATTCGCGCTCACGAATCTGTGACATCGCTTTCTCTGCGCTGCTGTCCGTCTTGAACTCGAAGATGTAGACATAATCCGGCGTTTCGACCGTTAGGTCTATGCGTCCGGCAGATGTCCGCTCTTCCATTCGCGCATAGAAGCCCAAAAGAGTGAAAAGCAGATAGACAGCATTCTGAAAATGAGCCTCGGCACTCCCCTTTTCCAAATAAGGAACACTCGCTATCAGGCTATCGAGGCTCTCCATGAAACGCTCCGGTTCTCCTCCAAGAACAAAGCTGACGAAGTCAGGTATCGAGAACCCGGACCCGGACTGCATCGCCGGAACATATTGACGCAGCAGGAAATCCAGGAAGCCTTCTTTGACCTCTTCATTGGGATAGTCAAGAAGATAGGACCTCGTGGTGGCATCGTAGCTTTTGATGGTCAGATAGCCCGACTGGTAGAACACCGGAACCGGATCGGAGTCAAGAAGACCTGCCATCTCAAGAAACCGGGAGTTGACGCGCACAGGCGCGAAGGCGCTGAAAGGACGGTTGATACGCCTCACTAAGTTGACCAGATAAGTGGGTGTGCCGCTGTCAAACCAGTAGCTTCCGATGTCTCTCTTGGCGAAGGCGTTCATCAGACTGAAAGGATTATACACATCAACCGTAGCCTTTGAGAAGTGATAGCCGTCATACTGCCGTTTAAGCAGACGGATGACCTCATCATCGCCCTCGCCGTATTCCCGGGCCATATCCCTGATGCCCGCGCGGAAATCTGCCCGAAGCTCCTCTTCGGTAACACCGCAAATCCCGCTGTACTCGTTCTCAAAGGAAATATCGCGCAGATTGTTAAGGTCGGAGAAGATTGAAACCTTGCTGAAACGGGCCACCCCCGTCAGCATCGCAAGCTCTATGCACTCGTCCATGCTCTTGAGGTTGGAGTAAAAAGCTTTCAAAATGGAGCGGAAACGGTCTGCAAGCTCCGGATTATCTATGCTGTTAAGCAACGGCTTGTCGTACTCGTCAACAAGTATCACCACTTTCTTGCCCGTTTGCTCATAGGCTCTGCGTATTACATAGGAAAACCGTTCTTCAGGAGTACGGTCTTTCTTTTCATCTCCATAGCACTTCTCCCACCCTTCCAATGCAGAATTAAGTTTCTGATTTAATGATTTCTCATCTTTGTAATTACTATTGTTGAGGTCAAGGTGGAGCACCGGATGCGGCTCCCAGTCATCTGTGAGGGTGTCAAGCGCAAGACCTTTGAAGAGTTCCCTGCGCCCACGGTAATACGCTTCCAAGGTGGAAAGCAGAAGACTCTTTCCGAACCGGCGCGGTCGCGACAGAAAGTAATACTTGCCGTTCATGAGCCGCTTTACGTAGGCAGTCTTGTCCACATAAACATAGCCTCCGGTGATAATCTCCGAAAAACTCTGAATTCCTATCGGATACTTCACTTCTTCCTCTGTTGTCTTCATGTCCACAAATTTAATGTTTTCTCGCTTATTTTTCAAAAAATCAGCTCATTTTTTGGATTAGGGCGGTTTTATGAGTAATTTTGGGCTGAAATTCATCAATGTGAAACCTATTCATACCATAAAACACATGAGACACCTGCTGTTTGCATCCCTCCTGCTGTCAGGCCTCGCAGCTTCCGCCACCGGCATGGAGGCTCCGGCGATGGACGACCCCGAGATTGTAGTGCCCGACTCCACAGGCTTCACTTTCACAGATGTGAAGGTTGTCCCCACCACCCCTGTCAAAGACCAGAACAAGTCAGGCACATGCTGGGCCTTCTCCGGCACTGCGCTGGTAGAGGATGAGCTGATGCGCAAGGGGAAGCCCGAACTTGACATCTCCGAGATGTGGACGGTGAGAAACTGCTACAAGGACAAGGCCCGCAAGTATATCCGCACCGGCGGAAAAATCAATTTCGCCCAGGGCGGTTCGGTTGCTGACGTGCTCTACGCGATGGACAATTACGGGGCTGTGCCCGAAGAGGTGTACGCCGGCCTGGAATACGGCGAGAAGAAACATTCCCACTATGAGATGTATGCCGCCCTCGAGGGATACCTCAACGGGGTGATGAAAAACGGCAACAAGCATCTCTCCACCGCCTGGGAGAAAGGCTTCGAATCAATCCTGGACGCATATTTGGGAAAGGCTCCCGAGGAGTTCACCTGGAACGGCAAGAAATACACCCCGAAGTCCTGGGCTAAGGAAATGGGCATCGCCCCCGGGGATTTCATCTCCATCACGAGCTACACCCATCATCCTTTCTACCAGCCTTTCGCCATCGAGATTCCCGACAACTGGCTCTGGGCCCAGAGCATGAACGTGCCTATGGAGGACATGAAAGCCATTGTGGACAATGCACTGGACAACGGCTACAGCATAGCCTGGGCAGCCGATGTGTCGGAAGGCGGATTCAAGTGGCGCCAGGGTTATGCCGTGCTCCCCGAGCCTAAGGATGAGGCTGATATGGACGGCACGGAGCTCAGCCGCTGGGTGCAGCTCTCCGACAAGGACCGCGAGGCCTCGCAGTTTGACATCAAGGGCCCTGTTAAAGAGGTGAGCGTGACTCAGGAGAGCCGTCAGAAGGGATTTGATAATTATGACACCACCGATGACCACGGCATGACCATCATCGGCTATGCTACCGACCAGGAGGGCAACCGCTACTACAAGGTGAAAAACTCCTGGGACACCAATCAGCTCTATGGCGGATACATCTATGTGTCTGAGCCCTTCTTCCTCGACAAGACCATCAGCGTGACGGTCAACCGCGAGGCTGTGCCCAAGAACATAGCTAAGAAATTCCAGGAAAAGATATGACAAAGCAGGTTAGAGCCAAGAAGGCCTTAGGGCAGCATTTCCTGACTGACCTCAATGTCGCCCGCCGCATAGCCGACACTATATCTCCCGAGGCTCTCGGCACGCATGCAGAGGCATGGGGGACGCTTCCGGTGGCTGAAGTGGGTCCCGGCATGGGGGTGCTGACACGGTTTCTCCTGGAGGCGGGGCGCTCGGTCAAGGCCATTGAGCTGGATGACGAGAGCGTGGAATACCTGCATCGCGAGATGCCCGGTCTCGAGGTGGTGGAGGGGGATTTCCTCAGGCTCCCTCTTGAGACCCTCTTCGGCGGGGAGAAGTTCGCTTTGATAGGCAATTATCCCTATAATATCTCTTCGCAGATATTCTTCAAGGTGCTTGACAACCGTGAGATGATTCCTGTGGTGGCCGGCATGCTCCAGAAGGAGGTGGCGGAACGCATCTGCTCCGCCCCGGGAAGCAAGGTCTATGGCATACTGTCGGTGCTGCTCCAGGCATGGTATGACTGCAAGTATCTTTTCACCGTCGAGCCCGGCGTGTTCAATCCCCCGCCAAAGGTGCGCAGCGGAGTAATCCGCCTGACGCGCAACAGTCGCGAAAGCCTCGACTGCGATGAGAAAAAATTCAAGACTGTCGTGAAGACCGCCTTCGGGCAGCGCCGCAAGACCCTGCGCAATTCCATAGGGGGACTTCTTCCTCCGGGCTCCCCGATACTGGAAGACCCCATCATGGACGAGCGTCCCGAACGCCTTGGCGTGGAGGAGTTCATACGCCTCACCAAGGCCTGCGAAGGCTGACATAATCATACATAAATCAAGCCCCCGGGTGCACGTGCACCCGGGGGCTTGATTTATGTATGATTTCTATAAACTTTATTTCAGACGTGACTTGATAGCCTCGCTCTCCTTCTCATAGCCGGGCTTGTCGAGAAGGGCAAACATGTTCTTCTTGTAAGCCTCGACTCCGGGCTGGTTGAAGGGGTTGACGCCGAGCATGTATCCCGACACGCCGCAGGCGAACTCGAAGAAGTAAATGAGCTGGCCGAGAGTGTACTCATCGAGGGCATGCACTTCGATGCGGATGTTGGGCACGCCGCCATCGGTGTGTGCGAGGAGAGTGCCGAGCTCGGCCATCTTGTTGACTTCGTCGACACGTTTGCCGGCGAGGTAGTTGATGCCGTCAAGATTCTGCTCGTCAGAGGGTATGCGCTTCTCCACGGCAGGCTCCTTGACTGAAATGACAGTCTCGAATATGGTGCGCTCCCCTTCCTGGATCCACTGGCCCATGGAGTGCAGGTCGGTGGTGAGGTCTACGCTTGCCGGGAAGATGCCCTTGCCATCCTTGCCCTCGCTCTCGCCATAGAGCTGCTTCCACCACTCTGAGAAGTAGTGGAGCTTGGGATTGAAGTTGACCAATATCTCAATCTTCTTGCCCGACTGATAGAGGGCGTTGCGCATGCGGGCATACTCTTCGGCGGGATTATCAGGACCGGGGTGGGCCACGGTCTCAGCCATGTTGGACGCGCCGGCGATGAGCTTGGTGATGTCATGGCCTGCGACAGCTATGGGCAGCAAGCCTACGGGAGTGAGCACCGAGAAGCGGCCTCCAACATTGTCGGGAATCACATAGGTCTCGTAGCCCTCTTGAGTGGCGAGAGTGCGCAGAGCCCCTTTGGAGGCGTCTGTAATAGCCACGATGAGATCCTTGGCGGCCTCCTTGCCGGCCTGTGCCTCAAGCTGCTCCTTGAGCATGCGGAAGGCGATGGCGGGCTCTGTGGTAGTGCCTGATTTGGAGATTACAATTATGCCGAAACGCTTGCCCTTGAGCAGGTTCTGGAGGTCGTGCATGTACTCCTCGCCGATGTTCTGGCCGGCAAAGAGCACTTTAGGAGCATTCTCCTTAGGTGCATAATAGTCATCGAAGCATCCCTGGAGGGCGGAAATCACAGCTTTGGCGCCGAGGTAGCTGCCCCCGATTCCTACGCACACCACGTAGTCGCAGCTCTTCTGCAGGCGCTCAGCCGTCTTGTTGATGCGGCCCAGGAGGTCAGCCGGAGTCTCGGAGGGGAGCTTCACCCATCCGAGGAAGTCATTGCCGGCTCCATCGCCCTTCACAAGAGTGGTCAGGGCAGCCGTTGCGGGAGCCTGCAGCTCCTCATATTGTTTCTCTGCGAAATAGACCGCGTGGGTCAGGTCGAGATTAAGCGTTTTCATTGTCTTGAATTATGGTTTTTATATGTGTTTATCATTTGCATGCAGCCATATCGGCCCGTACTTCCTCCCGCTGTTATTGACACTCGAAGAGCATAAAAAGTTCTGTTTTTACACTTTTTTAAGCATCTGCGCAGAGGGTGGGGCTGCCGGAGGGAGCGGCGGCGGAGTTATTCAGCAGAAGGTGTCGGTGATACGGTCGATGGCGCGGCGGGGGGAGACGTTCTCATAGAGTATGCGGTAGACGCAGTCGAGTATGGGCATGTCCACCCGCAGGTCCGGGCGCGAGTTGATCTCGTGCATGCACTTGGTGCCGTAATATCCCTCGGCCACCATCGACATCTCCATCTTGGCCGCGCTCACACTGTAGCCCTTGCCGATCATTGAGCCGAAATTATGGTTGCGCGAGAATCGGCTGTACGCCGTCACGAGCAGGTCGCCTAAATATGCCGACCTGCAGATGTCGCGCTCCATGGGAGCTATGGTGTCAACGAAGCGCCTCATCTCGCGTATGGCGTTGCATACGAGCATGGCCATGAAATTGTCGCCGGCCTTCATGCCGCTGACGATGCCGGCGGCAATCGCGTACACGTTCTTGAGCACCGCCCCATACTCTATGCCATCCACATCGTCAGAAAGGATGGTCTTGAGCTTGGGGCCGTTGAGGCAGTCGGCGAAATCGCGGCACTTCCCGGCGTCATGGCATCCGATTGTGAGATAGCTCAGACGCTCCAGCGCCACCTCCTCCGCATGGCAGGGGCCGCCGATGACCAGAAGGTTATCGCGCTTCACTCCGAATTTACGCGCCATATAGTCGGTGACTATCACATTGTCCTCAGGCACTATGCCTTTGACGGCCGACACCACTATCTTGCCGGAAATGTCTATGTCCAGACGGTCCACATGGGTCCGGAAATAGGGAGACGGGACAGCTATGACGATAGTGTCGGCCAGGCGGGCCGATTCGTTGATGTCGTCGGTAAAGGTTATGCGTTTCGTGTCGAAAGCCACATCCGAAAGGTAGACCGGGTTATGGCCATATTTCAGAAATTCCTCGATACGGTCATGGCGGCGCATATACCACACTATGCTGCGGTTGCGCCCCATGAGCAACTTGGCCAGGGCGGTAGCCCAGCTGCCGCCGCCCCAGACTGCTATCTTGCCTAAATTTTCGATGCTCATGGTCGTCAAGCGTTTTCTTCCTCGGCTTCCTGCTCGCCGCTCTCCTTGGACCGGGTCTTCTCAGGACGCATCTGCGGGAAGAGGAGCACTTCCTGTATGGCGGTCTGCCCTGTCATGAGCATAGCGAGGCGGTCTATGCCTATGCCCATGCCCGAAGTCGGAGGCATGCCGTACTCAAGGGCGCGGATGAAGTCGGCGTCGATTATCATAGCCTCGTCATCGCCCTTGTCGGCCAGGCGCATCTGCTCCACAAACCTCTCATACTGGTCGATGGGGTCATTTAGCTCGGAATAGGCGTTGGCCAGCTCTTTGCCGTTGACCATCAGCTCGAAGCGCTCTGTGAGCTCGGGATTGTTGCGGTGACGCTTCGTGAGGGGCGACATCTCGATAGGATAGTTTATGATGAATGTGGGCTGTATAAAGGTACCCTCGCACTTTGCTCCGAAAATCTCATCAATCAGCTTGCCTTTGCCCATGGTGGGCTCAACCTCGATGCCGGCCTCCTTGCAGAAGGCGCGCAGCTCCTCCTCGCTCTTGCCGGTGATGTCAAATCCCGTCTTCTCCTTGATGGCATCGGTCATGGTCACGCGGCGGAAGGGGGCCTTGAAGCTGATGACGTTGTCGCCGACCTTGACATCGGTGGTGCCGTTGACATCCAGTGCCAGCTTTTCGAGCATACGCTCGGTGAAGTCCATCATCCAGTTGTAATCCTTATAGCTGACATAGATTTCCATGCATGTGAACTCGGGGTTGTGCGTGCGGTCCATGCCCTCGTTGCGGAAGTTGCGCGAGAACTCATACACGCCTTCGAATCCGCCGACTATCAGACGCTTGAGGTAAAGCTCGTTGGCTATGCGGAGATAGAGCGGAATATCCAGGGCATTGTGGTGAGTGATGAAGGGACGGGCGCTGGCGCCTCCGGGTATGGCCTGGAGCACAGGGGTCTCCACCTCTATGTAACCATGCTGATTGAAAAACTCGCGCATCGAGTTGATCAGCTTGGTGCGCTTCAGGAAGATCTGGCGCACTTCGGGATTGACGATGAGATCGACGTAGCGGCGGCGGTAGCGCAGCTCGGGATCCGAGAAAGCGTCGTATGCCACTCCATCCTTCATCTTCACTATAGGAAGGGGGCGCAGGCTCTTGGAGAGCACTGTTATCTTGCGGGCATGGATGGAAATCTCGCCGGTGCGGGTGCGGAACACAAAACCCTCCACACCGATGAAATCGCCTATGTCAAGGAGCTTCTTGAACACTGTGTTATAGAAATCCTTGTCCTCTCCGGGGCAGATGTCATCTCTGCTTACGTAAATCTGTATGCGCCCCTCCGAGTCCTGGAGCTCCACAAAGGCTGCCTTGCCCATGATGCGGCGCGACATGATGCGTCCGGCCACGCTGACTTCGCGCGCCGGCTCCACGTCATCCTTGAAGTTCTCCTTTATTTCCACTGAGTATCCCGTCACGGGAAATTCTGCGGCGGGATAGGGTTCGATGCCTCGGTCGCGAAGGGCCTGCATGCTGGCGCGGCGGCCAAGCTCCTGTTCGGTGAGTTCGTGGTTTGCCATATATTTTATGTGTGTTTTTTATTTGTCCGGGTATATGTTTTAAGGGGTATGACTGCCCGAAGTGCAAATTTACACAATTTTTTCCGCATATCCTAATTTCATTCATCAAGACCCGATTAAGACCTTGGATTGAACTTGACAGGGCAGCAGATATAAGTCTGCATTTCTCAAAAATATGGTTTAGCTGCATTATTTTGGCAGTCGCGCTGCGTATATTCACATTTATTAACTTTGCAGGTTGGGAAAAGGGGCCGCTGTGTTGTAATTTTGTACACACGAAAGAAAGAAATAATAAATCATACATAATATGGCAAAGAAAACTGCAAAAAAGGCCCCCCTTTCGGTCCGCATCTCAGACGCGGAAGAGAAGCGCAAGGCCCTCGACGTGACAATGGCGCACCTGGAAAAGGACTTCGGCACGGGCGCTATCATGCGCCTGGGCGATGACAGCGTGCAGAATGTGGAAGTGGTGCCTACGGGCTCCATCGGCCTTGACTACGCCCTGGGCGTGGGAGGCATTCCCCGAGGCCGCATCACCGAGATTTTCGGCCCCGAGGCTTCGGGTAAGACCACCCTGGCTATACATATCATAGCCGAGGCTCAGAAACAGGGCGGAATATGCGCCATCATTGACGCCGAGCATGCCTTTGACCGATTCTACGCCGAGAAATTAGGCGTGGACGTCAATAACCTTTGGATAGCCCAGCCTGACAATGGCGAGCAGGCCCTGGACATCGCCGAGCAGCTCATTAATTCGGGCGCTATCGACGTTCTGGTGATTGACTCCGTGGCAGCGCTGACCCCGAAAGCGGAGATCGAAGGCGTGATGGGAGACAAGAATGTCGGCCTGCACGCCCGGCTTATGAGCCAGGCCATGCGCAAGCTGACAGGCACAATTTCGCGCACGCGCACCTGCTGCATCTTCATCAACCAGATACGCGAGAAAATCGGCGTGATGTTTGGCAATCCCGAGACCACTACGGGCGGCAACGCTCTTAAATTCTACAGCTCGGTGCGCATCGACATCCGTCCCTCTTCCTTCATCAAGGATGGCGACAACGCCGTAGGGCGCGTAGCCAAGATAAAGGTGGTCAAGAACAAGGTGGCCCCTCCCTTCATGAAGACTGAGGTTGAAATCATGTTTGGCGAAGGCATCTCGCGCTCGGGAGAGATAGTGGACATGGGCGTAGACCTCGGCATCATCAAGAAGTCAGGAGCATGGTTCTCCTACAACGGCGCCAAACTCGGCCAGGGCCGCGACGCCGTGAAGCGTGTGATAGCCGACAATCCCGAACTCTTTGACGAGCTCGCAGCCAAAATCAAGGAGGCTCTCAAGGAGGCGCGTGAAGCCCGCAAGGGCAAAGGCGGCTCGCCTTATACCCCCGGCAAGCAGACCCACGTGAGCGATACCGATGAGGACGAGACCCCGGCAGACGATGACGAAAGACGGGGCGAGGACGATTCCGATGAGCCGGCCGATCTCTTCTCTGATGATTTCGATGTCGAAATCGATGAGTGACCGCAATGGGCGGCGCACGGGAAAAGTCACGCTGATGCTGCTTGCGGCACTGATGCTGCTGACAGCGGGATGCGCCAAAAACGAGTTCACGCTGGAGTTTCAGTCCTCCGAGGAGGCCTGGGCTAATTTCGAAGTGTTCTATTACGCTTCTGACAAACGCACCGGAATGTGGATTGAAGCCTCGGCGCCTGTCCATGACGGGCATTTCGAACTCAAGGGCATCACACGAAATCCCACATTAGTCTACATCACCTCGCGGGCCGGACAGCCCGTCGAGGTGGTGCTGTATGTGGAAAGAGGTGACAGGATAGTGCTTTCAGGCACCGGCGCCTCCATACTGGACTGGAGGGTCGAGAAGGGCAACAAGGTCTCGAAACAGCTTTCACAGTGGCGCCTGGACCATCTCAGCACGCTGCGCGGCGGCAATGCAGATTCTATCAATGCCGCCGTAAGCCGCGAAGTGAAGGCTAACCCGGATCTCAAGAGCTCGGCTATCATTCTGGCCACCTATTATAATCGCTCACGCGATCCCGGGCAATTCGCTACTCTGTGGAATTCCCTCGCGGGAGAAGCCCGCTCTCCTGCCCTGGCGGAACTGACAGGACTCCCGGACCTCTCCTCAGATAATGCCTACACTGCAATATCGGCCCACGATGTGAGACGCGCAGGCTCAAATGCGGCGCTGCGCAGCATAGTCCTGCACACACCCGGGGGAAAACGCGTCAAGGCCGCCACCGGAGCCTATCCCGCATCGCTGTTCTACTTCGGCCGCGTCGGCACGCCGGAGCATGAGGCATGCCTCGACACTATCCGCGCGCTGCTGCGCCAATGGCCCGATTCGGCCTCACGCCTCATAGCCGACATATCGCTGGAAGCCGATTCGCTGTCATGGCTCTATCCGCTGCGCAGGGACAGCCTCAAGACTGTCGTGCACGGATGGATGCCCCTGGGGGAGGCTGACAGCCGCCTGCGCAAGCTCGGAGTGGCCCGCACGCCGTGGTGGATTGTCACTGACAGCGCCGGCAGGCAGCTGTATGGCGGCCCCGACCCGGAAAAGGCTTCGGCCACTTTCCGCAAGTCCATGAGAAAAAAACAGGCCTCTTAATCATCCCTCCATTCATCATGCTTTCCAAAATCTACTCAGCCGCCATAGCGGGCATAGATGCCTTCCCGGTCACAATCGAGACCTCAGTGGAGCAGGGAGCCTCCTTCAGCATTGTCGGCATGGCCGACACCGCCGTCAAGGAGTCTTACTCACGCATCACCACTGCATTGAGGCAGTCGGGTATAAAATTCCCGCACCGACGCACCCTCATCAATCTCGCCCCGGCCGACATCAAGAAGGAGGGAGCCTCGTTTGACCTTCCGATGGCGCTTGGCATCCTGGCAGCCAACGAAATCTTCAAATCTGACTGGCCGGAAAGCACGATGGTGCTCGGCGAGCTTTCGCTTGACGGCTCGGTGCTCCCCGTGCGCGGAGCGCTCCCTGTGGCCGTAAAGGCCCGGGAACTGGGCTTCAAACGGCTGATAGTCCCTGAGGCAAACGTCACGGAGGCTGCTGTGGTCAACAAACTGGAAGTCTATGGAGTCTCTACCCTCACCCAGGCCGTCGATCTAATGGGGGGACTCACCCCTATCAGCCCCACAGTCATCAACACCCGGGAGATTTTCGCCCGTGAGGCCTCGGTGTTTGATTTCGACTTCTCCGAAGTCAAAGGCCAGGAGTCGGTGAAAAGGGCTTTCGAGGTGGCGTGCGCCGGGGGCCACAATATCCTAATGATAGGCCCTCCGGGGGCGGGCAAGTCAATGATGGCCAAACGCATACCCTCCATACTTCCTCCGCTCAGCCTGGCGGAGGCCTTGGAGACCACCAAAATACATTCCGTGGCCGGCAAACTGCACCGCGGCTCCATGCTCATGACCTCCCGCCCCTTCCGCACGCCCCACCATACGGTCTCTCCGGTGGCCCTTGTGGGAGGAGGCATCAGCCCGATGCCGGGAGAAATCTCCCTGGCTCACAACGGCGTGCTCTTTCTCGATGAATTTCCCGAGTTTCCCAGGCAGGTGCTCGAGGTGTTGCGCCAGCCTATCGAAGACAGGGTGATAACCGTGTCGCGCGCCAAATACACGGTGGATTATCCGGCCTCGTTCATGCTCGTGGCCTCCATGAATCCGTGTCCCTGCGGCTATTACGGGCATCCTACACGCGCATGCACCTGCGCACCGGGCCAGGTGTCCAAGTATATGAACCGCATCTCCGGACCTCTGCTCGACCGCATAGACATCCATGTGGAAATACAGCCGGTGGAATTTGACGCCATAGCCGACAAGCGCCCTGCTGAGTCGAGCTCAGAGATTCGCCGGCGCGTCATGGCGGCGCGCCTCGTGCAGCAGGAGCGGTATAAGGCTGAAGGGGGCATACACTGCAACGCCCAGATGAACTCCCGGCTGCTGCACCAGCATGCATGGCCTGACGAGCAGGGGCTCACCCGGCTCAAGGAGCGCATGACCAAGCTCAACATGTCGGCGCGCGCCTTCGACCGGATACTGCGCGTGGCGCGCACCATCGCCGACCTGGAGTATGCCGCCACCATGAGCGCGCAGGAGGCTATCGCCGCCCCGGTGCTGAGCCGCCACATCTCCGAGGCCATAGGCTACCGCCCTCTCGACCGTGGCTCCTACGGCCAGATATTCTAAGACCCCATCGGATATGCAAGACCTCATCATCTATAATACCCCTGACGGCCGCACTTCGGTAGCCCTCTACGCCAAGGACGGCAACATCTGGCTCAATCAAGGTCAGATAGCTGAACTTTTTGCCACCTCAAAGCAAACCATCAGTCATCATATAGGCAATATCCTATCCGAGAATGAGTTACATAAAGAATCAGTTGTCAAATATTATTTGACAACTGCCTCAGATGGCAAAGAATACAGGGTAGAGTACTCCAAATAAATAGGCTGATGAATACAGAGGATATGTTGCAGAGGGCGGGGGTGAAGCCCTCTCCGGTGAGGATGCTTCTGCTGAAATGCCTGCAGGAGGCCACCGGGCCGCTGTCGGCACAGGAACTGGAACAGCGGCTCGAAACCGTTGACCGCAGCAGCATCTCACGCACACTTGCCATATTCTCCAGCCGCCATCTCGTCCACACCATAGACGATGGCTCGGGATCATGCAAATTCGAGATATGCCACGCCCCGGAATGTCACTCCGCGCAACGGGAAGACCATAATGCGGGGCAGACGGAGTATGGCGACCTCCACCCCCATTTCTACTGCGAGAACTGCCACAAGACATTCTGCATTGACTCCGTCCCACTCCCCCACTGCCCGCTCCCCGAAGGCTTCCGGGCACACTCGGCCAACTTCGTCATCAAGGGGCTCTGCCCCGAGTGCTCACGGCTCATATACTGAAAATGCTGGCAGTCCCAAGCGAATGTGCTTGGGACTGCCAGCATTTGCAGTATAATACACGTTATTTGGTGCGTCCTGACTGGTCTTCCTTTGAGGGGCGCCAGACTCCGCTGACTTTGTCGCGACCGAACCGGAAGCTCACGCCAAACAGCACGTATGCCGGATGGGCATTGAAGGTCTGCCTTACCGTATAGCCTCCGTAATGCTCCTTGGAGCGCGTCTTGTTCCATCCGAAGATGTCGTTGGCTTTAAGCTGAAGGTTGAGACGGTTTCCGAACAGGGAATATCTCAATGACAGATTGAAGAGCTGAAATGATTCATATTCTATCAAATTCTGCTGCCAGGGGAAGAAATGGGTGAATTGAGCAGCGAAAATCAGAGTCTTCTGCCTGTTGAGCATTACATTTGTCGAAATTTCCAGTTTACCTGACCAATCCTCCATTTTGCCAATCTTGAAATCTGAAATATCGCTTCGGGAGTATGTGCGGAACGCCTCCCCGCCGATTTTCATTTCCCAGCGGCCGAAGAAATTGCGCTTGTAGTTGGCATAGAGGCCGGTTTTGTTGGTCGACAGGCAGTTATAAGGCATAGTGCTTATCACTCCGCTGTCATCTATTCGACGCACATATCCGATGCCGTCCGAGGCGAATGAGGTGTAGACCACAGCGTATAGGCCTCCGAGGCCGTAATAGTTTAGCTCCGCGTTATTGTAGACCGTCGGCTTCAATGCCGGATTGCCGGCAGCATATTCCTCCGTGGTCGAATAGTACTTGAAGGGATTGAGCTCCCACAGGTTGGGGCGGCCCATTCCCATTGAATAGCTTGCGTTAAAGGCCCCTATCCCCGGCTTATTCCATGACAGGCCCACAGTCGGAAATAAATGGCCGTAACTGTCCCGGTCTGTCCGCGCAGCGTTCTCCTGCTCCCCTTTGGTACGCGTGTACTCGTACCGCAGCCCGGCCTTGCCCCAGAATCCCGCGCCGAGCGGGCGCGATACTGTAAGATAGGCAGCAGCAACGCGCTCCCTGTAATCAAACAGATTTGAGTCATGCTGAGATGAGGATGAAGGGGAGCCGGCGCTCTGCAGGTGATTGGCTGAGGAATTCAGAATGTCGGTATACGCCAGGCCGGCTTCCAGGCGTGCCCAGGCGTAAGGGAGGGTGAAGTCTGCCTTGGCGCTGTGGAAACGGTATCCGCTTGTGCCATCCTCACTGATTACCCGGCTCCCCGGGCTGTCGGTATATGTGGTCGCTATCTCGGAAACCGTAGGGCTATGCCGATTGAAATAATTGTAGGTCAGCTGGAGGCTCTCCCCTTTCGGGCCGAAAGTCCAGTCGCAGAATCCTGTCAGGGTCAGGGCATTGTTCGGGCGCGACTTCGTGCGTGACAGTGATGTTGAGGCGAGGTTGCCGTAATCAGTGGTATTTACGCCATTGCTTGAAGAGGTTTGATAATTATAATTGGCTATCACTCCGAAATTCATCGCCGGAGTGAACTTGTATCTTAACATCGCGTTGAGTCCGGTCTCAAGAAGATGGGAGACGGAATGGGTGGAGGAGAGGCGCGAAGAGCCGTCGGCAAAGGTGTATTGCATATCATTGTCGCTTTGGGCATAATAGTTGGATATGCTCCCGTCAAGCGACATGTCAAGTTTTCTTGAAGTATGGCTGACGCTCCCGCTGAAATACTCGCGCAGCTTCTCTGCCTGATTCAACGAACCATAGAGAGAGCCGCGTGTGCCGAGCGTTTCATTGCGCGTGGTGATTGAGATGTAGGCAGCGTTTGGCTCAGCTGCATAGCGGGAGGGCGGGGTCGTGAGAAGCTCTATTTTCTCAATGTCCTCAGCCCTGAGATTCTGCAGGCGCATCTGCATGGCTGAGGCATCGAGCTCCATGAGAATGCCGTCTATGATGTAGCGGACACTGCCCTTGCCGGCTACGGTCACCGCGCCGTTGAGCACTGAGACGCGGGGCATGCGGCCGAGCGTGCCTGTTGCGTCCAGACCTTTGGCATAAGGGTCGTTCTTCACAATATAGACGAACTTACCCTCCTGCTGCCTCACAACGGGCTTTTTAGCCACTACCACCACCTCGTTCAACTCGAGTTCTTTCTCCCATGACTTGGGAATGGAATCATTGGATGCCTCTGCGAATAGGGACGCAGGGAGCATGGCCGCTCCTAAGAGCAGCTTACGACTGATATTCATATATTAGTGATTAGAAGTTACTTGAAGGCACTCTGCGGACCGCTTATAAAGAGATAGCAACCTTTAGCGCCGGTATAGCTGAGGCCGATGTAGATTTCCTCACCGTTGTTGATGATAATCATAGACCGGAACCTGCTGCTGCCGGAGTTTGTAAGGTCTTGGGAGCGGACGGATCTGGGGAGGTCCTTGTCAAAGAGCTGCGTTATCTTGCTGACCAGCTCCTCATTATTGCTGACCGTACACCCTCTGAAATATTTCTCGGGAGTGCGTGAAATGTTCAGCGACACGTTCTTATGGGTGGTATATGAGCCGTCAAACATCTTCTCCACATTTAGGCCGGGAGCTTTGGCAAACGCCCCTATTGAGATTAGGGAGAATATGAGAATCAGTATGCATTTTTTCATAATGAGCAGCTTTATAGGTTGTTGAGAGTTTCGTTGATTATGTCGTCAGCCTTGAGCATGTACTCGCGCTCCGCTACCGCAGCGAGCTGCATGAGGGAGTCAGCTTTTGCCATAGCCATATCAGTGGACTTGACAGCGCTGCTGCCATCCAGGCGCTCGCCGTGGCTGTAGGCGGCAATGTAGACCTCCGGGGAGCCGCCGGAGTGCGCAGGGTCAAACGGAGCCGTGAAGAAGAGTGCCAGAGAGAGTATGACGGCGATTGCAGCGGCTATGCCGGAAATAAATTTGAATTTCAGCAGGCCGGGCCTGCCGGCAGCATTAGCCGGAGGGGGGAGCAGCTGAAGAGACATGAGGCTCCTTACCTCCGCGATCACGGGGGAATCCGCAGCGGTTCGGGTGAGCACGTACTCCAGCTCCTTTTCCTCCAGGACTGAGAGCCTGCACTCCAGGTAAAGATGGCAGAGCTCCTCAAGCTCCTCTATAGTGAGATTCAGTTCGTCTGTCTTCATCGGTCAATCAATTTAATATTTTCGCGAATCCGCCTGCGAGCCCGGCTCATGTTCATCCGCACGGCCTCAACCGACATGTTGAGCCGACGGGCGACCTCCTCATATTCAAGGCAATCATGAGCGATGAGGGTATAGACGCGCAACTGCGTAGCCGTCAGCCCGCTCACAATCAGCCTCTCATACCGCTGCATGTCCTCGGTCGGAATCTCGTAACCTCCGCCGGCTCCGGAATCAAGGTTCTCCAAGGAGACTGCACGGCCCGCGCGCAGCCGGTCTATGCAAGTGTTGCGCAGCACGCGCACCAGCTTATTGCGGGCCTCCGAGCCGGATTCGGCTTTCCTTTTCGACCACAGCCTCTCGAAGGTGTCCTGCATGGCATCCTTGGCATCCTCATCGTTCTGAAGATAGCCCATGGCGATACGGTGCAGCTTGCCCCGGATGTCAAGGAATGAAGATGTCAAGAAGTCCTTACTCATTGTGTCTGTGTTCTGCTATAGATACGATCCCGGACGCCAAACATAACAGCATAACGAGAAATTCTTTGGATAATTCAGAAAATCTGCCGATATTTGCCATGCAATAACATTTAATACCGGCATCATAAACATACATTGAGAATATTATGAGAATATCCAGCATGGCCGAATGGAAATTAAAGATTGCCGAATACTTTGATCTCTCGGCTGACCTGCTCCCTCAGAGCGAATCAGAACAGGTGATCCGGGAGGGCGTGTCCTTCCGCGGGACCAATATCCTCATCCTCATCGTGGCTATCTTCATCGCCTCCCTCGGACTCAATACCAATTCGACGGCAGTAATTATCGGAGCCATGCTCATCTCTCCTCTCATGGGCCCCATAATCGGCATAGGCCTCGCGGTGGGCATACATGATTTCGAGCTTATGAAACGCTCTTTCCGCAATCTGATGGTAGCCGCGCTATTCAGCATAGCCACCTCTTGCATATATTTCATCATATCGCCGGTGAATGAGGGACACAGCGAACTGCTGGCGCGCACTTCCCCCACTATATACGATGTGTTCATAGGATTCTTCGGAGGCGCAGCCGGCATCATTGCCATAGGGAGCAAGGTCAAGGGCAACGTCATTCCGGGAGTGGCCATAGCCACGGCCCTCATGCCCCCGCTCTGCACTGTAGGGTACGGGCTGGCCACGCTGCAGATGACCTATTTTTTCGGAGCCCTGTTTCTCTTTTTCATAAATTCCGTCTTCATAGCATGCGCCACCACTGTCGGTGTGAAGCTGATGAAATACCGCATAAAAGATTTCTCAAATCCCCGCAGAGCCCGCAGGGTCAGGAATCTCATCTATGCCATCGCCCTGCTGACGATGATCCCGGCCTGCTATCTGACATACAGGATGTACGAGCAGTCAACATTCTCAAACAACTGCGAAAAATTCGTGGAGCAGCAGTTTAATTTCGAACACACGCAGGTGCTGCACTCATCGGCATTGATGAGAGGGCATGACCGGACACTGACTGTCACTCTCGTAGGAAGGATTCTCCCTCAGGACTCGCTGGTGCTGGCATTGACCGACAAGCTGCCCGATTACCATCTCGGAGGCACACGGCTCAGAATCATACAGGGCGACGCTCCGGAGGTGGATTTTGATGCCGCCTCAGCTACCTCAACGATGCTGCGCGACATGTATCAAGTCACTCAGAGCACCATCAACTCCCAGCGCGAGATGATAGACTCGCTCCGCGCAGCCAACGCTGTCATGGCAGCTAACGACACTGCAAGCGCAGCAATATCGCCTGAACTCAAAGTTATTTTCCCTGAAGTGTCCGACATAGCCGTAACCCGTGCGATAGTGAGCAACGTCAGCACCATGAAACTGGACACACTCAACGTAGCCCTGGTGCATTACAACCGGCCGATGGCCTCCTCGCAAAGAGCCAAATTCCGTGAATACCTTGAAGCGCGCCTCTCCCTCAAATCTGTCTCCATAGTGTCCACCAACGAAATAGGCAAGACCCTGGCCGCCCCCTCCGCAAAATAATCAGCCGGCCAACCGTTGAAAATTCAGCCAACTTATATTATCTTTGCATTATATAATTAGCCATGACAGACAGATTTGATGAATTAACACTGCTCATGTTTCATTATTCAGAGACCTTCGAAAAACTATGCGAGAAGCACACCGGACTCTATATCGAGAGTCCGGCATACATATATGAATTGTTAGGTGAAGAACTCCGCCGTGGCACCATTCGAGGATTAACGGAGTAATACCTACCCCCCGAGATGCAAACGGATACTGTCACTCTACGCCAAAGACATCAGGATGATAAGATTGGCAGTCTCTATAGTTTCTAATAAGAAGTTCCGGAATAGGGCCTCGCTTATTGCCACTGCATGATATAGAGCGTTTGGCAAGGACTCTTTCAGTATAGAAATTTCTATATAATTCGTCCATGTATGTATTCTCCGGGTCAATAGCAGTGCCATCGGAATTGCTTAGAAGGACTTGACAGCCTGCCTTAGCCAGCTTCGCGAAGAAGTCTTTAAGACGGCGTTGTTCATTATCGTTAAAATTCCCTTTATTATAGGCAGTAAAAGCCGATGAAGAGGTTATAGGTCTATAGGGAGGATCAAAGTATATCTGTCATATCAGAAACCTCCCCAAGCTCCTTGTCAAGAAAAAGGCGATGTTTATCTTGGGAAGGAACATAGGTAGTGGCATTTTGGAACTTGCCAATCTCAACTAACAGCCCTTGATAATACGTATGATTGAATTGTTCAATACTCCGAGGATTACCGGGAAGTATCCTGAATTGTCTTAACACTTTGTCACGCACCTCTTCCAAAGCCCAAAGTCCGGGTTGAATTTTAAATATCTGGGTACTTTGTTGTACGATTCTTCTAACAGATGCTTCCGGCGTAAGAGTGTTCCACGAACTAAAATCCACAACTTCATTTAATCTACGCAACGTGGCGTAACCGCCTTGCTCTCGTAAAGCCGCTATGACCTGCTGCTCCTGAGTCATTCTATGCTTACCCATTCTACTGGTGCTACCGGTGCTACTGTCTTAGGGTTTAGTGGTATAGGATATGTTAAAGGAGAGGATATTGTGGGTGCTGCTGCTTCCTGTCATACTCACGGATGGCGGCGATGATGAAAGCTGTGCGGTTTTTCTGACGGTCGAGTATCGCTGCCACGTCCGCCGGGACGCGCAACCCTATCGTGGCTACATTGCCTACGGTAGCCTTGCGGCCTGCCCCTGCGCGACGCCCTCCCCACTGCTTCTTTTCTTTTTCCGAACTTTCTTTTTCCATGGTTACTGTGTTATTGTTTGCTGTGCAAAGTTATATAATTATTTTGAATCGGCCAAACTTATTCAATATTGACACTGATTCATTAGTTAGGAAATCGAAAAAAGTCAGTCGGCCTCCATCTCGGCTTTGTCAATGGCGTCGACGTATGCTTCGAGTCGATGAGCCAGGTCGCGCAGGCCGCTGGCCATTGTGGCGTATTCCTCAGCGGTGAAGCAGCGCGTCTTGCCGCAAACTTCCATGCCGCGCATTTTTTGGGCAAACAAGCTCTGCGACTTGCCGAAATACTGCTGGGCGAATTTGCTGGCGTCACCATCCCGTCCAGTTCAAGGAACGCCACCCAAGCAGCCTCTGACTTAACTTTCATCTGCTTGGCGCGTCTGTACGCCGGGTCGCAGAACTCTTCAAACGTCATCTTTTTCATTCTATAGTTCAGTTTTATCGCATAGATAGATACAGAGGATATTTAACTCTTATCGCAAATCGTCGGCAAGGGCCTGGAGCTCGAGGGCGATTACCTCAATGGCCTCGCTGAGGGTCTTCCGTTCCTCGGGGGTGAAGTCACATGGTTTCCCGTTCTTGATGTTGTGGTTAAGTTTTTGGCTGAACCAGCTTGAGGACTTGCCGAAGAAGCGCTCGGCTATGTACGTGCCGTTAATGACACGCAGCAGGTCTTCCCTCTCCATGAATCTTATTTTGGACAGTATGGGGTCGGTAGTGCGGGTATCTTGGTCGTTTTTCATTTTTTCCGGTGATAATGGCGTCTGGGTGCCTTATATAAGAAAGCCGGTCTGCCCGGATTACCCGGGAAACCGGCTTGTTTACTGAGTTTTGCGGTGAGGACGAGATTCGAACTCGTGGTAGGATTGCTCCTACGTCAGTTTAGCAAACTGGTGGTTTCAGCCACTCACCCACCTCACCTGGTGTGTCCGCGCGCCGGATGTCCCGGCTTGCGTTATGTCAGCTCCCCAATGGCGCGGCGGCCACGGTTTGCGAGTGCAAAGTTAATAATTCATCTGCGCGTTTGCAAACTTTCAGGCGAAAAAATCATCTCCATCCCCTATTTTTTTTATTTTTGCGCTATTTTTCGGAGGTTATAGTGGTTTATGTTGCTAATGTGACGCGGTTTTCTTAATTTTGTGTCATCAACGTCAATATTAATAGTCATCTTTCATGAAATATAAGAGAATACTCCTCAAACTTTCCGGCGAGTCGCTGGCGGCCGGCCAGGGACACGGCATCGATACGGAACGCCTCAATGCTTACGCGCGCCAGATTCGTGAGATTGTGCAGTCAGGCGTGCAGGTGGGCATTGTAATCGGCGGCGGCAATATCTTCCGCGGCCTCTCAGGCGCCTCCAAGGGCTTTGACCGCGTGAAGGGCGACCAGATGGGCATGCTGGCCACGGTGATCAATTCCCTCGCCCTTTCGTCTGCCCTGGAGGCCGCCGGGCAGCCGGCACAGGTGTTCACTGCAATCAATATGTTTCCCATCGGGGAGCCTTACTCAAAATGGAAGGCTATCGAGGCGATGAAGCAGGGCAAGGTGGCCATCATCTCCTGCGGCACGGGCAATCCTTTCTTCACTACGGATACGGGCTCGGCGCTGCGCGCCATAGAGATCGAGGCTGATGTGATGCTCAAGGGTACGCGCGTGGACGGCGTCTACACGGCCGATCCGGAGAAGGACCCGGCTGCTGTGAAGTTTGATGAGATTACGTATGATGAGGTGATGGCCCGCGGACTCAAGGTGATGGACCTCACGGCTACGGCCCTCTGCAAGGAGAACGGCATGCCTATCTATGTGTTCAATATGGACAAGGAGGGCAATCTGGGCCGCATGGTAGCCGGCGACAATGTCGGCACTCTCGTCAAGGCATGACCCTTTATCCACGACCCTGCAAACAGAATATCAATTATAAAACCGATATATAAAAATGGAAGTAAACGAATATCTGCAGAATGCGGAAGACTCCATGCAGCTCGCAGTGGAGTATCTGGATGAAACGCTCTCGCGCATCCGCGCAGGCAAGGCGTCGGCACGTCTGCTCGACGGCATCCGCGTGGACTATTACGGTTCGCAGGCCCCTATCTCCAATGTGGCCAATATCAGCGTGCCCGATGCGCGCACTATCGCCATCACTCCGTGGGAGAAGTCAATGTTCAAGGAGATTGAGAAGGCTATCATCAATTCCGAGCTCGGCATTACGCCCGAGAACAACGGCGAGGTGATCCGCCTGGCCATCCCGCCGCTTACTGAGGACCGCCGCAAGCAGCTCGTGAAGCAGTGCAAGGGGGAGGCTGAGAATGCGAAGGTGTCGGTGCGCAATGCGCGCCGCGAGGCTATCGACGGCCTGAAGAAGGAGATCAAGAATGGCCTGAGCGAGGATGTGGAGAAGGATGCGGAAGGCAAGGTGCAGAAGGTGCATGACAAGTACATGAAGCGCATTGATGAGGTCTTCGCCGAGAAGGAGAAGGAGATTCTCACCGTGTAAACACAAGTAGCGGAGGCTTTCCGGCCTCCGTATAAAAAAGTGGCGGAGGCTTTCCAGCCTCCGTATAAAAACAACCGCCCCCGGTTGCAAGGAAATGTTTCCTTGCAACCGGGGGCGCAATATTATAACGGTCTTGCTCGGAGAATGGACGGCGTCCGGCACTGCTTCTCGGGAGGCTATATACGGAGGCTGGAAAGCCTCCGCCACTTCTGGAAAGCCTCCAGCACTGCTGAATGACTCCTGTACTTTGTACGGAGGCTGGAAAGTACTTTGTACGGAGGATGGAAAGCCTCCGCTACTGCCTCCTATTTGAAGAAGTGCCAGAGGGCTATGGCGCCGCTTGCGGCGACGTTGAGCGAGTGCTTCACGCCGCGCTGCGGTATCTCCAGGCAGTAGTCGCTGAGGTCTACTATCTCCTGGCTGACACCCTCCACTTCGTTGCCCACGACCAGCATGTGACGGACTCCGGGCCGGGGGCGGAAATCCTGCAGCGGGATGCTGCCGTGCGTCTGCTCAAGGACGCACACGCACACTCCTTCGGCTTTGAGCCTTCTCACTTCTGCGGCTGCGTCATCGACATGCCTCCATTTCACGGTTTCCTCAGCCCCGAGGGCGCTCTTGGATATTTCGGGATGAGGGGGCACGCCGGTGATGCCCGCCATCACCGCCTCCTCCACGGCAAAGGCATCGCATGTGCGCAGCAGCGAACCCACGTTCTGCATCGAACGGACGTTGTCCATCAGCAGAGTGAGCGGCAGCTTGGGCGCGGCGGCATATTCCTCGGGGGTGGTGCGCGTGAGCTCCACTATGTTTTTCTTGCGGCGGTCCATCGGCGCGGGTCAGCTGAGCTCGAGCATGCGCTTTATAGGACGCAGGGCCTTTTCGGCGATTTCAGGGTCGACCTTTATCTCGGGGGCCCCGTCGCGCAGGCAGTCGCGCACTTTGGCGAGGGTGTTGAGCTTCATGTAGTCACATTCGTTGCACTGGCACTCGGCATCCTGGGCCGGGGCGGCCAGGAAGGTCTTCGAGGGGCATTTGCGGCGCATCTCGAAGAGGATTCCGCTTTCGGTGACCACTATGTACTCCTGAGCATCGTCGGTGGCTGCGAAGTCAAGCAGGGCGGCTGTGGAGCCTACCTTGTCGGCTATGAGCTGAAGGGGGCGGCGGCACTCGGGATGCACGAGCACCTTGGCTCCGGGGTGCTCCTTTTTCATATCCAGTATGCCCTGCAGGGAGAATCGGTCATGGACGTGGCAGGCTCCGGGCCATAGGAGCATGCTGCGCCCCGTGACACTGTTGATGTATTCCCCGAGATTCCGGTCCGGGCCGAAGATTATCTTCTCGTCGGCCGGCAGGGAGTCGATCACCTTGCGGGCGTTGCCCGAAGTGACCACTATGTCGGTATGGGCCTTGACGGCCGCGGAGGTGTTGACGTAGCTCACCACCGTGTGGTCCGGGTGGCGGCTGACGAATTCGGCAAACTCCTCGGGGTCGCAGCTGTCGGCCAGCGAGCAGCCGGCCTTGGTGTCCGGGATGAGGACCGTGCGGTCAGGACAGAGGATCTTGGCCGTCTCGCCCATGAAGTGTACGCCGCACATCACGATAACCTCGGCATCCGTCTCGGCCGCCTTGCGCGCCAAGGCGAGGGAGTCGCCGATGAAGTCCGCTATCTCCTGGATCTCATCGCGCTGGTAATAGTGGGCCATGATGACTGCCTTCTTCTCTTTGCGGAGCCGCTCTATCTCCTGCTTGAGCTGCTCGAGGGTCTCGGTGGAACTGCTCATTGTTTTTTTATTGTTTTATTAATTCAGTTAAAATTTAATATCAATTTCAAACAACAATAACAATAAAGGGTGTAGATAACTGCCGATAACTTTTTGCCTGAAAATTTGGATTTACGGGTTATTGATGTTTCAGACGCGGTTATTGACATGCTGTCTACATGGCCGGATGCTCACTTTCAGAGAGATGCGGCGTTTATTGACATGTTGTAGATAACGTGCAAAGTTAATAAAAAATTTCGGTACGGGGTGTCAAAAACCGGGTGAAAATAGCGCGTTTCCATCTTCAGGGGATGTCAATAACCTGCTTGTCTCCGGAGGGGGCGCGGGGCCTCCGGGAAGCCGCAGCCCCCTCTCAACATATAATGCTGATATGCAAATTTTTATATTGTGAATTTATTGACGTGCGATGCCCCGTTTTTCAACATGTTTCCTACAGCTTCTCAACACGTTTTATACAGCTTGCCGACAAGTTATCTACAGGTTATCTACACCCATGCATGCCTGGCGGGGGGCAGTTTTTCCGATTTGCAAGGGCGCAAAAAAATCCCGCGCCGCAGTGTCGCTGCGGCGCGGGAGGTATCGGGGAGCCGGAATTGCTCCGGCTGAGTTTCGGGTGGAAAGGTCTTACTTGGCGAGGAGCGTGCGTCCCTTCTCGATAGCCTGCTCGTTGAGGGGGATGAGCTTGTGGTGGCGCTCAGGGAGCGATTTCTTGAGGCCCTTGATGACATTCTCCATGGGGAGCTTGTAGGGCATCGCCTCGAGCAGTGCGCCCATCACGACCATGTTGTAGGCCTTGGAGTTGCCGATCTCAAGGGTGGCGTCCATGGCGTCGATGGGATAGATGGTGATGTCGTCGCGGGTCGGGCGGTTGTGGATGCCGTTGGTGTCATAGATGAGTATGCCACCCTTCTTCACCTTGGGAGCGAACTTGTCAAGGCTCTGCTGGTTGAGGGCGATGACGATATCGTAAGTGTCAAGCACCGGCGAGGAGATCTTCTCGTCAGAGAGGATGACGGTGACGTTGGCTGTGCCGCCGCGCTGCTCGGGGCCGTAGGAGGGCATCCAGGTCACTTCCTTATCATCCATGAGGCCTGAGTAGGCCAGAATCTTGCCCATCGAGAGGACACCCTGTCCGCCGAAACCGGCAATGATGATTTCTTCTTTCATTGTGTTATAGGTTCTTAAGACCCCGTCTCATAAAATTTTTAAGTCTCAGGGGCGGTTTTGGGTGAGGGA
>CAZWVY010000014.1:0-44778 GCA_964637105.1 uncultured Sangeribacter sp. | reverse complement strand
GTGAGCTTTTTCCTGATGTTCCGCCTCGTGTGGAATATTCGGTTACCGAACTTGGCAAGACGCTTCTGCCCCATGTGGAAGCATTGATTAAATGGGGTCAGGAAAATTTTGAAAAGATAATGATAAACCGACAAAGTAATAAGTAATTGATGTTGAACGGCATGAGGTTGTCGCCGCCCCGGGGGATGTAACAGAGAGCTTCATCCACGATGGTAGGCACAATGTCAACGTCTTCGCGGAACACTGACGCGGAATTTACAGTGAACGCAGCGCGGGCTTCATAGCCCGGCACGTTCTCAACGGAGTTGTAGTTTAAGTTGGTAGAAAAAGAAGCGTCCATAACTTGCTGATTTTTCTTTGCCAAGGCAAAACGCCAAGGCGATGACAGCGAAGTTATGGACGATATGAGGGTTGCGAAAAGACGCGGTTATACTATTGTAAAACCAAGTTTACTAAGTTGCTTTTGATAATCATCCATGTGTTTCTTTATCGTGGAAAGTGTGGAGTAAGAGAATATTTGATGAAAGTAAGCAAGTTCGTTGATGAACGCAGCGGTTGCATCCACACATTCAGTGTAACCCGATATGGTTTTCAAGTTCCTGTCGAGTTGCTATTTGACGATAAATGTAATCTATACCCATTGCCTGTTTCATAAATTCGAGAAGCGGCAATGCGGTAAATTGGTTTTCTGTTCGGTATTTAGCGAACTATCCTGTTTCAAAGCAAATTATACCTTTTTCCATGCGGCAAAGGTACGGATAATCTTTGGGATTTCAAAGAAATACCTCCAAGTCGTTGACACGGAAGATGCAGCAGTCGCGGACGCGGCGGCACTAATACCCCCGGTGCAATAGGCGATTGTTTTAGTACGGTCAAAGTCGGAGCCTCTGACGTAGCCTTTGAGGGATATGTGATAAGCGGTTTTGGGCATGGCGGTTTTGAATTACACCGCAAACTTACCGCTATATATAGGGGGTGGGAAAGACACTGACAATCCGGAAAAAATGCGTAACTTTGTATTCTATTTATGTGTAAAGAAGAAAAGAAAACATATTATACGCTGTTCATAGATGAATGTGGCGACCCGAATTTGGAAAAGTTTGATAAGACTTTTCCTTTATTCACATTGTGCGGTGTCCTCGTGCCGCAGAATAAATTAAAATGGTTGGAGTCCGAGATAAAATCCTTGAAAAACGAGCTTTGGAACACCGAAGATATAATCTTTCATTCCAGAGAAATACGAAATCATAGCAAGGGCTTTGTCAACTTAATGGAGCCAGCAGTCAAGGAGCGTTTTTATACCCGTATAAATAAAATACTCGGAGCGGAGGACGTGTATGTAATTATATGCTGCTGCATACTTAAAGAGCCGTTTATTGAACGCTTCAATACAGGCGAAGATGTATATGGCCTGTCTTTGAAATATTTAATCGAAAGAGCAATATTCCATATGGATGACTGCTCGGAGGGGAACGGCAAACTATCAATTATTGTAGAGCGCCGCAACCCGAACCAAAATAATGCACTGTTACGTTACTACAACGGTTTGCGAGTAAAAGGCACAAAATGGATAACAGCGGAGCGTCTTGTTGACAGGATTAAAAATTTCAACTTCCGATATAAGACCGAAAATATCATCGGTTTGCAGATAGCCGATTTAATTGCATATCCGATTAGTCGGCACGTCCTTAATCCAGAGCGGCCCAATCCGGCTTATGATATAATCGAGAAGCACATCTATACCTATAAGGGTGCGCGACTGGGCTTTAAGGTAATTCCGCATTAACACTTATTTCAAGAACTTTTCTTATGAAAAAGGCGTTGAAATTTTGAGGATTGGAAATTTATTATTAAATTTGCAGTTACAACGGGTAGTTTCCTCTTTAACGAAATACTTCGAGTGCGTAAGCAACGATTTTAGAAACCGACAGTAGTCGATTGGAAAGAGCGGTCAATTCCGCTCTTTTTTCGTATCTATACTTCAACAAAAAGAGCCCCCCTTGCGGAGCAGCCCAAAGAGGGAGAGAGGGAGGGGGCAGACCGAGCGGAAAACGTGACCGTTTGCGCCCATAGGGTAGTCGAACATGAACAGCTCTCGTCCGAAGGCTTCGTAGTCGAAGAACCGAGCGACATCGCCCATAGTTTTTTTTCGAGGTTGTAGCATTCCTCGATGATGTGGCGGCCGAAGTCTTCTTCGCTATCCCATTCGCCGCAGTAGGCTTCATCGAGGGCGTCGTGCAATTCCATGTAGTCGTCCTCGGCCTCAGTACCTCCCGGCTACGGTAGCCCACAAGGTATACCTCCTTTACTATTGAAAGAGTAATTTGTATCACGATTTAATTTCGCTATTTTACTCTGCCAAATCCGAGCAGTGCCGCCACTCCAATCATAATGAGCATATATAATAATGCCGAGACGAGAATGTAGAGTAAGAAATAACCGATGCGTTTTTTGACAGACTTTATCGGGAAGGCTTTATACATCGCCATCGAACAGATTAGTATGGAGTAGGCTATCTCCAACCCGGAATACCACGACTCTGAAAGCAATGAAAGCGGACTCGTGACAATGCCGAAGAGCAGAAATGCCGAGGTCATGTAAATCATAGCCGTGAAATATTCCGCAATGTTATACTTCCTTGCCCCTACTCCTGAATATACTATCGGTATTGCCAGCAATGCCGGAATATAGATTGTGAGATTACGGACTATCATGCTGTCCATTATGAAATCCGTAATCGCAAGCACGATTTTGTAGGTAAACGGAATCTGTTCCGTCCCGGTATCAATAATCTCGCCCGGTGGTTCAGACGGCATAAGCCCTGAAATGAACGCACTGAGGAAACATACCACAATCAGCATCGAGATTGGAGGCACGTATCTCACCCTACGACATTGGATATAGTCGCGAATTACGGTCCAAGGATGAATCAGGAGTTGCCAGGCCGTGTAAAGGAAACCTTGATTGATACGAGATAGACCGGATAACAACCCGATGAAGAAAGTCTTGTTTTCAAGACGCTTCTCTTTGGTCGATTGTCCGCAGTCAGGACAAAAGTTGGAAGTGCAGGAACATCCACAGTTCTTGCACTTCACAACTTTATCTTTATTTTCCTTAGTGGCAGACATTATGAATTAATATGTCTCATGATAGACAACCGTCTTGTTAGGGTCTGTAATTCGAAGATTGCCGCGAACAGTATTTTTGGGGAACGGCTGATTCTCCCATGTACCCTGAGTAAACTTGTATTCAGCTGGAAGCCTTAGGTTGAGGTCGATGGTGTATGTGGAGTCATTAACCTGTTTCATCTTGACACCCATAGGATTCCAGTTTGCAAGAGCATCTTGATTACCGGTGATATAGACATCTCCACTCAAGGACTTACCTTTAAGCTCGATATGCACCGGATAAGTTTCCTTAGTTACGGGTTCGTGGCCATGAGTAACCCTGTAGATTGAATAATCATTCAATGCGTCAATAATCACAGGCTGAAAACTTGGGTTATGATCATATTGAGGTGTTTCGTTGAATTTCATAACAATGTTGTCAGGCAAAGCAGTTGATTCGGAAATAATGATAATATTTTATTCATATACTTGAGGTTTTATTTTCTATTGCAAAATTAGTAAACAGAATCAGCCTATGCCATACCCAAATGGGTACGATTGCTTACTCCTTGAAAAAAAGTATAAGCTGTTAAAGAAAAAGAAGTCCCCGACATTACTGCCGAGAGCTTCTATCCTTGCATGATTATACTCTCCCTTATTATCTGCCACCTGTCGTTGAATGATCTACGTTGGCATCTGCATTAATAAGTTTGTTGGCACCGCGTTTCTGACGCCCCCACTGGAGATTATAACTGATGCTTATATAAGGCATACGCATATCAATGCGCATGTGTTGCTCATTGCGATTCCATTGGCTGAGAGACTTTGAACCCTGATCATATTTCCCGAATGGGATTAACATACCGGCTTCAAACTGCCAATTCTTCCAATTATAATCCGCAGCAATCACATTAATGTCTTCACCCCAACTGATTTTTTCACCCCAAAGGTCACGTTGCGCCCTGACATATTGGACTACAAGTTGGAATCCCTTATACATGAACATCAGGGCGGCATCTCCACTCCAAGTATGATTATAAAGAGTATATGTATTACCCTTCATGCGCTCAGCCTTATATTGTATTGTGCCTGAAAACATAAGCCAGTCCGGAATGATCTGTATCTGCTCTGCAAGCCAGAAACTAAGGTTCTGCAATCCCTTGCTGTTCTCGTATGAAGTAATAAGCCGGTTATTATCCCAGTAAAGATAAGGGGTGATGGCGTTGGGACTTGTAAACGCTCTTACTCCGAAAGAGCCATTGACACGTTGCTTGAACAGGCTGTGACCATAACGGAATGTGAGCATGTATGATGATGACGTTTTTAGATTTGAATTGCCTATGCGCCATTGGAAACCGTCAAGTTGCTGAGGAGCTATATTGGTCTCGGCCAAAGAGGGTGCAGATTGCCAGGAGGTGAATGCGAGCCTGAAATTATGGTTCTGGTTCGGTGAGAAAGTCAAAGTGGCCTGGGGACGTAGATTCCATGAATTGTTCCCTTGATTGGTTTCCTTGAACTTGAAGGATGTGTATTGTGCCCCCAGTCCACCTGTAAGTGTAAATTTGTTTATTCGTTGGAAATATTCCGTAAAGAAATATACCTTATCCTGTCGTTGATGAAAAATCTCTCCATTGAGATTTTCATAAAGGGAGCGATTACGGTTGGCTGTATAGGATGCCCCGGCTGTCAGTTTAGATGCTCTCCATAGCTTTATGTAATCTGCTTCAAGGCCATAGGCTTGATTACGGTCCTTTATATAGGTGCTTACATTGGTTATATAGTCCGAAGCGTCTTCGTATCTTTCAAGGTAATCCGAGTAAGAATGGCCTGAGTATAAAGAAGCGCTAAAATCAACCACAAGAGTCTGGCGATGTGCGAAATGCTGTTCCAGATAAGCTGAAAAACGTGGCGTAGTTCCAACTCGTCCTGATTCATCGCTGAGTAATATATCTTTGTCTCCATTGCTCAGAGCCAACAGGCCATTATACCTGGTTAGATCAGAGAAATTACGATTGGCAACCAATTGAACATAGAAAACCGTCGTGTCAGGTTTGATATAATTGTAGGAAAGCCACCCGGCTCCCTGTGAGTTATTGAGTTTGCCTCCGAGTGGAGTTTCTGTTCTGGTAAGCTCATGGCCATCGGGCCATGTAAATGTCTCGGTGTACTCGCGGTGAGCCTTGATGCCCTCTGTAAGTTTAAAGTACCCTCCGACTTCCCATTGATAACGACCGGTGTTGAATTTGGCGTTTGCCTGATAATATCCCCAGCCACAGTTTAATGCCGGCTTTGCCTGCACCATCAGTGAACCACCGACTGTAGGATTTGTCACTATGAAGTTCAAAACATAATTTGCCCCTCCGTAACGCAATCCGGGATTATCTATCCATTCAACACGCTTGATGGTTTCAGGAAGCAGGGCTCTTACCTGTTCTATCGAAGATTCCCTGCCGTTTATTCTGACCTGCACAGACTGTCCTGCTGCACTGATAGACCCCAGAGCGTCATTTACCGTAAGAGTCGGAATCATGAGGTTGCTAAGCAGCTGCATTCCGTTCTTGGAATTGTCAACCGCGCTCTTGGAAGGATGGTAAACATCCATGTCTGCCTTTCTTATAACTTTAGCTGCTTGAATTACCACCTCATTAAGCTCCTGAGTCATAATTGAGTCAGGAGTCTCATTCTGCGCCGATGCTAAGATTGGAAGCAATAAGATCAGCGGTATTATACATATCTTCATACGGTGTATTTTTAATTTCTGCTGCAAAATTACTATATAAAATCAGCGTGTGCCATACACAAATGGGTACGATTGCATATTTGCGAGAAAATATTTTTTATCGTCAAGTAAAAACGTACCCATTTGGGTATGGTACAGTTAAGAATGAAATGATAATTTTGCAGGGCAATAGCAATAGATATGACAAACGAAGAGAGACATCTTATCAAAGAGTGCCGGGTGATTATAGTCGGCGAGGGAGATTTCATTACCTATGTTAAGAATGAATTGGAGCTGATTGGCTTCAAAGATATTTATAATGAGGCTGAGACTGATTCATCAAATCTCAGTTATGCCAAAGGCATCATAATAGAGCGTTTAGACGAAAGAACGCCACTTTCAACCAAACCTACGGACATTCCTATAATATATGTTTTTGACTTTATTGATGGGGCCGGGGCTATTGTCGTATTCCCCGAAGATGAGAAGGATTTCCTTAACAAACAGAATGTACGAGTGTGGGCAGCTGAATATCTCTCTGGGTATTGTGCATTCTGGAATGTTGAAGATTGCGACTGGCTTCATGACAATCTTCCCTACATAAAAGAGGGTAAGACATCTAAGGAAGCTCAGAAGACAGCCGCTCATATATGCGCACGGATAGCTGCCAACATAGCCGTAGGCAGGGACGTGAAGCGTTATCCAAGATTCTACCTGAGCAGGAACCTAAAGTAACTTGTTGTTGGTGGCGGCGATGATGGCTTCAGTTATGTTGCGGACACCAAGTTTCTCAAAAAGCTGCTTGCGGTATTTCTTGATGGTGTCGGGGGATAAGCACATCTTGTCGGCAATCTCCGACATGGTGAAGCCCTGTATAGAAAGAGTTATGACCGATTTCTCACCTTCAGTGAGAGTCGGCATACTCCTTTTATCCCATCTGCGTGTCACTCGGTTGTATTCAAAATATTCCGGAGAGCCCACGCGGTGCATCTCGATATGTCCGGGGGTAGTATGGTTGGAAGCTGAGACCACGCAGAGGGCAAGCCAGATCCGCCCGTCGGAAGTAAGTGCAACCGGGGTGAGTTTATGATTTATGAGAATCGGATGTCCGTCATTTAGGATATGGAAGTCATACTGGATATACCAGTCCTTTCGCTCTTCAATAGGAATGGCACTTTGAAAGGCGAAACCGGCTCTGTTAAGCTCAAGCAGAAGCGATTGTTCATCGTCCGGCACATATTCAAGATAGAAACGGTAGCCTAACTCCTTCATCTGCTCCGGCGATAGTCCGCACAGGAACATTGGATTAGGAGATACGTATAAGAAGTTACGCTTGAAGTAGTCGATTATATAGACGCTTTGGTATGTAGAACGAGAAAATGCCTCAGCCGAGCGAATGTACTCATCCACCCTGCTATAGTCAAGCTCTTCCGGAAGCTTCACCTCATTATCCGGTATGAAAAATTCATCGACCCTTCGTGTATCCATAACTTAAAAACGTGAGCCAACTATGCTACGTCTTAACTTGAAGGTCGTAGGAAACCATGCGGACAGATGTAACGCTTCTTAATATTTCGAAATGTCGTGGAGAGGCAAATACCTTTCCGACTGCAAAGTTACAAAATTTTTATGAAACGCCTGATTCCGAGATGGCAAATGTATCCTTATACGGGAACTTCTCGCTGCCGATGTATAGGGGATCGAAAGCGACGGTGCCGTTGTAGAAAGTTATGACGTATTCATAATCTTTCGGGTTGATGATAGGCTGCTTGAAGGTCTTAGGAGATATGGCATCTACCAAGGGATTTATTACAAAAAGATTAAATCGCAGGGGGTGTTTCAACACTTTCGGGGGCCGGGGCGTTCAACAGATACAAAAGCAAGAAATCGTTTCATGATGTTAGGTTAGTTAGTTAGAAGTATTATGGAAAACATTGACAATCGGCCCGCTGTGACAGCGGGCCGATTGCCGTTTACAGGCATCCACCATGCCGAATCGCCTCTGTGGCGCGCTTAAGACCCCGGCTCATAAAATTTTATGAGATGAGGTCTGAGACCCCGCTTGACTTGCTGAAGCTGAATTCTAAAATAAGTTTAAACAACATCTATAAGCGCATCTGATAATCAACAATTTATCAACTCAAGTGTTCTAATTTCATACAGGCCCCATGTGATATGATAATGTAAGACAGGAGCTTGAGCAACTATCAAAAATACGGGAAGTCCGTCAGCGCCTGCTGATTGACTTCGTTTATAAAAAGACAAAACTATGGGAAACCCAATGTTCGACATCCCTTACGGATTGTATATCGTGACCGCCGACGTGGAGGGTCGTGACAACGGATGCGTGTCAAACACCCTCCAGCAAGTGACCTCTACGCCTAACCAGGTGTCTGTCTGCTTGAACAAGACAAATCTCACCACCGAGATGATACAGAAATCAGGAGTGTTCACAGCTTCTATTCTCAGCCGGAAGGCCGATTTCAGCCTCATCAAGCGTTTCGGTTTCCAATCAGGCCGTGACGCGGACAAATTCGAGGACTTCACCGGCTGCAGGAAGGTTGCCAACGGCACTATGGCAATCACTGAGGGAACAAACGCCTATATCAGCGTGAAAGTATCCAGGACCATCGATCTTGGCACCCACCTGATGTTTATAGGCGAGGTGACCGAGATGGAATCTCTTTCGGATGTTCCTTCCCTCACTTACACCTACTATCAGGAAAACATCAAGCCGAAGCCTCAGCCCGCATCTGAATCACCAAAGGGCCGGACGGCATGGCGCTGCAAGATATGCGGCTATATCTATGTCGGAGAAGAACTGCCCGCAGACTTTATCTGCCCGATCTGCAAGCATCCGGCATCCGATTTTGAGAAAATCATTCAATAGAGACACTTAGACCCCGTCTCATAAAATTTTCAAGTCTCAGGGGTCTTAGACAATTATGAAACCACAGGAATTACTTGATCTGACAGGGCTGGTGGCGATAGTCACCGGCGCCGGAGACGGAATCGGCGCCGGGTGCGCAGAGATTCTTGCCGCAGCCGGTGCAAAGGTTGTGGTCAGCGACCTCACACTGTCGAAAGCTGAAAACATTGTCTCCGCCATAAAGGATGCCGGAGGCGAGGCCACACCCTGTGCCTGCAATGTGCTGGTGGATGAAGACCTTGTAGGCTTGGTAGACTTTACCCTCAAGACCTACGGCAAAATAAATATCCTCGTCAACAATGCCGGCGGAGGCGGCGGAGGCATTGAAAGCCCCTTCAAAATAGACCGCGCATATGTGGAGAAAATCTACAGCATGAATGTGTTTGCTCCGTGGCGACTCTGCCAGCTCACCACCCCACACATGGAGAAAGCCGGGTATGGAAGCATCGTCAACATATCCTCGATGAGCAGCATCAACCATAGCCCGGGCATTGCCATCTACGCCTCCACGAAAGCCGCCCTCAACCACATGTCGGCTAACCTGGCTCACGATTTCGGGCCGATGGGAATCCGCATCAACTGTGTAGGCCCCGGAGCCACACGGACCGCCGCCTTGGCAGGGGTCATGACTCCGGAGATAGAGGCCCGGATGCTTTCGCGCACACCCATCCACCGTCTTGGCGAAGTCTCGGACATCGCCCGTGCAGTCCTCTTCTTCGCCTCTCCCATGTCACCCTGGATCTCAGGCCAGACCCTGATGGTCAACGGCGGAGGAGTCCAGACCCTCGACTGACCGACAAGACCGATGCAGGCTAGTCTCCGACCGCCCCAGCTCGCCGCCCGCCACGGTAGGGGCGCGATAAATCGCGCCCACCAAAGGAGTGGCCCTATCCCGACGCCCCGGGTGAACCCCGCCGTCCTAGTTGGCACCGGCTGCCCACGCCCACGCTTTATCAAGCAAACTATTACAAAAAGATTAAATCGGCGGGGGCGTTTCAACCCTTTCCCGGGCCGGGGCGTTCAACAGATACAAAAGCAAGAAATCGTTTCATGATGTTAGGTTAGTTAGTTAGAAAAGTATTATGGAAAACACTGACAATCGGCCCGCTGAGACAGCGGGCCGATTGCCGTTGAAAGCACTTGAATGCCGTAGACAGGTATCGATGGCACACTGCCATAACACGGAAGCAATACACAAATACTGGCTTGAAAAACCACCGGAAATAATTAGCATAAAAGATAATTCTATTAATTTTTTGTTATAATAATATAGACATTGAGTAATGATGACAAATAGATTCTTGAAATTAGAACACATAACGCACTCTGACACTGCCAGTCTTTATACCATCATATTTGAAAATGACGATATATCCGAATTTTCAAAATTTATGATTCGTTTTAAGAACATTGGCAGACTGCAACGCGATTATCAATTAATCCTGTACGCACTCAAGAAAATTTTGGAAAATGGCGTACTGGAACGTTATTTCCGTAGAGAAGGAAAATATTCTGACCGCGTGTGTGCCTTACCTATTGATTCCGGGAAATTACGGCTCTACTGTTTACGGCTGTCCGACAAAATACTTATTTTAGGAAATGGTGGGATAAAATCCTCCCGTACCTATAATGAAGATGCTGAATTAAATGGTTATGTTACGGATCTCCAGCAATTTGACACTCTCCTGAAAGATGCAGAAAAAAATGGAAGCATCCGGATTGAAGAAACAAGTATCATTGGTGGTGAAAATAAAATCTTTGAATTATGAAAACCACAGCTGAACTTTTCGAAGAAGGCCTGGCTCAAGTTCCGGAAGATATCAAATTGGAACTTGACATGTCATTTGCCATCGCAGACAAAATTGATGCCGTCTTGAAGAAGAAACGCCTCTCCCAAAAGGATTTTGCCAAGCTGATGGGTAAAACCGAGGCCGAAGTTTCACGCTGGTTAGGAGGCACTCATAATTTCACTCTCCGAACCATCGCAAAAATCTCTGCCGCCTTGGGAATCAAACTCGTCATAATATAGGCCACCGACTTTTCATGTTAGACCGGGTCTAATCCGGACAGGACAGTTTGAGATTATTTCCACTGCCCTCGATTTTTTCTGAGAGTATTGCAAAAAGATTAAATCGGCGGGGTTGGTTCAACACTTTCCCGGGCCGGGGCGTTCAACAGGTACAAAAGCAAGAAATCGTTTCATGATGTTAGGTTAGTTAGTTAGAAAAGTATTATGGAAAACACTGACAATCGGCCCGCTGAGACAGCGGGCCGATTGCCGTTACGGAGGTGCCTTACCTTCGGATAAAAGCCATTTTAACTCAATTTAATAAAGTGAATTGCATCAAAAACACAAAGCAAATCGATTCAAAAATATAAAGTAAATCATTTCAAAAACATAAAATAATTTGTCTATATGTGAGAATATCATTAATTTTGCCACTGAATATGAAAGAATTAAAATATCTAAGCAGAATTGCTGATAAAACTCTGGATTTAAGACTTGAGGCATTCGGAGCAGTCCAAATTGCAGGACCAAAATGGTGTGGCAAGACTACCACCGCCGAACGCAAGGCCAAAAGTGTAATAAAGATGCAGGACCCGGACCGGAGGGATGGCTATTTGGCTACCGCCCGGACTAAACCATCTTTATTACTTAAAGGTGCCACTCCCCTTCTTATTGATGAATGGCAGGTGGCTCCTGTAACTTGGGACGCGGTGCGCCACGCAGTTGATGAACGCAGGGAAAAAGGGCAGTTTATTCTCACAGGCTCTACAGTAATTGACAATGATGAAATCATGCACACGGGCACAGGCCGCATAACACGGATGCAAATGTACCCTATGAGCCTATTTGAATCTCTTGAGTCTGACGGATCCATTTCACTCGGTCGGTTGTTCGAGGATTCCGATTATGATATTGATGGCCAAATCTCACGTCTCTCTGTTGAACAATTGATTTTTGCCGCGTGCCGTGGAGGCTGGCCGGCCTCTCTTGATGAAATGAGTGAAAATGCGAAACTGCTCATAGCCAAGGACTATGTTGATGAGATTTGCAGCAAGGATATTTCGAGAGTGGATAAGACACGACGTAATCCTACGTTGGCCAGGCTGATTCTACGCACCTATGCCAGAAACATCTGCACGCTTGCAAAAAAAACATCAATGTTGGCAGATGTGTCTGAGGAAATGGAAGGCACCTCCATGCCTACATTCAATGATTATGTGAGTGCTCTGGAGAAGCTCTTTGTCATTGATGATATAGAAGCCTGGTCACCTGCTATTCGTTCCAAAACAGTTATTCGCACCGGAAAAAAACGTTGTTTTGCAGATCCTTCTATTGCTGTTGCAGCTTTAGGCGCCTCCCCCCGGAGTCTTGAACTCGATTTGAACACTTTCGGATTCATATTCGAGTGTCTGTGTTTTCGCGACCTCCGCGCGTACTCCCAGGCAATGGGGGGCCACTTGTCATATTACCATGACCGCTTCGGACTTGAAGCCGATGCGGTCCTCCACCTTGATGACGGCCGGTATGCCTTGATAGAATGTAAGCTCGGAAGCCGCGAGATAGAGGAGGGGGCAAAGCATCTTCTTGAGATCAAACGCCTCATAGCCGAGAAAAATAAGAAGGAGAAACAAATCAGGCTGCGTGAGCCTGATTTGCTTATGGTCATCACCGGTGGAGAGATGGCCTACACGCGTGAGGATGGAGTCAAGGTAATCCCGGTAGGTTGTTTGCGAGACTGAAGTCTTTATTACAAAAAGATTAAATCGCAGGGAGCATTTCAACCCTTTCCGGGGCGGGGGCGTTCAACAGGTACAAAAGCAAGAAATCGTTTCATGATGTTAGGTTAGTTAGTTAGAAAAGTATTATGGAAAACACTGACAATCGGCCCGCTGAGACAGCGGGCCGATTGCCGTTACATCCCCCCTTATCCCGCGACTACTTGCATCTCCTCGTCCTCATTTTTTCTTGCATTGAATTGAAATCACCACAGATGCTTTGCCATGTCATAAAAAATAACTAAATTTGCCGTGACTTACGCCGTGCGCCTCTCCAAAAGGGAGGCGGGAACTGGGTAGGTCATTGAAATATGAAAAGCGTTTACTTTGCGCTTATATCTTGACTGCTAAGAACTTCGCAACTTCATTAGAAATCGTCAGGATACAAGCAATAGTAGATGCCTATATGGGTATGAACAGATGCCCGGGACGGATTATGCCCATCAGGGCATATCCATCTTGGTGTATTATCATACGGCGTAGGCTCTGCATTGCTCGTTCCACGATTTCGGGCAATGCGAAGGCCTTTAGCAGCGGGACGAGCAATGAGTACGGATCCTGCGCTTTTTTTCTCTAACCAATTAATATCCATCATCAGAGGGTCGGTGATGTTTTTGGAGTAGTGTATGAAGTGGAATAAGCTATAATAGCTCCACTTAACCGTCATCACCCTTATGCTAAATATAATAACACACAATCCATACCGCGTTTTAGGTGTGTTATCCAACTCTCCACTTCGCGAGAGGGTTGGCAATCAGAATCGCCTTGCGGCTTACACAAAGGTTGGAAGGGAGGTATCCTTCCCCAACGACTTTACATCACTGTTTTTAGAGAAGCCGGTCCGCTCCATCGATAGTATTACCGCAGCTAACGTAGCACTCAACCTGGATAAGGATCAACTTAAACACGCTCTTGTTTGGTTTGTCAAGGATACTCCTCTGGATGACATTGCCATCAGACATATCCAAGCAGGAAACATCGACAAAGCCCGTGAATTGTTTGAGAAGAAGGAAACGTTCTCCTCCCTCATTAACATAGGAGTGCTTAATCTTATATCAGGCAATTATGAATCAGGTTTTGCAAACATTTCAATGGTGATTCATAACGAAGCCCACCGTTCAGCCTTCCTCAAAGCCTTAGGCATTGAAAAGCTCACAATGTCAGAAGATGAGATTGCAGAAATGTTTATAAAAGAATTGCTTACTGAGATTCCGGCAGCAACTCTTCTGGCAGTGGCAAACAATCCCCATGATAAGGCACTTATCAATACCATAGCCCTGGAGGAACCGATTTCACTGATTAATACCGCTATCGAAGCAGCAAAGTCGGTTAATTCTAACGATGCTGACGCAAATCTGAAAGCAGGTACCAAGCTGATGAACACGACTATGTCAGCTCTCAAAGAGATTAAAACTATTGCCGGTGCTTCGAGTCCACAATATCAGATGGTTGCTGATAATGTTGCCAAAGCAATTCTCCAATGTGGCATCAATTATTATAATAATGCTCCTGATAGCGATACCGAGAGTCCACGCAAGGCAATGGTTCTCCAAGCCTACGCATTGAAAATAGCAGTTGGCCCGCTCACCAAGCAACGCTGTCAGGAAAATAACGATATCCTTAAGAAAGCCGTAGAGAATATGCCGCCAATCGAAGTGGCATTAGAGACTCGAAAGGTTAAAGACGAACTACGCAAGTTCTGTAACCTCCCCGACAAGATTGAGCATTCCATCAATTTGCTCAATGCCACCAAACCATTATTACAAACTATTAAGACTAAACTTGGCGCAACCAATTCATTCTATCTTTCTCTTTCAACTCAGGTCGTTGGGAATGCCCTGCATAACCTTATTGAGGAGATAAATCAAGCACAAAACTATCTAAGCGCGATTGTGGAGGCGGCGAAGAAAGCAGGCTTAGACCCGGCAATGTTAAATTATCTAGGAGATGAACATTCACCCGCCAAAATAATTGACAATAAATTAAAACCTGTTCTTCGCCAAGCATGGAAGGCCACTACAATAATGGACTCGTTTGATATGGAAAATGATTTCAAAGCTAATCGCTATAATCAAAATCGACGCTCTCTCAAAGAGATGTGCGATAGTCTCAACATCTCAACTTCTTCGTCTATTTTTCGGTCAAATTCTAAACCGGCACCACGACCTTCTTCCCCGTCTCGGTCCAACATAACAACTTCCTCTTCCTCATCAAGTTCATCAGGTAGCATGAATCCCGGATGTTTGGCTTTTATAATCTGTGCCGTAGTTGGTGGTATAATAGGAGCTGCTAACGGCCACTTTGTTACTGGTCTACTTATCGGTGGTATTGTGGTAGGTGGTTTTATTGCTGGTATCATTGACGATTAAAACTTTCATCATGAAACATATAACATTATTAGCGACATTCATTCTTTGCGTAATAAATACTTTTGGCGCATCGAAAAGTGACTCTATACGTCACTGTTATAATCAGATTGAAGCAACTCAATCTACAGTACAAACTCTACAGCGAGAAAACCAATCGCTAAAAGGCGATGTCGCTTCACTTAATCAAACCATAGAGTCTCAAAACTCCGAAATTGACTCTCTAAAGAGTGAGATCGCTAACACCGCTCAAAGCATTGATGCTTTGGCCGACAGCCTCAATGTGAATATCACTAACACTCGAAGTGAGATTCAAACTAGCTCAGAAACCCTTAGCACTTCCATTGCGAAGAAATCTCAAACCGGTCTTTGGATTTTCATTGCTTTAGCTTTGGCACTTGTAATTGTCGCTTTTATTCTCGGCAAACTTATCGCAAAACGCGGAAGCGAAGTCGCATCTCTCTCTGCCAAAGCTGATAAGTTGAACGAGGAAATAGTCAATCGTATGGCATCCGAGATGAGCGAAATGCAAAATATATCCAAACAAATCAGTTCACTTTCTAATGCACCCGGGGCATCTTCAGAAAGTGAGCAGAAGTTAATCACCACGCTTGCCGACCGTATTACATTCATGGAAATGACTCTCTATAAAATGGATAGTTCTGTTCGTGGACACAAGCAGCTTTCAAAATCTATCAAGCAGATGAAAGATAATCTGCTCGCCAACGGCTACGAACTTGTTGACATGCTCGGCAATGACTATCACGATGGCATGAAAGTAACAGCAAACTTCGTTGAAGACGAAGACCTGCCACAAGGCAAGCAGATAATCACCGGAATCATCAAGCCGCAGATAAACTACAAAGGCAAAATGATTCAATCCGCACAAATTACAGTAAGTCAAAACATTTAATACAACCACATGGCTCAATCAAAAATGAGATATGGAATTGACCTTGGCACAACCAATTCCGCTATCTGCAAAATGGAGAGTGGTGAGCCGGTTATCAAAAAAACCGACACACTCAAAGATACATTGCCCTCTTGCGTATCTTTCACTAAAAAGAAAATCGCAAAAGTCGGTGATAGTGCCTACAACGATCTTCGCTCCGATAAATCTCGTGCAACAAAGAAGTGGACTAATGACCGTGAAAACGTGTTCATCGAGTTCAAACGCGACATGGGAACAAATAAGATCAGTGAAAGTGCCAATATGGCACGTACGTTCTCACCTGAAGAACTTTCTGCAGAAGTTTTGAAGACCTTGAAGTCCTTCATAGGAGACGACCCGGTTTCTGCGGCGGTTATCACTATTCCGGCCAAATTCAAAGCAGACCAGATTGCTGCGACAAAACGAGCTGCCAAGTTGGCAGGAATAGAGCACTGCGAACTCCTTCAGGAGCCCATCGCTGCCTCAATGGCTTATGGGCTCAGTGCATCTGACAAGAACGGACAATGGCTCGTGTTTGACTTCGGTGGTGGCACATTCGATGCCGCACTCATAAAAGTTGAAGACGGAATCATGCAAGTTAAAGACACCGAAGGAGACAACTATCTCGGCGGCAAGAACCTTGACCTTGCGATTGTTGATGGCATCATCATTCCCTATCTTAAGGAGAACTTTGCCATCAACAACATCATGACCGATGAAACAACACGCAACATTCTTCGCTATGCCATGAAGTTCTACGCAGAGCAGGCAAAGAACCAGCTATCGTTCAAGCCCCAAGCAGATATCACTTCTCAGCTTGATGAGTTCGGCGACGATGACAATGGTGAAGAAATCGAGCTGGACCTCATAATCACACAGGAACAGTTGAAGAACGTTCTTGCTCCCGTATTCCAAAAGGCAGTCGATATCACAAAAGACCTGTTGAAACGCAACGGTCTTAAGGGCACAGACCTCGACAAGCTTATTCTTGTTGGGGGTCCTACCTACTCTCCTGTGCTACGACAGATGCTTCGTGATCAAATCACTCCGAACGTTGACACTGATATAGATCCTATGACTGCTGTGGCAAAGGGAGCAGCGTTGTTTGCCTCAGGTATTGACAGCGAACTCAAAGAGGAGATTCCTATTGGCACGGTTGCTCTCAGCTTGGCTTACGAGGCAAACTCAGTACAACCTATGGAATTTGTTACTGTTCAACTCGCCAAAGATGAATGCACTGGAAGTCTTCCATCACAACTATTTGTTGAACTCCTCAGAAGTGACAATGGATGGTCAAGCGGTAAAGTTGAAATCGACGAACTCGGCGATGTAATAGAATGCCAACTCGTAGAAGGGAAAAACAATGCTTTCAATGTAATGGCATACGATGACAAAGGAAATACTATTCCCTGTTTCCCCAAGGAAATCAACATCATGCAAGGCATTGTTGTGGGGAGTGCTGTGCTTCCCTACAACATCTCTATTGAGGCACACGACTCCGGACTTGATAAGAACGTTGTCAAGTCTGTCAGAGGTCTCGAAAAGAATCAACAGCTTCCCGCGGTCGGCACCCTCAACGGACTCAAGACCCGTAATCAACTTCGTCCCGGCATAGAGTCAGACACCTTGATAATTCCTATCTATCAGAGTGAGCATAATGCTGAAGGCACAGCTGCAGTTCACAACGACCATGTTTTTGACGTAGTCATCACAGGAGATGAAATCGGAGGTTTGATTCCGGTAGGCAGCGATGTGGATATCACAATCAAGGTTGACCGTTCGCAGATGCTAACTCTTGAAGCATTCTTCCCCCTGACAGGCGAAACAGTGGAGAAGGAGGTCGAGATAGGCAAGCGTTCCGTTATCTCGACCTATGAGGTTGAGAAACTAAAGAATTCCGCCAATAACAAACTTCGTGCTCTGAAATCTACAAAGTCTATCGGTATCTCTGAAACAGCAGAGGCAGAGAGACTCCTCAAAGATATCAATGAACGGTTCGAGGGAGAAAAGAATGCAGAAGATGGCCGTATGCACCTCCAAGCCGACATCCGTCGAGCCTTCCTCAAAATGGAGGAAATAGAGACTAACCATGAATGGGACTCATTGGAAGTCGAAATTCGTGAAGAATTTGACCGCCTTGAAGAAGCCAACAACGAACTGGGCAACAAGTATGATCAACAGGTGACCACTGTCAGAAACCAAGTTGATATCGCCATCCGTTCCAGAGATGTTCGTCAAGGACGTGCTGTCCTTGATGAGCTCAACCGCCTTTTCTTTGCAGTTACCATGATTTATCAACTCATGGGATTTATAGACTACCACTTGCGCAATTTCAATTCCATCCAGTGGAAAGACGCGACTCGTGCACGTCAATTGCTTCAACAAGGCAAGGAGATGGCAAATTCCAATCCTTCGGAAAGCGTCCTCCATCCCATCGTTCGCTCCGTCATCGATCTCATGATAGATCCTCCCACGGAGGGTCCCGGTATCAGCTTCTGATTCATATGCGACTGTCAAACCTCAAACAGGAATTAGTATACCTTTATAACTCGAAGTTGTTTTGGTTACAAGTGTGCGCCATAGGAATATGGATGCTTGTAATCCAAAACTACTTTGGGCGTGAGGAAGGAGCCCTGAAAGTATATGTCGTTGACGGCAACATTGATGCAGACGTGGACGGGTCGGTCGAAGTAGTTAACACCGTTCCCGTTGAAGTTGAAAACATTGTACGTGCCTTCCCTTGGTAAGCAACTTCCATGAATAATAAAATGCTGATATGTTCACCTTAAATCGAAAGCAATCAATTGGAAATTATACAGTTACTTTCCAAATTAAGGAGGGGGATTATGCCGAAACCTACCGTGTCAAAGACTCGGCGGGCAAGAATCGTTTCCTGAAGCTCATCAATTGTGCAAAACTTCATCGCACGCAATTTGATAAAGACGGTAACATTCTTGAAGTTGAAATTGCCAAGCAGCTTGACCATCCTAATATCGGTAAATTTCGCGACTGCGATGACATCATTTTCAACGGTCGGAAATTTGCGTATATTGTTTTCGATTATATTAGTGGAGAAACCGCTTCGCAATTCCTTGCAAGAGAAAGTGAATGTTCAGTCTATACAGCAAAGAATATTGTCCTTGGCGCGTTGAATGGACTTAAATTCCTTCATACCCTACCTGAGCCCGTCATACATAATGCCTTGACAATGGAAAACATTATGCTTGACGTTTCTACCGGTACCGCAGTGTCTCGCATAATCGACTTCGGGCATGCTCGGTATTTGTCACAAGGGAGCACTGCTTTCAATAAGAATGGCTTATCACCATACTATTTGGCACCCGAGGCTCTCAACGGAGTATTCTCTGTCAAGTCCGATATCTTTTCAGTAGGCGCAATCCTGTATAACCTTATATTTGGGCTGCCTCCATATTATATTGACTTGGCAGATTGTAATAATGACACGGACTGTGAACGCGAAAAGATTGACCAACAGCGCGAACTTCCTCTCCACATTCCAGACTCAAACGTATTTGAGCTTGATGAGAACCTCGTCAATATCATGCGCAACGCTCTCGCAGCTGACCCTGATGAGCGATTTGAGAATGCCGATGAATTTATCAAAGCTCTTAATGGTGAGATAAAAGTCAAGAGAGTTAATAATCCAAGAAAAGCACAAAATAGAGAGGAAAAGAAAAAAACCACTCCGCTCATTGTGCCAAAAGGTAAAGGTTTTTCGGCAATTGCCGGAATGGATGAGCTGAAAATCAAAATGAGAGAGGAAGTGATTGATGCTCTCCATTCTCCGGAAGAGTATGCCAAGTATGGATTGACAATTCCCAATGGTATGTTGCTATACGGACCTCCCGGATGTGGCAAGACTTTTTTCGCAAAACGATTTGCTGAGGAAGTAGGTTTCAACTTCATGCTTATCAAGCCAAGTTCTTTGAAGAGCCGCTGGGTCAATGCTACCCAAGAAAACATCGCACAGATGTTTAAGGACGCAGAAAAGAACGCACCTACAATTATCTTCATTGATGAAATAAACGAGCTTGTACCTAATCGTGACAGTGACGTTCATGAAATGGCTCGTAGTGCCGTCAATGAAATGCTTGCTCAAATGGATAGAACCGGCGAGCGAGGCATTTTTGTTATCGGTGCCACCAATTGCCCGGATATGCTAGACCCAGCGATTTTGCGTGCCGGACGTCTTGATAAAAAATATTATATTGGCCTCCCTGATACTATTGCTCGAAAACTAATGTTTGAATTATACCTCAAAACAAGGCCATACGATTTTGGGTTGGATTACGACAAACTCGCAATCCTTACAAATGAGTATGTATCAGCTGATATAGAGATGATTGTCAATGATGCTTCACGAGTCGCTCTTCGTGCTAAGAGTAAGATAACAATGCGAATCCTCGAAGAAGTTATTTCTAAGACGAAACCATCCTTAACAAAGCAAGAACTTGAGAAATATGAAAGCATCAGAGCCAAGATGGAGGGAGAAGTAATTATGACTCCTCGTGCTCGCGTTGGATTCTAATTAAGATATAATAAGCAAATATAATTTTTTCAATCTTCGGCAGTGTTAATCCCTCACTATCGAAAAAAAGGATCAAAAAAATTATTCTTGAATAAAAAAACGTGGTCTGGAGAGCATATTGATAATGAGTGGCTGGGAAATTCAATAATTTCCCAGCCACTCATTATCAATATGCTCTATATAAAGGTTATAGTGATAACTGGATGAATTCTTTTGCTGTTTGTTTAACAGTTCATCGGGATAATCGTTATCCAAATCTTGAATTATTTCACTTTCAATGTCAGACAGCAAATCCACCATGTTATACTTGTCAATACGATACATGGACACTCTACCAAAGGAAATATATTTCCTTCCATAAGCCCGCGTCCATTTGGCATTATCTTTGAAGTGTTCTTTAAGTCTTTTATAAAAACTTCTCACAGTTCTACCGACATAAAGAGGTGCTTCCTTTTCTTTACCGTTTCTAATATAACGCCTGGTAATGAAATACAAGCCATTCTCTTTAACATCATCATAGTCCCACGCTTCATCAACATGCACTGCGGGACTCCAATTCACTTTGACTTTGTTGAAATAGGTCATCTGCTAATTAATCAAGGGGTATTCACATTCTAATTGCAAAATAAATAAAAAATTAGGATATATACAAATCGCAGAACTGTATCCTAAGATTTTGAGGTTCCCACGCGCGAATAAGAAGGATTCCCGTTTATTACAAAAAAATTAAATCGCAGGGGGCGTTTCAACCCTTTCGGGGGCCGTGGCGTTCAACAGATACAAAAGCAAGAAATCGTTTCATGATGTTAGGTTAGTTAGTTAGAAAAGTATTATGGAAAACACTGACAATCGGCCCGCTGTGACAGCGGGCCGATTGTCGTTTAAGCAACCCTCAGCTTTCAATCTCGAAAGCTGAGGGAATTAATTTGCATTTACGGTTGAAAAGAGTTAACTTTGTAGGAAAAAGGGAGACCATGCAAGATAAGGACAGATATGCTATCGGTCAGCAGGACTTCAAGACTCTGCGTGAAGATGATGCTTTATATGTAGATAAGACAGCTTTTGTAGAGAAAATAGCAAGGAGCAAAACCAAATACTATTTTCTTGCACGCCCACGTCGGTTTGGCAAGAGTCTGTTCCTTTCCACTCTGAAGTATTTCTTCGAGGGCCAGCGCGACCTTTTCAAAGGACTATATATCGATTCCACAAACTGGGATTGGAGTCCCTATCCTGTGCTCCACCTTGACCTCAATTCAGATAAATATGAAGGACAGGGAAGGCTCGAAAGCGTTCTTAATACTCTTTTCGTACGTTGGGAAGCAAAATATGGTGTCACAGAAATTGCTGATGCCTTTTCCCAACGGTTTAAGAATATTATAAGAAGTGCTCACGAAAAAACCGGAAAACAAGTAATAATACTCGTAGACGAGTACGACAAACCACTTGTAGGCAATCTCCATAAAGACGAAATTTTTGACCATTATCGCGCTAAACTTGCAGGCCTCTACTCCAATTTCAAAAGCTCGGCAGAACATATCCGCCTGGTGTTTCTCACGGGTATCAGTCGTTTCAGCAAACTGAGCGTCTTCTCAGATCTCAACAATCTGGACGACATCTCATTTGATGATGAGTATGCAGACATCTGCGGCATCACTGAGAAAGAACTGCTTGAAAACCTCCATGAGGGGATTTCAGAGCTGGCCCTGAAACGTAAAGAGGATTTCTCCACTACATGCGCCAAGCTCAAGCAAAGTTACGACGGCTACCGCTTTGCTCCCGGAGGAAGCGACATCTATAATCCATGGTCGGTACTGAGCTGCCTGAAGAAAGGGAGAATTGGCGACTATTGGCTTGACACAGGAGCTCCCAGCGTCATAGCTGAAGCTCTTTATGATGCGGAAGTCGATATCGAGGCCATTCTTAATGGCGAATGGAAGCTCCGGAGATTAGCAGGCCTGGATCTGAGGAATGCAAACCCTACTGCTTTGCTCTATCAAGCCGGGTACCTGACTATAGGGGCTTATGATCTCGAATATGACGAAGTGCGCCTCAAGGTGCCCAACGATGAAGTGAGAGAAGGACTTTTCAACGACCTTCTGCCTATCTACATGAAAGGAAAGGATGGATGGGCTGAAGGAGTCGTCGACACGCTGAAAAAAGCCATTCGCAATGGAGTTCCACAGAAGATGATGACGTGTCTCGACGCCTATTTTGCAGGGATACCCTATGATTTGAAGATGGAGAACGAGAATAATTTCCACAACGCTTTCTACATCCTCATAACGCTTATTGGATTTGATGCGAAAGCGGAGGCGCATACATCTGACGGACGTATCGACATTCTGATTGAAACTCCAAAATTCATCTACATCATAGAGCTGAAATACGATTCTACTCCGGAAGAAGCTCTCAGCCATATCAACGAGAAGGGATATGCCCGGAAATTCGCCACAGATTCCAGGAAACTCTTCAAGATTGGAGTCAGTTATTCATCCGATAAGCGCAGAATCGAAAACTGGGTTATCGAATAACGCGCACCCCGGGAGTGTGGGACGTTTACGCTCATCTGTCAGTAATTTCCTTATGGAAGGTCTTTATTTCGTCGGAAATGAGCTGTTTCAGCTCTTTTTGCGGGATAATCAGTTTGTACTCGGCTACTCCGATTGGCTTTGTGAAGCCGTCAAGGGCCAGTTCGACCTCAACGTTGTCTTTCTCAGCGCATAGGATTATGCCGATTGAGGGGTTCTCATCATTACCTTTCTCCAGGCGGTCAAGGAGGGAGAGATACATATTCATTTTACCGACATATTCCGGTTTGAAGTGGGATATTTTAAGATCGATGGCTACCAAGGCTCTGAGTCCCCGATGAAAAAAGAGCATATCGACCTTGTAATCCTTGCCATTATAGCTCAACACGTGCTGATTGCCGATGTAGGTAAAACCTTTCCCAAGTTCAAGGAGAAACTGCTTGATCTTTTCCACCAGCCTCCGTTCAAGTTCCAGTTCGAGGATTGGCTCAGTTACGCCCAGGAATCCCATGCAATATGAATCTTTGAACACTTCATTTGCATATGCAGCCTGGGCTTCCGGCAGAGTGAGTGCGAAATTGTTGGAAGCGTTTATCTCTGTCACATGAGTGTGCATACCCATCTTTATTGCGTTTACCATCAAATCGCAATTCCAGCCTTTTTCGATGGTCTTCTGCGCATAGTATAGTATTGCATCATCATCGTCTTTGAGTTTAGTCATCAACTGATTTATATGTCGCCATGGTAAAACTCCAACGCTGCGTTGGAGTTTTGGAGCAGAGAGATGAAATCGTGCATAAAATTTCTTCATTGCCCACAGATTGCTCACCGACATACCCATTTTCGGGTACATCGCTTTCAAATCTACAGACAGCCGTTTCACAACTCCATCGCCATGTTTGCTATCGAGCTTACGCTCATACAATAGCTTGCCTATCTCCCAGTGCATTTCATTGGAAGCACTTACGACAGCACGCGCAGCTTTGCTCCTGGCAGATTCGATAACTGCGACAACTTGGTTCAGAATTTCATTATATTGAGATGCCTCGGAGAGGGTGATCGGTTGTTCCATACAGCAAAATTAATATTGTCAGTGTGTCTGCAATGTGTTCGGCTCACTGAGCGGAGGCTGCGCTGCAAGTCTCTCTAAGTCATGCAGCGCAGCCTCTGTTCAGTTCGCGAGGTCAGGGCACGAGGAGGCGCGCTGAGGCCGCGCCGCAGCGCGCTATGACGAGGCCGCGCGGCAGGGCGCCGTTGGTCAGGCGCAGGCCCTCTGCGCTATACACTTCGACACCGTCTGCGCTCCCGTTGAAGAGGACCGCCCCTCCGGACAGTTCAAACCTGCCGGTAAGGGTGAGGCTCTCGACTGTGTTGAGGTCGGATGAGAGATGGCCGCTTCTCACGGAGTTCACAGCCCGGCCGCTCGTAGCGTCTATCAGCACCAGCGCCACACGCGCGTTATCAATATTGACATCCTCGGGTATCACCATGCGCGCGCCGACAGGATACTGCTCCCCGGCCACGAGGGCCTCAGGCACCATGCCGCTCTCGCCGTAGAAGGAGGAGCCCCCAATCATGCGCGCTACATCGGGATACTCCGTCAGCACCTGGCTCTCCTTGGCGCCCCATTCGGCGAAGAGGGGGTCAGTTGAGCCGGTGAGATAGTTGTTCTGCACGGCTTTGAGCCCATCCTCAGTAAGGATTGCCAGCACGTTGTAGGCGACGTCATCCCGCTCCAGGGCGAGGCTAACATGGCCCTCCACAGTCAGCACGCGCCTGCTGTCAAGACTAAGCGCGTCTATCTCGATGGCGGCTACGCAAGGTTGCGAAAGTTCGGCCTCCACAACATCCACAAAGGTCTGGTCGCCGGAGTCGGAACTCAGCGAGTAGCGTCCGGACACGGGATCGGTGAAGACCGGATACGATACCTTCGGACTGCGGTTGATACGCGCCGAGGGATATCCTCCGAGTGCCAGGAACTGGTCGTAGGCATCGAATGCGTAGGCATCGCGGCAGTGCACGCTCACAGGCACCACCCGGTCGCTGTAGTTCTTCTCCAGGTATTCGAGGGCCACGAGGCCCTGCGGGCAGAATCCGCACCATGCCCCCGTGCCCTCCTCTATGAGCACGCGCTTGCTGACATTGAAGAGGAGGTTGGAGACGCTGTGTGAGACATTTTGCTTCTCTGTGTCGAGCGACACGCTTATAGTGTAGGCGGTCTCGCGCCCCGGCTCGGGGCGCATGGGCTCGGGGAAGGCTATCTCTATGCAGTTGTCTTCGTCAGCCTCGGGATTCTCTATTGACAGCGAGCCTGACTGCGAGCCGTCAGCGGTTTCCCATCCGGCTTCGAGCAGGGAGAATTTCTTGTCCTTGTCAAGCAGTTGCACGCGGGCCTTGACCTCAACCTCATCAGCGTCCACCATTGTGGAGGCAGTAAGCGGAGTTACCTTGAAATCACCTTCGTAGACCACCATTATGTCATCCACGAACACCGCGCTGCCATCCCTTTCGTTCTGATTCACGAAAGCGATATAGACATTCTTGCCCTTGAAGTCGGCAAGGCTTATCGAGACATCCGTCCAGTCGCCTTCGAGGCGGAACTCGCTGTCGCCGGGACGCACCACTTCATCGTAAATCACCGTCCCCTCCTCGCGCATGCGGTCTACAGTGGCCGCATCCAGAGAGCCGAAAATCTCATCGCAGGGCCATACTATGACTTTAAGGCGGTCATATGATGTATAGAAATAGCTCTGCGTCTTGAAGCGCAGGCGATACCACTCGCTGTCCAGGCTGAGGCGCGGAATCACGAGCCAGTCATCCGAGGGGTCGGACACTCCGACATACATCGAATGGCTCGCCGCGCAGTAGTCAAAGTTGTCATCGTCGCGTATGGAGAAGTTCCAGGGGGTGTTGTCCGCATCGAAGCCCCACTCGCGCATATCGGCTACGGGGCGCTGATGGTCGCCCTCGTACTGCAGGAAATTGCCAAGCGACTCGTTGGGGTACTCGAAATCATCATAGAAGAGGGCAGACATTCCCTCGGGCACATCGGGCACATAAGAGCCCCGGTATGGTATGCGTATCTCCTCGTTAAGGCGATGTCCCATGAGGTCGCCCACAGCTCCGGCCGGTATCACCACCTCATATTCGCGCCCCTTGGCCAGGCGGCGCGTGGCGGGAGGATAGGCGAAGAGCTGCATGCCGTCTGCCGCCAGGCTGAGGCCGCAGAGGGGCGACTCCGCCCCCTTCTCATACAGCTGGCCCGGGATTCCGGTGGGGTCCGGGTAAGTGTCGAAGTCGAGCGTCACCATGTTGTATGCGCCCAGCTCGATCACAGCCGACTCCGGAGCCGGGGACACTGCCAGGGGGCTCAGAGGCGTGTCGGCATGGCCCGTAAGAGACAGCGAGAGCTCCAGGTTGCGCCCGGCCTTGCCGCGCCCCTTGAACATTCCCTCAGGTATGACAACCTCATACCGCGCTCCATCCTCCAGCTCAAGCGAGGGGAAGAGGATTTTCCAGATATTGCCCTGCACAAGCTCGGTGCCGGAGGAGAGCCCTACGGTGAGGCCGTCGCGTGTCAGGCGCGCCTGCACTCCTTCTACCGGCGAGGCGGAGGATTCGAAGCGCGCCATCACATGCTCCAGATGGCTCAGAGCCGTCCCTTGCGGAGGAAACAGTGTGCAGTCAGCGAGAAGGTTGATACCCTCCGCCGCCTCCTTGAGGGGCACAGGAGCCGTGAATGAGTATATGTACAGGCGCGGCTGGGTCTGTCCGACCACCGTGCGCCCGTCGGCGGATATGTCGAGCATGAACCCGTCCACCGATGGGCCCAGCTGAGTGGCCTCATCGAAATCTATCCCATATTTCTGCTTCGTAATCATGGGGATGGGCACGGTGATGCCTTCGCTCACAGAGGGGATTCCCCCGCCGTAAGTCACTCCATCGTTATCGACAATGCCCCCTCCCCCTTTGCCTCGGGTAAAGGTCTTTGTGGGCACGTGGTACATCGCGCCTGTGTGGCGGTCATCAAAAGAGCCGTCGGGCAGCAACACTGTCCCCGACACATGGCAGCTCACCCACTCGCCATTGTGGCTCATCGATGCCCCGCTCACAAACTCTCCCGGCCCGCGCTGCGTCACCAGGTCATCGGCAATCCAGTCGTAGGTGCGCTCCTCAACATTATAGATAATATAGGAGCATCCCCAGCCGGGCAGGTTATGGTCCACGCCGGCAAGAATCACCTTGCCGTCAGATGAAATCTTGAAAAAGGCCACATTGGGCGTCTGCCCCTTGGAGGTGTGCAGGGCGTAGTCCTCATCATCTATGATGTGGCGCGCATACATCTCCTCATAAGTCGGGAGCTCCCCTATTTCCACCAGGGCGCCGTCACGCCATATCACCGGGCGGAAATCAGTATAGCTTTTGGAGATCCATCCGCACATCATCGAGCCGTCCGGAGTCATAGAGTTCACCCCGCCGGTGTACCCGCGCGTGTACGGGGGCAGCGGCAGTTCGTGCCATTCGCCATCGCGGTAATATGCCGGCTCCCAGTCCAGATGGCCCGCGAGCGTGAGGCCGTCATCGGTGATGTCGTAGACCGATGCGATATGCCCTGCATACTTCGCGGTGTTCAGGGGGAGGGTCTCAATCTCGCCCGTAGTGAGGTTGAGGCGCCGCGGGATGCAGTCGGTCTCGTCATAGTCGGCGGTCTTGAAAGTGGCCCACAGGCCGTTGTCAGACAGCGACGAGGCATAGCCCGAGTCAAGAGTGAAGCCATGCACCAGCGCCCCCTCAGGCGATTCAGCTGCCGTGGCGCATGGCCACGCCGCCGCTGCCATCGCCAATGACGCAGCCGCACGTTTAAGAAGGAGTATCTGTTTCATGATATGCAGGTTTTACAAGAATTTTAGGTTCGGTTGAATACATTGTCAATCGCAAATTTAACAATAAAAATCCACATTCCGACCACCTGCAAGTAAGAATGTGGATTTTTTATTGTTAGAATACCGCGGCCTCCATAGCCGCGCACATATCTTTGAGAGTAGATCTGATTTTATTGAGAGTCTTTTCTGACGCAGTTGACAATCCTGCCTTATATGCCCTCATCTTCGATTCATTAATACCGGCCTGCTTGGCGAAAGCGCTGATGTTAATCCAGTCGAAATAGTTGAAAAATGAAGGGATGTCATAGCGGAACTCAACTTGTATATCTTCAGGAAAGGCCTTCCCTTCCTCCAGAGCCAGTTCCCGCATTTCCCGGATACTTGCCATATAATCCTCTCTCGCTTCAGCGACACTCTCTCCGTATCCGCCGAATCCGCATCCCGGATAATCTTCTTCGGTATAAATGGAAAAGAAATTATCACTGCCTTTTTCTATTACAGCTGTCACTTTCATAATCAGTATAATCTGTTTATTAATCCTTTAAAGCCCTGCTCTTCTCAAAATGCTCCGCAGCGTGCCCGGTTTGACTTCTTCAGTCTGATGCCGCGGCAATGGAAAGGATTCGCCCGTAATCGGGCTCCTCCATATATCATGCCTTGAGCCATGGCGAACTATTGAACACCCGGCTTTCATCAGCAGTCTCGTCAATTCAGAGTATTTCATTATCTCACTTCGCTTTTCTATATAACACAAAAAGCAACGATTTTGTTGCCACTAAATTTTGCCTATAACGCATACCGGAGGGTATGACGATGTGTATTTTATCCAGGAACTGCCCACCAAAATAAAGAAAAATTCCATAATATGGATTTAAGGGGGCGAACTGTGAGATTTTTTCATTAAATTTGCAAAAATATTTTCTATTGAGAATAGTCATGATTGACAAAATTGAAAGTCTGAAAGCGGAAATCGCCGCCGCCACTGCCGCAAACGCCGAGGCGGTCGAGCAGTTCCGCATAAAATACCTGGGCAAGAAGGGCGAGATCGCCCTTCTGATGAACGATTTCCGCTCGGTCCCCGCCGAGCAGAAGCGCGAGATGGGACAGCGCCTAAACGAGCTTAAGACCATAGCCACGGAGCGCCTCGCGCAGCTGCGCGAGGCCCTGGCGGCAGGCGCCGAGGCCGAGGCTGCCGACATTGACCTCACCCGTACCGCCTCACCCCTGCCGCTTGGCACCCGCCACCCCCTGTCGCTTGTCAAGAAAGAGATTATCGACATTTTCGCCGCAATGGGATTCACTATCGCCGAAGGGCCCGAAATAGAGGATGACTGGCACGTCTTCTCCTCTCTCAACTTCCCCCCCGATCATCCGGCACGCGATATGCAGGACACGTTCTTCATAGCCCGCGACCCCTCTGACATCCTCCTGCGCACCCACACCTCCAGCGTGCAGACCCGCGTGATGGAGTCCACAGAGCCCCCGATCCGCATCGTATGCCCCGGCCGCGTATACCGCAACGAGGCTATATCAGCCCGCGCCCACTGCTTCTTCCATCAGGTGGAGGGCCTCTATATCGACCGCAATGTCTCATTCGCCGACCTGCGCCAGGTGCTCCTCCAGTTCGCCCGCGAGATGTTCGGCCCCGACACCAAAATACGCCTCCGCCCCAGCTATTTCCCCTTCACCGAGCCCTCGGCTGAGATGGACATCTCCTGCAATATCTGCGGCGGCAAGGGGTGCGGATTCTGCAAGCATACGGGCTGGGTTGAAATCTTAGGGTGCGGAATGGTCGACCCCAACGTGCTCCGCGCCTGCGGCATCGACCCGGACATCTATTCGGGTTATGCCTTCGGAATGGGCATCGAGCGAATCACAAACCTCAAATACCGCGTGAGCGACCTGCGTCTCTTCTCCGAGAACGATGTGCGCTTCTTGCGCGAATTCGAGTCCGCGCGATGACACTGCGTGAGCGCTACGCCGGCATAATCGCGCGCTTTCAGGAGACTATGCCCGAGCCGAAGACCGAATTGGCCTACGACTCCCCTTTTCATCTCCTCCTGGCCGTGATCCTGTCGGCGCAGTGCACCGACAAACGCGTCAACATCGTCACCCCGCCGCTCTTCAAGGCCTATCCCGACGCAGCCTCCCTGGCAGCCGCCACAGAAGAGGAGGTCTACGAGTTCATCCGCAGCGTGACCTTCCCCAACAACAAGACACGCCATCTGCTCAAGGCAGCCCGGATGCTCGTCGACGAGTTCGGCGGGGAGGTGCCGCGCGACATCGACCGGATGATGCGCCTCCCCGGCGTAGGCCGCAAGACCGCCAACGTGATGCTCTCCGTGGTATGGGGCGATGCCGCCATGGCCGTTGACACCCACGTCTTCCGTGTCAGCGAGCGCCTGGGGCTGACGCGCAACTCACGCACTCCCCTCTCGACCGAAAAGACCTTGGTGCGCCATATCCCGGAGCATCTCCTGGCCAAGGCCCACCATTGGCTCATACTCCACGGACGTTACGTCTGCAAGGCCCGCAAACCGCTGTGTGATGAATGTACACTCACCGAATGGTGTGCTACTCACGCCAGAGATGCCCGCGCAGCCGCGAAAAAGCAGGCATCCCCGGCTCCAAAAACAAAAAATTAAAGTTTTTCACCTTAAAACTATCATACCATAATGCCTAACCTGTCAGAAAGGGCGCTCAAAGTGCCCGCATCCCCGATCCGCAAGCTGGCTCCCCTCGCAGCCGAGGCAAGAGCGCGCGGCATCAAGGTCTACGGCCTCAACATCGGCCAGCCCGACCTCCCCACTCCTCCCGAGGCCTTCGAGGCCCTCACCAAAGTTGACCGCAAGGTGCTGGAATACAGCCCCAGCGACGGCATCGCATCCCTGCGCGACAAGATGAGCGAGTATTACCACCGCTTCAACATGCCCGTTGACCCCTCCGACATCATCGTGACCACCGGAGGCTCCGAGGCAGTGCTGCTCGGTTTCCTCGCCACGCTCAACCCCGGCGACGAGGTCATCATCCCCGAGCCGGCCTATGCCAACTACATCTCCTTCTCGATCACAGCAGGCGCCAAGGTCGTCCCCCTGATGACTGACATCAAGAACGGCTTCGCCCTCCCCCCCATCGAGGACATCGAGAAACTCATCACTCCCCGCACACGCGCCATCCTGGTCTGCAACCCTAACAACCCGACCGGATATGTCTACACGCGCGCCGAGCTCGAGGCCCTGCGCGACATCGTGAAGCGCCACAACCTCTTCCTCTTCTCCGATGAGGTATATCGCGAGTTCTGCTACACCGACGAGCCCTATTTCTCGGCCATGCAGCTCGAAGGCGTAGAGGACAACGTGGTCATCATCGACTCCGTGTCAAAGCGCTACAACGAGTGCGGCATACGCATCGGAGCCCTCGTGACCAAGAACAAAGAACTCCACAGCGCCATCATGCGCTTCTGCCAGGCCCGCCTGAGCCCCCCGTTGCTCGGCCAGCTCGTAGCCGAGGCCTCGATCGACTGCACTGATGAATACATGGAGCGCACCTTCGCCGAATACCGCCGCCGCCGCGACTGCCTGGTGAACGGACTCAATGCGATTCCCGGAGTTTACTCCCCTCTCCCCATGGGAGCCTTCTACACCGTGGCCTCCCTCCCCGTAGAGGATGCCGAGGACTTCTGCAAATGGTGCCTCAGCCAATTCAGCTACGAAGGCGAAACGGTCTTCATGGCCCCCGCTGCCGGCTTCTATTCCACGCCCAATGCAGGACGCAACCAGGTGCGCATAGCCTACGTGCTCGACTGCGCCGACCTCGAGAAGGCCCTCCGCGTCCTCGCCGAGGCCCTCAAAGCCTATCCCGGCACAAAATAATCCCCCCGCAAAGAGGCGCCCCCGCGCCGCGACAGCTCTCATCCGGAGTGTCGCGGCGCGGGGGCGCCTCTTCCTAATGGGCGAGGGGGAGCAGGCGAAAGACCTGGCGGGCGGTGCGCTCCACGTTGGCTGCGGCCGTTTCGGGGCGCATGGCCTCCTCGGGTCGGACCGGGCCGGGGACTGCGGGGAAGACCGCTGCGAAACCGGCCCGCATCAAATCAGGCTCCGCTTCGGGGTCCATACATCCCCCTATGGCTATGACCGGGATACCCCTCGCGGCAGCGCGCCGCAAGACACCGCTCGGAGCCTTCCCCATGCAGGTCTGACGGTCCAGCCGACCCTCCCCGGTTATGACCAGCGAGGCCTCCTCCAGCAGCTCATCAAAACCGATGGCATCCAGCACCATCTCTATGCCCGGCTCCATCCGCGCTCCGAGATACGAGCGGAATGCATAACCCAGGCCTCCGGCCGCCCCGGCCCCCGGCTCTTCCGACAGGTCCGATCCGCTGTGTGCGGCCGAGACCCGCGCGAATGACCCCAGCCACCCGTCAACCTTCGCGAGGTCTTCATGGCGCAAACCTTTCTGGGGACCGAATACGTAGGTCGCCCCCAATGGACCCGTCAGAGAGGCCGTGACATCGCAGGCGACAGTGAATGAGCTTTCTCGTACACCCGACACTATCCCTGAGTCGTCAACCATGCGCACGCGTCCAGCGCTCTCTGCTCCGGCTCCCCGCTCTATTTCCCTCCCGCGCGCGTCAAGAAACCTCCAGCCTAAGGCCTGGAGCATCCCTATGCCCGCATCGTTGGTCGCACTCCCTCCGAGACCTATCATAAACCGCCGCGCACCCCTCCCCAACGCATCGGCTATGAGTTCACCGACACCGTATGTTGTGGCAATTACGGGATTCCGCTCAGCCGGATCCGAGAGGTTCAGCCCGGCGGCGCGGGCGATTTCTACGATGGCTAAGTCGCCGCAAATACCATATTGGGCCGAAACAGGCTTACCGTATGGGCCGCTGACCTCAACGGTGACTATCCGTCCCTCCCGCGCGCTCATCACAGCCTCAAGCGTTCCCTCCCCTCCGTCGGCAATTCCTGCCACGGCGAAGGGCATGCCGGGAAAGACCGACCGCAGCCCCCGCGCCGCAGCTCGCCCTGCCTCCATGGCAGATAGCGAACCTTTGAACGAATCAAATGCAAATACGACCTTTCCCATTCTCTGTCACGCCATCACGAGCACAAGGACTATGCCCAGTATTATCAGCAGCGTGTTTGACACGGCATAGGTGATGGTGTATCCCAGTGCGGGCACCGTGCTGCCAAGGCGCTCCTGCACCGCTCCGAGGCCCGCTGTGGTCTTACGGGCACCCGCGCAGCAGCCCAAGGTGACAGCAGGGTGGAATTTGAACACCTTATGCCCCAATATGATAGCTATAAAGAGGGGAACGATGGTCACTATCAGGCCCGCGATGAATATCTTCGGCCCCACTTCGGAGAAGGCGCTGACAAACGACGGGCCGGCCGCTATGCCGATGACAGCGATATACATGTTCAGGCCCAGATTGTTGAATACCCAAAGCGATGCCTTCGGTATGGCTCCCGCCACAGGGCGCTTGGCTCGCAGCCACCCTAACACGAGGCCTGCGACCAGCGCGCCGCCGCTTGCCCCGAGGCTGACGGGGACGCCACCGATCGTGACAGCGAGGGCACCTAAAAGCCCTCCCAAGAGAATGCCTATGCCGATGAACACAAAGTCCGTCGAGAGGGTGCGCGGATCGGCATAGCCGATTTCCTTGGCAGCCGCGTCAAGATGCTTCTTCAGACCTACCAGCTCAATGATGTCGCCGCGCTTTATCTCAGTAGCGTCCAGAGGGTTGAGCGGCACGTCATTGCGCACTATGCGCTTTATGTCGACTCCGGCCATCCAAGGCTGGTCAAACAGCTCCCGCACGGTCTTGACGGAGCAATGCTTGGACACGGTCACATCCACATCCTCCACGGAGAATGACAGCAGGCTGACCCCGGCCACCTCATGGCCGAGCCACTCGTTGTCGCCTACCATCATTTCGCGCCGTCCTGCCAGAACGACCGTGTCGCCCGGCTGAATCATTGTGGTCGGTGTGATGTTTCCTTCTATCACGCCGCTGCCGACTCTTTGTATGCGCTCTACGCTGACACGCCTGCCGGATGCCTCATATTTCTCCTCGAGCTCCTTGACGCTGACAGGGGCAGTCAGCCCCCGGCCATCAGCCTTGTAGGCGCGGAAGGCCACCGGACGGCATGCGTTAAAGCTGGCCGGATCGCTCCCCGGAGTTACGGGACTCAGGGTCTTCTCCAGTTCACGGGTCATGGCCTTTATCTTGTCAAGGCCTCCCATCATGGCCGGCCCCACATATCCTAACAGCCATACAGCCCCGAGCGTGCCGAACACGTAGGTCATCGCGTAGCATACCGGGATAGCCGCAGCCATATCGGCCTTCTCTTCAGGTGTGCCGGGCAGCGAGCCAATCGTATCCTCCACTGCCCCGACTACAGGCGAGGCGGTAGAAGCTCCTGCCATCATGCCTCCGGCCTGACCGGGATTGAGCCCGAACCAGAATGACACGCCAATGGCCGCACCTAATATGAGCGCGCACACCACAACGGCGAATATCACCTCCTTCAGTCCGTCCCCTTTCAGCGACCGGAAAAACTGGGGCCCGACACTGTAGCCGATACAGAAAAGGAAAAGGAGGAACGACACCGATTTGAGCGGGCCGCCGACATCAATGTCCATCTGTCCGACCAGCACGCCGACAATCAGCACAGCCGTGACCGTGCCGAGAGCGATGCCTTTTATCTTGATTTTGCCAAGCCAGAATCCCAGGCCGATAGTAAGGAATACAGCCAGGGCCGGAGTGTGTCTGAGAGCGTCTACGAACCACATGTTCTTATTCGGGGATATGGTGAAAAAGTTTACAGATATAGTCTTATTCAAGGCTCGCAATGCGAACCCTCTTTTATAACGCATCCTGCACCCCGCCGGGTTCAATGGCCTCAAAAAATAGGTAGGCACCGTACGCCTCCCAAGACCCTGATTTTTGTCAAGGGGTCTAAACCCGACTCAACGCGGAGGCGTTATAATTTCATGAACAACTCAGTACACGAACTCTCAAACGAGACCCGCCATTTCTTTCACGTGGTCTCCAACATAAGGCCTGTCGTGTGGATTGGCCTCTACGTCCTTCTCATGCCCATATTCGCCTGCGTCTACTGGGCGCTTCCTGACGGTCAGTTCCGCATCCCTGACGGCGCGGGCACTGACTTCGGGTCATGGCTCTATTACAGCATCGTGACCATCACCACTCTCGGCTTCGGCGACTATACCCCGGCCCACGGCTGGGCGCAGGCCGTGACAGCCATCGAAGTCATGTGCGGCTTGGTGATACTCGGATTCTTCTTGAACGCTGTCGGCTCCATGAAGTCCGAAATTGACGTGACATCGGAGATAGAGAAGCAGAAGCGTCTGCGCGAGGAGCAGCAGAAACAGCTCCTCAAACGCAGTGCCCCGGGCATCATACACCTGCTCAACACATTCATGGCCTATTGCTACGCAGTCACAACACCCGCTGACCGCAGAAAGGAAGATATGGAGTATAATCCCGATTTCACCATTGAGGATATGAAAGATATGACGCGCCCATCGGGACTCCCCCTTGACCATACGGGGCTGCCGGCCGTGCAGGAACTGCTGCGCAGCGCCGAGCGCACCGCCCTCGCCCTGGATGCCCTCCAGTCGCGCGTGGACCTTACCCAATGGCCGGGGCTGCTTGAGGACTGCTTCAAATTCGTGGCCGACTGCCAGCTCTTCTCCTCGGCCGACGCCTTCGGCCACGATGGCAAAGGGGCAGTTTATACAGATACCAAGGATGCCGCAACCACGGCAAAGGATTTCACGAAATCACGTGAGGTCAACGAGCTTTACCACTTTATCAAGGACAACGCCCGCATAGCGCGCGAAATAGAAGTCACCCTCTCCGAACTGTAATCTCACACTCTCACGCACTCAGAGGACAAGGCGGGCGAAGAGGCTCTCGAAGATGGCGTCGAGCTGTGTGCGCACTGCCGAGCCCGGTGCATCTGCGGGGCAGATCAGCAGGCCGGGATGCGACGGGGAGGTCTGTATGATGGCGCTCTTCACCGCTGCCATCCAGCGGTAGCGCTCCTCCACGGGCAAATCTTTGAAGGGGACATCTGCGCGCGCGAACACCCCGGTCTGCAGCCGCAGGCGGGGAATGTCAGCGTCAGGCGACAGATGGCGCAGCCGCGCCTCGTCAATGTGCAGCTCGGCACGCAGCCAGCGCCAGCGCTTGCACATCATCAGCAGCCCGATATTCATCCATTCGCCCCGCTCAATGTCGGGCACATACCTCAGCAGACAGTATTCATAGACCGTCCTCACCCTGTTATCATTCTCCGCAGCCACACGGCCCTCCGGCTTACTTTTTGACCTCTGCACGGTTAACTTGGCATCCATGATTCACAAGCCTGATTTAAGAAGCATCTCGCGCCGGCGCATGGCCTCTTCAGTGAAGACATGGCTGTTGGCGAGACGCTTGGTGAGAAATGTGCGGTACTGCTCACGGCGTTCCGCCGGCGTAAGCTCGCTTCCCTCCTCGGCGAGCCACTCCTCGGGTATGAGGTCTACTATTTTGGAGAGTGTGCGCGGAGTGATGGCCTGGCGCATGAGGCGGTCTGCCTCCCGCAGGCGGTCAGCGGCCGGAAGGAGCGCGTGGCGCTCTATATATGGAAACGGGTCAAGGGCAGCCACCTCCGGGTCCTTGCCGGAATGATGGAAATAAAGCGAAGCGCCGTGGTCTATGAGCCACAGCTCGCCATGCCACATCATCATATTGGGATTGAGGCGTGTGCGGTCAACGTTGGTCAGGAAAGCGTCAAGCCACACCAGGCGCGAGGCCGTCAGCGGATCCACACTGTTGACGGCCGGATCGAAAGTGGCCGCTCCTTCCAGGAAATGCATGCCTAAATTGAGGCCCTCCGACTTGCGCAGCAGCTCCTGCACCTCCTCATCAGGCTCTGTGATACCGAAAAGGCCGTCCAGATCCAGAAGCACCAGCTCGGGCGTGCGAAACTTGAAGGCCTTCGCCACCAGACCCCCCACGAGCTCTGAGATGAGAGCCTTCTTGCCGTGGCCCGCTCCGCGCAGCTTCACCACATACCTGAACCCGTCGGAGGCCTCCCCCAGCGCCGGCAGGCTTCCGCCTTCGCGCAGGGGGAGGATGTATCTCACGAGTTCTTCTCTGCGGAGTTCCATCAGGGCTGGTAGAGGAAACGCTTTATGCTCCGCTTGGGAGTCTTCTCAAACTCCTCCAGGAAAATCTTGTGGCGGCTGATGCGGCTGTAGTCGGGCAGCTCCGGATTGACATTCTTGATATTCTCTGCCATGATCCTGTCGATGGCTTCGCGGTCATGGGCATCCTTGCCCAAGGCCTCGAAGTCAGGCACGATGAGAGCCACAAGCTTGCCCCCCTCGTCTATGACGAGAGACTCGGCCACGTACGGCATGTTGTTGAGCTTCTGCTCAATCTCCTCGGGATATATGTTCTGGCCCGAGGGGCCGAGAATCATGGTCTTTGATCGGCCGGAGATATAGATGTAGCCATCCTCGTCGATTCGGCAGAGGTCGCCGGTATTCATCCAGCCATCCTTTGACATCACCTCGTCCGTGGCCTTCTGGTTCTTGTAGTAGCCATCCATCACATTGGCCCCGCGCACCCACAGGTCGCCAGGCACATTGACCGGATCGGGCGACTCCACACGGCACTCCATGCGCTCCACCACCTTGCCCACGCTTCCCGGCTTCTGGTTCTCCGGGGGGCAGTAGGAGATGAGGGGGCCGCACTCGGTCATGCCGTAGCCGACAGTATACGGGAAGTTGATACGGTCCAGGAAGGCTGCCACCTCGGCATTGAGGGCCGCGCCCCCCACAATTATTTCGCGCACCTCTCCCCCGAAGGCCTCTATGAGGCTCGCGCGCACTTTGGCCAGCACCTTGTCGTCAACCAGCGGCAGCTTGAGCAGGAATTTCATCATAGGCTTCTCCAGCTCGGGGAACACCTTTTTCTTGATGATTTTCTCCAGGATGAGGGGCACGGTGATGATAAGCTTGGGACGCACCTCAGCGAAGGCGCTAAGGATAATCTTGGGCGAAGGCACCTTGGTGAGGAAGTTGCAATGGCATCCCTTCACCAGAGGATGGAGCATCTCGATTACCATGCCGTAGAGATGGGCCAGCGGCAGCATGTTGACAATGCCGTCACCGGGCTTGAGGAAGTCCAGGTTGTCAATGCAGAAGCGGATATTGCTCCATATCGTGCGGTATGGCAGCATCACCCCCTTTGACATTCCTGTCGATCCGGAAGTATAGTTGATCACAGCCAGGTCATCGGGATTGTCGTCAGGCCAGTTGACATCATTGGGAGTGAAGTCATACGGGAATTTCTTGCCGTATATCTCATTGAGATTGTTGCGCGTGTCGGTCAGCTTGCTGCTGCGCGAGAGGGGCATGCCGAACTCTGCGATGTATATCGCTCCCACCAGGTCCGGCATCGCTGTCTCGTCAAGATTCTCCCAGATGGCGGCATCCACAAACAGCAGCTTGGCATCGCTGTGATTGACCAGATGCATTATAGTGTCGGGCTTGAACTCATGCAGTATGGGCACGGCCACCACCCCGCAGGTGAGGCATCCGATGAACACCACAGCCCAGTTGCAGGAATTGCGCCCGCAGATGGCCACTTTGTCGCCGCGCTTGACGCCGGCAGCCTCAAACATGATATGCAGTTTCTCCACCACCTGGGCGAGGTCGCGGTAACGGTAATTGGTGCCCCCGATGTCGGAGAGGCACATGCGGTCCCAGTTCTTTCTTACCGCAGACTGGATAAGGGGTACAAGAGGGCCGTATTCGGATTCGTGGTGTTTGCTCATAGCGGAATTATTTCTTCTATAATATTGTTATTTCCGGCTGCCTCCAGGCGCTCGGCTATCTTGGCCGGAGTCTCTCCGCGCGACACGATGCGCCCGTCGGGTCCGATAAGCATGAGATGGGGTATGCCCGAGAAGCCGTAGATGTCATACGGACGCCGCTCGGTGTTGTAAATCACCGTCCACGGTATGGCGTGCTTCTCTACCGAGGCGCGGGTGTCTTCCGGAGTATCGCGCACGGCCACGCCCACTATGTCAAGGCCTTTAGGCCCGAAACGGGAATTAAGCTCCTTGAGCTCGGGGAGCTCCTTGATGCAGTAGGGGCACCAGCTGGCCCAGAAATCGACCAGGGTCCACCGTCCGGGCTTGACGACCGAAGAGAGAGCCAGGGGCTTGCCCGAGGCATCCTCGCCGGCAAAGTCCACGTATGGCTTGCCCGGGGATGTGGCGGCGCGCAGGCGCGCGAACTTGATATAATGCTCGGCGCGGCGGGATTCCTTCAGCCGCGCGGGAGCTTTGGCGAGCATGGAGTCCACCTTCTCCGGGTCGGCATATTTGAGCCATTCGATTCCGAAGTATGTGGCCAGCACATTGTCTTTGTTGGCATTATACTGCCTCTCCACCTCTTCGGTGTAGACGGCCATGTCGTTGGTATCCTCGATGGAGTCGAGGCGCGCCATGATGGAGATGAGCCGGTCATTCGAGGGAGTGCCCGTGGCCACGCTCATAGTGTCTGCAATTACGGCCTTGCCCGGCTCCACGATGTAGAAGGCGCGTATGCGCCCGTCGATGGTGAGCTGCGCGAAGAGGGGCTCTCCGATAGAGTCAGCAATCTGAGTGAGGTCGAAGTCTACCTTGCCACCCTTCACCTCAGCCGAGGCGAGCAGTGTGGAGTCGGCGAAGGAGATCAGCTCCACGGTCTTCCCCTCGAACTTGTCGCTGAGCGAATATTCCAAGGTAGCCTTGGGATGGCCGCACGACAGGGCCCCTGCCAGGGCTATTGCGAACGCGGCGGCCTGCATGGCCCGGCGCATTATTTTCTTGCGGATGTTCATGATTTGCGGGATTGGTTATCTTAGACCCCGTCTCATAAAATTTTTAAGTCTCAGGGTCTAATGCGCGAAGATAACAATTTCTGTGGAGTTATGCAATAAAAAAACGGGAGCTGATTTCATTTTTCTGAAATCAGCTCCCGTTTTTCAGTTATTTATTCGCCTCTTTGGGCTCAATTCTTGATTTCAGCCACAATCTGGGCATCCTCCACCTGGCCGATGGCCTCGGGAGCGTCAGTGAGCTGCAGGGCAGCAAGGTCGTCCTTGTTGGCCACCACGAGGCGGTTGTACTCCCTCAGGCCTGTGCCGGCGGGGATGAGATGGCCGCAGATGACATTCTCCTTCATGCCCTCCAGATAGTCGGTCTTGCCGTTGATGGCAGCCTCGTTGAGCACCTTGGTGGTCTCCTGGAAGGAGGCGGCGCTCATGAAGCTCGAAGTCTGGAGAGCGGCGCGGGTGATACCCTGGAGAATCTGCTCCGAAGTCGCGGGCAGGGCATCGCGCACGGTCATGGTCTTGAGGTCCTTGCGCTTCAGGGCGGAGTTCTCATCGCGCAGCTTGCGCTGGGTGATGATCTGGCCCTTGAGGTAAGTGGTCGAGTCGCCGGCATCGGTGATGACCTTCTTGCCCCAGATATTGTCGTTCTCCTCCATGAAGTCGCGCTTGTCGACCACCTGCTGCTCCAGGAAACGGGTGTCGCCCGGGTCAAGGATGTTGACCTTGCGCATCATCTGGCGCACGATTACCTCGAAGTGCTTGTCGTTGATCTTCACACCCTGCATGCGGTATACGTCCTGCACCTCATTGACGATATACTCCTGCACAGCCGTCGGGCCCTTGATGTTGAGGATGTCCGAAGGCGTGATGGCTCCGTCAGAGAGACGCGTTCCGGCACGCACGTAGTCATTGTCCTGCACGAGCAGCTGGCGCGAGAGGGGCACGAGATACTTTTTCTCCTCGCCCAGGCGTGAGGTGACGCTGATCTCGCGGTTGCCTCGCTTGATCTTGCCGAATTTCACCTCGCCGTCAATCTCGCTGACCACAGCGGGGTTCGACGGGTTGCGGGCCTCGAAGAGCTCGGTGACACGGGGCAGACCGCCCGTGATGTCGCCCGCGGAGCCTGCGGCGCGCGGTATCTTCACGAACACCTGGCCCGGCTGCAGCTCCTCGCCATCCTCAATCATGAGGTGGGCGCCTACGGGAAGGGTGTAGTTGCGGATGATGTTGCCGTCAGCATCGATAATGTGGGCCTCGGGCACTTTAGCGCGGTCCTTGGCCTCGATGATGATTTTCTCGCGAAGGCCGGTGGCATCGTCAGACTCGACGCGGAAAGTCACGCCCTCCTCGACATTCTCGAAGCGCACCTTACCGCCCTCTTCAGCCACGATGACTGCATTGAAGGGGTCCCATTCGCATATCATGTCGCCGTTCTTGACGGCATCGCCGCTCTTGAAGAAGAGCTTCGAGCCGTAAGGAATGTCGGCTGTGGTGAGCACCATGCGGGTCTTAGGCTCGACGATGCGCATCTCGGCCATTCGGCCTACCACGATATCCACGCCGTCCTTGTCCTTGACGGTGCGGAGCTCGTCGATTTCGAGCACGCCGTCATGGCGGGCTGTGCGGTCCTTGACCGCGGCCACGTTGCCGGCGACACCGCCGACGTGGAATGTGCGCAGAGTCAGCTGCGTGCCCGGCTCGCCGATTGACTGGGCGGCGATTACGCCGACTGCCTCGCCCTTCTGCACCATGCGGTGGGTCGACAGGTTGCGGCCGTAGCACTTGGCGCAGACACCCTTCTTGGACTCGCAGGTGAGCACCGAGCGGATTTCAACAGCCTCGATGGCGGATTTCTCGATGCGGTCGGCAATGGCCTCGGTGATTTCCTCGCCCGATGCTACGATAAGCTCGTTGGTGTAGGGATCCACGATGTCATGCACGGATACGCGTCCAAGGATGCGCTCGCTCAGAGAGGCTACGACCTCCTCATTGTTCTTTATCTCGGTGCATACGAGGCCGCGCAGTGTGCCGCAGTCCTCCTCGTTGATGATCACGTCGTGGGCCACGTCCACCAGACGGCGGGTCAGATAACCGGCGTCGGCGGTCTTCAGAGCGGTATCGGCAAGACCCTTTCGGGCACCGTGGGTGGAGATGAAGTACTCCAGCACTGACAGGCCCTCCTTGAAGTTGGCAAGAATCGGGTTCTCGATAATCTGGCCACCCTCAGCGCCCGCTTTCTGCGGCTTGGCCATAAGGCCGCGCATGCCGGAGAGCTGGCGGATCTGGTCCTTAGAGCCTCGGGCACCCGAGTCAAGCATCATGTAGACGGAGTTGAAGCCCTGCTGGTCCTCCTCCATCTGCTTCATCAGGGTGTCGGCGAGACGCTTGTTGACATTGGTCCAGATGTCGATGACCTGGTTGTAGCGGTCCGAGTCGGTGATGAAGCCCATCTGGTAGTTGCCCATCACTTCCTCCACCTGTGCGTGGCCTTCGGCTACATACTGCTCCTTCTCCTCGGGGATGATGACATCGCCGAGGTTGAACGACAGGCCTCCGCGGAATGCCATGCGGTATCCCAGGTTCTTGATGTCATCAAGGAACTGCGCGGAGCGCGTCACACCGCAGGCCTTGATGACCTTGCCGATGATGGTGCGGAGCGATTTCTTGGAGATAATCTCGTTGACGTAGCCGATATCCTTGGGCACGTACTGGTTGAAGAGCACGCGGCCTACTGATGTATTCTCCTTGCGCACCTTGACGGGATTACCGTTCTCATCAATGTCGTCGACGAGCACAGTGACGGGAGCGTGCAGCGTTACCTTGCCCTCGTTGTAGGCTATCTCAGCCTCTTCGGGACCGTAGAACACCGAGCCCTCGCCCTTGTCGCCCTTGCGGAGCTTTGTGATGTAGTACAGTCCGAGCACCATGTCCTGCGACGGCACGGTGATGGGGGCGCCGTTGGCGGGGTTGAGGATGTTGTGAGCGCCGAGCATGAGCATCTGCGCCTCCAGGATAGCCTCGTTGCCCAGGGGGAGGTGGACAGCCATCTGGTCGCCGTCGAAGTCGGCGTTGAATGCCGTACATGCGAGCGGGTGAAGCTGGATTGCCTTGCCCTCGATCATCTTGGGCTGGAAGGCCTGGATGCCGAGGCGGTGAAGTGTCGGGGCGCGGTTGAGCAGCACCGGATGACCCTTCATCACATGCTCCAGGATGTCCCATACAACGGGCTCCTTGCGGTCAACTATCTTTTTGGCGCTCTTGACAGTCTTCACGATGCCGCGCTCGATGAGCTTGCGGATGATGAAGGGCTTGTAGAGCTCCGCGGCCATGAGTTTGGGGATGCCGCACTCGTGCATCTTCAGCTCCGGGCCTACCACGATTACGGAACGCGCCGAGTAGTCCACACGCTTGCCGAGCAGGTTCTGGCGGAAGCGGCCCTGCTTGCCCTTGAGGCTGTCGGAAAGCGACTTGAGCGGACGGTTTACGTCAGACTTGACTGCCGAAGACTTGCGGCTGTTGTCGAGCAGCGAGTCCACAGCCTCCTGCAGGAGGCGCTTCTCGTTGCGCAGGATGACCTCCGGAGCCTGGATTTCGATGAGGCGCTTCAAGCGGTTGTTGCGGATGATGACGCGGCGGTAGAGGTCATTGAGGTCGGAGGTGGCGAAGCGGCCTCCGTCCAGGGGCACGAGAGGACGCAGCTCGGGCGGAATCACAGGCACGGCCTTGAGCACCATCCACTCGGGACGGTTCTTGTCGGCCGAAGCCAGGAAGGAGTTGACCACCTGCAGGCGCTTCAGGGCCTCTGTCTTGCGCTGCTGCGAGCCGTCACTGTGGGCGCGGTCGCGCAGCTCGGCGGCCAGGGCGTTGAGGTCGATGTCCTTGAGCAGGTCATACACGGCCTCGGCTCCCATCTTGGCCACGAACTTGTTGGGGTCCTTGTCGTCAAGGAGGTCATTGCCCTCGGGGAGCTTCTCCACGATGTCGAGATACTCCTCCTCGGAGAGCAGGTCGAGCTTCTGCACGCCCTCAACGTTTCCGGGGTTGATGACCACATAGCGCTCGTAATATATAACGGCGTCCAGCTTCTTGGAGGGGAGTCCGAGAAGATAGCCGATTTTGTTGGGCAGAGAACGGAAGTACCAGATGTGGGCCACGGGCACGACAAGCTCGATATGGCCCATACGCTCGCGGCGCACCTTCTTCTCGGTCACCTCCACGCCGCAGCGGTCGCAGACGATGCCCTTGTAGCGGATGCGCTTGTACTTTCCGCAGTGGCACTCATAGTCCTTGACAGGGCCGAAGATCTTCTCGCAGAAGAGTCCGTCGCGCTCAGGCTTGTAGGTGCGGTAGTTGATGGTCTCAGGCTTGAGTACCTCGCCGCTCGACTTCTCCTTGATCTCCTCGGGCGAAGCCAGTCCGATGGTGATTTTGGAGAAGTTGGTCTTTATTTTATTATCTCTTCTAAATGCCATATATAGTGTTCTTCCTTAGAATCTTTGTTATGATTAATCGAGCGTGATGCTCAGGCCCAGGCCGCGCAGCTCGTGGAGCAGCACGTTGAGCGATTCGGGAATGCCCGGAGTCGGCATGGTGTCGCCCTTCACGATGGCTTCGTAGGCCTTGCTGCGGCCGTTGACATCGTCACTCTTGATGGTCAGGATCTCCTGCAGGATGTGGCTGGCGCCGAAGGCCTCCAGTGCCCACACCTCCATCTCTCCGAAACGCTGGCCGCCGAACTGCGCCTTACCGCCCAGAGGCTGCTGGGTAATAAGGGAGTAGGGGCCGATGGAGCGGGCGTGCATCTTGTCCTCGACCATGTGGCCCAGCTTCAGCATGTAGATGACACCTACTGTGGCGGGCTGGTCAAAGCGGTCGCCCGTGCCTCCGTCATAGAGGTAGGTCTTGCCGTAGCGGGGCAGACCGGCCTTGTCGGTCCATTCGTTCAGGTCATCGAGCGATGCGCCATCGAAAATCGGAGTGGCGAACTTCTCGCCCAGCTCGCGGCCCGCCCATCCGAGCACGGTCTCGAAAATCTGTCCGAGGTTCATGCGCGAAGGCACGCCCAGGGGGTTGAG
>CAZWVY010000013.1:17841-45725 GCA_964637105.1 uncultured Sangeribacter sp. | reverse complement strand
TTCTCGACTTACAAGAGAGCATACCGCTTCTTATTTTCCAAAATTTCGTGGATCGTCTTGCGCCTATCCACATGCAAAGTTACGAATTTTTTTTGAAGATTTTAACGATTTGGTGTGGTGGCTTTTGTGGTGACTTGGAGGGGCATGGGTAAAAGAAAGACCGCTAATTCATTGAGAATTAGCGGTCTTATGTGGTGCCACCAGGAATCGGGCCGGGTGGGGGTTATTGTTTGGTGAGGTATTGGGAGGAGATGGATTGGTTGTTGTGGATGCGGCGGATGGTGTCGGCGAAGAGCTTGGCTACGGGCAGGATGACCGCTTTGGGGTTGTCTTTGCCGTAGGGGATTGAGTCGGTGAAGATGATCTCCGTGAGGCCGCTCGCCATGACACGCTCCGTGGCCGGGTCGGACATTACGGGATGGCTGGCCAGGGCGCGGACGCTCGCTGCTCCGGCTGAGAGGAGCAGGTCGGCGGCTTTGGTGATGGTGCCGGCCGTGTCCACGATGTCGTCAAGGAGCACAACATTCTTGCCCTCTACTTCGCCGATGACGGTCATCTTCTCAACTACGTTGGCTTTGGCACGCTGCTTGTGGCAGAGCACGAGGGGGCAGTCGAAATATTTGGCGTATGCGTTGGCACGCTTCGCTCCGCCGACATCGGGGGAGGCGATGGCCATGTTCTCCAAGTGCAGGCTCTCGATATAGGGGATGAAGATCGAGGAGGCGTAGAGATGGTCGACGGGCACGTTGAAGAAGCCCTGGATCTGGTCGGCGTGCAGGTCCATCGTGATGAGACGGTCGATGCCGGCCACTGTCAGAAGGTCGGCTACGAGTTTGGCGGCGATGGAGACGCGCGGCTTGTCTTTGCGGTCCTGGCGGGCCCAGCCGAAATAGGGGATTACAGCGACGATGGTTGCGGCCGATGCGCGCTTTGCTGCGTCGATCATCAGGAGCAGCTCCATAAGGTTGTCGCTGTTGGGGAATGTGGACTGCACGAGATATACCTCTGATCCTCGGATGGATTCGTCAAAGGAGACTTCGAATTCGCCGTCGGCGAATCGGTCAACGTGCATCTTGCCCAGTTCGATACCAAGGTCTTTGCAGATGGACTCGCCGAGGTAGAGGCTGTTGGTCCCGGCGAAAACCTTGATAGGGGGAAGGTTATTACTCATGATATTTTGCTGAAAGATAAGGGATCTTCAATATTGAGCTGTATGCCGACAGCCGGGGAGGTCTCCGGGGAGGAGGCATCCCCGGCTGTTGACGGGACAAAATTAATGATTTTTTCGCTGATTATCCTTATAATCGCGCTTAAAAATATCAAAAATTATTGATTTTCCTATAAGGGTGTATTATATACGCCTGATTACCAGATGATGACGCGCTCGGACTCGGGACGGAACATGGGGTCGCCCTCGGTGATGGAGAAGGCCTTGAAGAAGGGCTCGAGATTGCGCAGGGATACGTTGACACGGTTGATGCCCAGTGAGTGGACGTCGCCTGTGGTGAGGGAGCGCATCTCCTCGGGGCGTACGTTCTGGGCCCAGAGGTTGGCATAGTTCATGTAATAGACCTGCAAGGGGTCGAGGCCGTCGATGAGGGCCTCCTCGGAGGTTACGTCGACGCCTTTCTTCTTCTGGGAGTCAAGGAAGGCTGTCATGGCAACGCGCAGGCCACCCTGGTCGGCGATGTTCTCTCCGAGGGTGTACTGTCCGTTAGCCATGAGGCCGGGGAGCACTTCCACCTCGTCAAATTGCCCCACGAGCCCCTGGGTGAGATTAGCGAAGGCCTCTGCGTCCTCGGGTGTCCACCAGTTGGTGAGGTTGCCCTGCCAGTCGAAGTTGCATCCCTGGTCATCGAAGCCGTGCGTGAGCTCGTGGCCGATGACCACGCCGATGCCTCCGTAGTTTTCCGCGTCAGAGGCCTCGGGGTCGAAGAAGGGTGCCTGAAGTATGCCGGCGGGGAAAACTATCTCATTGTTGAGGGGATTGTAGTATGCGTTGATGGTCTGGGGTGTCATGCCCCATTCGGTGCGGTCTACGGGATTGCCCCACTTCTCGAGATATTTCTTCTGAGACCACATTCCGGCATTGTGCACGTTCTCCCAATAGGAGAGGGAGGGGTCGAGGGTGAGTTCGGAGTAGTCTTTCCACTTGTCGGGATAGCCTATCTTGACAGTGATGTTATTGAGCTTCTTCATAGCCTGGATTTTGGTGTCGTCGCTCATCCAGGGCAGATGCATTATGTGCTTGCCGAGGGCGTTGCGGAGGTTCTCCACCAGGCCGATCATATACTCCTTGGAGCTTTCGGGGAAGTACTCCTCTACATAAAGCTGGCCGATACCCTCGCCGAGGAAGTTCTCGGTGGTGCCCAGGGCACGTTTCCAGCGGGGGCGCTGTGACTGCACGCCGCTCATGACCTTGTTGAACTCAAACGTGGCATCGCTGAAGTCATCGCTCAGGTAGGGTGAGGCATTGCTGACATATTCCCAGAGATACATGTCTTTCTTCTCGCGGTCTGAAAGTGACTTCCACATCTTGTTGGCCTGCTCAAGCGAGCGGGGCTCAGTCACGATGATAGTCTCGGGTGCCTCGATGCCCATTGTCTCGATGAAGAAGCGGTCCCAGGGGAGATTGGGATATTTGGCTTTGAGGTCGGTGAACGCCATGGGATTGTAGAGGGCGGGGATGTTGCGGCTCTCCTCGCGGGTCAGAGCCACCTGTGCGAGCTCGGTCTCGGCCTTGAGCACGTTCTTGGCAATTCGCTGCGCATCCTTCTTGGAGTATCCGGCGAGCTGCATGGACTTGATGATGAGCTTGGTGTAAGCCTCACGCACTTCCTTGTTGCGCTTGTCATTGAGCAGGTAGTAGTCGCGGTCGCCCAGCGAGAGGGGACCGGCTCCGGCATACATGGCATACTGCGAGGAGTTCATCATATCCTCCTGCGGGCCGGCGCCAATGAGGGGGGAGCCGTAGTTGGTGTGCATCCAAAGGAAGAGGTCTTCCATTTCGGCCGGAGCCGTTTTTTCGATTTTAGCGAGGTCGGCGAGAATAGGAGTGGCGCCGAGCTGATTGCGGCGGATCGAGTCCATGCCACCCTCGTAAAGGGTAGCAACGAGGTAAGCCGTCGTGCCGGGCTGGGGATTGGTCGATGCCAGGCGGTTTACGATTCGCTGCACGCGGTTGTTGCTCGAATCGTTGAGGATATTGAACTGTCCGTAGCGGGAGTATTCAGGCGAGAGGGGATGCGAGTCCATCCAGCCACGGTTGACGTGATGGTAGAAGTCGGCTTTCGGTGAAGTCGAGGGGTCGATGCCGGATTTGTCCAGGCTCTTCAGGTGCTCGGCATTAGCGCCGGCTGCGGTGAGCAGCGAGGCTCCGAGCAGGAGGATGTGGGAGTATTTCATAATGCAAGTTATATTGAAGATTTGTGATATTAATCAGGTATTATTTCCGTATCCCGGGTGTCGGGTATATACTCGAGTATGTCGCCGGGCTGGCAGTCGAGTTCGCGGCATATGCTCGAGAGGGTGGAGAACCGGATGGCCTTCGCCTTGCCGGTCTTGAGGATGGAGAGGTTTGAGGGGGTGATGTCCATGCGTTCGGCCAGTTCTCCGAGGCTTATCTTGCGCCGGGCCATCATCACGTCAAGGTTCACTATTATAGCCATTTGCGGGGGTGGTGTTGGTGAGTGGAAGGTGACGTGAAATCAGATTGTGAGGTCCTGTAGCTCGCGCATCTTGATGCCTCGCGCCCATATCTGGGCCATGAGCAGGGCGAGACATCCGATGAGAAAGTCTGACCAGGGTATGGTCCATGCGTCAGCGAGGGCAAGCCCTGTGCTGTCAGTAAGGTTGAGACGGGCGAGGATGTAGTCGTTGTACAGGCCCGTGAAACACTGCAGGCATGCTATTGCGAGCAGGTATATGCCGAACCGTCTGAGATGACGGACGTTCTTTGACTCGAATATCTGCTCGCGGTTGATGTTGAGAATAAACTTGACAAACTGGATGATCAGCAGGATGAGGAGCACGAATGAGGCGAGGACAGTGACGGCGTTGACAATCTCGGCTGCCAAGGGGACATCATGGCTCGGGAGGAGCACTGTGGCGCGGTCGACCATCGCGGGGTAGACACGGCCATCTTCAAGGTAGATAGTGTCCGTGGGAGCGAAGCGGGAACGCCCTTCGCGAATCACCTTCATCTTGAAGGGTGTCGTCACCTCTATCTGCGATTCCTCCTCCGGGTTCAGGCCGGAATTCCATCCGGCCATGAAGGCGTCTGCGCTTGCCCAGCAGACAGAGAGAACGTTGGTGGCGAGTATCGCAATGAGGATTATGCAGAGAGTATTAATGGAAATCTTTTTCATGCTTGCCTTAGAGACCGCTTAATGCGATGTCAGAATTCAAGGCAAAGGTAAGTATATTTTTTGGATTGACAAATAAAAATTATCGTTTTTCGATAAATTTAAGGTGTGAAAGGAGTGTTTCGGCCTTTATGCGGGTTTCTTCCCACTCATCGGCAGCGGCTGAGAGGGGGGTGATACCGCTGCCCGAATAGAGTGTCACGCCGTCTGCGAAGACTCTTGCGGAGCGCAGGGTGACGAAATATTTTCCGGCAGGGCCGCAGTAGCCGGCATAATATCCCCGCCCATCCGGCTCGAAGCGGGAGATGACGCGCATGGCCAGGAGGCGGTCGGAGCCGCAGACGGCGGGAGTGGGGGATAGGGCGCCCAGAACCCGGCTGCGGAAACTGATGGCCGTTTGGAGAGCGCGGTTGCCATTATTTCCCGGAGTCGTCCCTGAGCATTCCTCTCCGAGTCGAGGGCCTGTTGCGAAGATGGGGGTGCATATGTGTTCGACGGGGCCGGCTTTCAGATTGCGGGTCTCTGCGGGGGTGATTTCACGGTAGTATTTTCGAAGGGCATCTGTAATGAAGTCTGTGACAAGCTGCTGCTCTTCGATGTTTTTGGCATCCCACGGGCCCGGCTGCCCGGCGGGGCGTGTGCCGGCAAGGGCCATGGTGCGTAGGGAGGTGTCTGTCATCTCGGCCAGCAGTTCGGGTGTGGCACCTATCCAGGTGCCGGACGCGGGGGTGTGAAACATGAAGACGAAGGCGGCCGGATAGGCTTCGCACAAGGATGTGAAGGTCCCTATGAGGTCCGGTTTGCCACTGACAGAAATCTTTCTTGCGGCTACGATTTTTCCCCGGCCGTTCAGCGTCTGCTTGATGGCTGCTATTTCTTCGCTGTGCCTGCTTCTCGGGGTGTCAGGGCCGATGGATCCTGAGAGGGTAGCGGGCAGTGACTCCAAGGGCACTGGTGTGTTGTCGGGGATGGTATAGATTCCTTCCGGGGAGTTGTCAAAGGGTGCGATGGTGAAGCCGGAATCGGAGATTCCGGAAATCAGGGAGTCGGAGACAAAGGCATTGACTTCGTCTTCATGGGGGAGGCGGTAGGCGCAGTAGGAGTGGTCTTGCATGGATGAGGATATGTGGGGGCGCGAGGCAAGCCTCGCTGCGATAGGGGGACGCGAGGCAAGCCTCGCTGCGATAGCAAAAGGGAGGGTGAGGGAGGCTATGGTGGCCTTGCTGGGAGAGGCTATGGTGGCCTTGCTGCGAGAGGCTTTGGGGGCTTTGCGCTTGGCTTTGGGGGCCCGGGTCAGGGGAGGAGGGTGGCTTGGAGGTCGTAGGGGGAGGCGGCTGTGACTTTGGCTTTTATGAAGTCCCCGGGGGCTATTTGTGAGCCCCCTGGTAGGGAGACATATATTTCCGGGTCTACTTCGGGGCTGTCCCATTGGGTGCGCCCTACGGCTGTGTCTCCCTCTATGCGCTCTATGAGCACTTTTACTTCCCGGCCTGCCATCTCTTCGGCCCGTTCCTGCGCTATCTCCTGCTGAAGGGCCATAAGACGGTCCAGTCTTTCCTGCTTCACTTCCTCGGGGATGTTATCGGGGAGATTGGCCGCACCCCATGTGCCCTCCTCTTCGCTATAGGCGAAGGCTCCCATCCTTTCAAACCTCTGCTCCGATACGAAGTCAAGAAGGTCCCTGAATTCTTCCTCTCCTTCGCCGGGGAAGCCGACCATCAGGGTGGTGCGGATTTTCAGCCCGGGCACTTTGGAGCGCATTGTGTCAAGGAGACGGACGGTCTCTTCGCGGCTGATGTGGCGGCGCATGTTGGATAGCACCTTATCGGAGGAGTGCTGCAGGGCAATGTCGATATACTTGCACACATTGTCGTGGCGCGCCATGACATCAAGTATTTCCATCGGGAAATCAGCGGGATATGCGTAATGCAGGCGTATCCATTCGACTCCCTCTATTTGGGCCATGCGGTCAATCAGCTCAGCGAGAGCATGACGACCGTACAGGTCGAGGCCGTATGAGGAGAGGTCTTGGGCGATGACGTTAAATTCCTTCACACCTTCGGACACGAGTGTGCGAACCTCATCGAGAATCTCCTCGATGGGGCGCGAAGTGTGGCGCCCGGTGATGAGGGGAATGGCGCAGAAGGAGCAGAAGCGGTTGCACCCCTCGGAAATTTTCAGATACGCACTCCACTTGGGAGTGGTAAGCGTGCGGTCCCATTCGCGCGTGCTTCCGTGCCGGGGCTTGCGGTCGGGGAGCTCATCAACGAAGGCCTTCCAGTCAAACTTGCCATACCAGAAATCCACCTCCGGGAGCTCTGCCTTCAGTTCTTCCATGTATCTTTGCGACAGGCATCCCATTACGGCTATTTTCCCGATGTGCCCATCTTCTTTGAGCCGGATGAGCTCAAGGATTGTCTCGATAGATTCCTCCTTGGCATCGCCGATAAAGCCGCAGGTGTTGATGACTACATATTCACCTTTGGGCTCCTCCTCGTCATGGTGCATCTCATATCCCTTGTCGGCCAGACGGCGGAGCAGGCGCTCGGAGTCTATGAGATTTTTCGAGCACCCCATCGATATTATGTCAACGCGCGAATTCTGCATACTGCTTCAGGTTGGTTTGTGATTTCTTTCTTGAAAATTCACTTGATGGCGTTGCCGAAGAGGGAGCGCACGAAGTCCGCGGCATTGAAAATCTGGAGGTCCTCCATGTGCTCGCCTATTCCGATATATTTGACGGGGATGTTAAACTGGTCGCTGATGCCGATTACCACCCCTCCCTTGGCAGTGCCGTCAAGTTTGGTGATGGCAAGCCGGTTGACTTCTGTAGCGGCTACGAACTGCTTGGCCTGCTCGAAAGCGTTCTGACCTGTGGAGCCGTCGAGCACGAGAAGCACCTCCTGGGGAGCGTCGGGCACAACGCGCTGCATGACCTTCCGGATTTTGGTCAGCTCATTCATCAGCCCTACCTTGTTATGCAGGCGTCCGGCCGTATCGATGATCACCACATCGGCGTTTACCTCCTTGGCATGGCGAAGGGTATCATAGGCCACGGCAGCGGGGTCGGACCCCATCTGCTGCTTGACGACCTCCACGCCGGCGCGCTCGCCCCATATCTCGATCTGCTCGATAGCGGCAGCGCGGAACGTGTCGGCAGCGCCGAGCACAACCTTGTTGCCTGCCTGCGCATACTGGTACGCGAGCTTGCCGATGGTTGTTGTCTTGCCCACGCCGTTTACGCCGACCACCATGATCACATAGGGCTCACCGGTGTGCGGGACAGTGAAATCATCTATCCCGGGCTCATCGGGATTGTCTGATTTCGCCAGCAGGTCAGACACCTCCTGGCAAAGCAGGTTGGTAAGCTCGGAAGTGTTGACATACTTATCTTTGGCCACGCGCTCTTCGAGGCGCTTGATGATTTTCAGGGTGGTGTCAACGCCCACATCGCTCAGGACGAAGGCCTCCTCGAGATTGTCGAGCACGTCATCGTCGACGGTGCTTTTGCCGGCGACGGCGCGTGCTATCTTGCCGAGGAAACTCTCCTTGGTTTTTTCCAGCCCTGAGTCAAGGCGCTCCTTTTTCTCCTCGCGGGAGAAGAGTTTTTTGAAGAATCCCATATTTGTTTGCTTTTATGACGCGAAGTTAATAAAAAAGTGTGAGAGCCGCAAATATGCGGCTCTCAGAGTGATTGGAGTGATTGGAGTAATTGGAATAATCGGAGGAATTGGAATAATTGGAGCTATCAGAGGAATCAGAGTCATCAGAGGAATCAGAGTCATCAGAGCTATCAGAATCATCAGAGCTATCAGAGGAATCTGTGGGCTCTTGGGCTTTGGGGGTCATGCTCCCGCTCTTGATGCTATTGAGTCGGCCATCTCCTGCAGCTTCTCTGCTTGCTGCTGTGCCTGTTCTGCTTGCTGCTGTATCTGCTCTATGGCGTCAAGCGAGTCCTCGGCTGCGTCTGCGGTTTCGTCAATGACTACCACCGTGTTGTTCTTCTCCGTTATGCGCTCGAACATGTCGGTCCAGTCGCTGCGCATATAGAAGCCTGTGATGAGCCCTGCTGCTATCGCGGCAATCCAGACTGCGGCCAGGGTAATGCCTGCGCTGCGTGAGAGGGACTGGCGCTTGTGATAGTTGTTCCATATCATGGCCACCATTGTGAAAATAGGTATGCCGATGACAAGGATAAGAGCTATCGAGAAGATGAGCATGCTGTTGATCTCGCCGGGCATAAGTCCGCTTGTCACAAAATCGAGCGGCGCTATGCCGATGCCTACCAGGGCGACGATGCAGGCGAAGAAGGCGATGATGAGCGCGAAGAGCACCGGGGTGAAGACGATGCAGAGGATGACAAGAAACACCTTGGCAAGCACGGCGCAGACACGCATGAGGGAGCTTATGAAGCCATGCACTCCCTGCCGGTCATTCTCGGGGCGGGGACTGAACTCGGAGGTAACTGCCTCCCCGATATTCTCCACAGTTGGAGCCTCCCCCCTCATGCTGAGTCGCTCGAGGGGTGTCTTTGCCTCGGGGACCACTATCCATAGAATGAAATAGACTATTGCCACGGTGCTGAAGGAGAGGAAGCAGAGCACCACAACGGCCAGGCGCACCCAAGTTGGGTCGATGTTGAGATAGGCCGCGATGCCGGAGCATACGCCTCCGAGGAGCTTGTCAGAGGGGTCGCGGTAGAGGCGTTTGTTGACACGTCCCGGAGGCACGGGCGGAGGAGTGGGCCCTGCGGTGACATCCACCTCCACTTTTTCCCCTTGGGGAGTGTCAGTGAGTGTCTCCTCTATTTCAATCATCTCCTCGGGGCGCCCGATGCGCGCGATGATATTGCGGATTTCGCGTATGGTGACTATAGAGGAGCCTGACCGCTCGAGGTCCTCGGTCAGTATTTCGGATATGCGCCCTTCGATGTCATCAAGGAGCTCAGTGCTGTCGTCCTCCTTAGAGAAGGCGTGCCGGAGAGTCTCGAGATAGTCGTGTAGCATCTCGTATGCATCGGCATCTATGATGTAGGGACGCCCTGCGATGTTTATATTATATGTCTGTTTCATCTTGATGGGAATTGTGTGATTGGGATTGACGGTGTGAATATCTGCCCGGGAGGGGAATTATGGCTCGGGGATGGCCGGAGGCTCTGGGGAAGTATCGCGGAAGTGGCTGACCGCCCCCGCAATCTGGTCCCATACCTCTGACATAGCCGCCAGTGCGGCGGTGCCTGCCGGAGTCAGCCGGTAGTACTTCCTCGGGGGGCCTTTGGGTGACTCCTGCCATTCGTATGTGAGCTTGTCTTCGCGGCGCAGGCGGTTGAGCAGAGTGTAGAGCGTGCCCTCCACGACAATCATGTCGGCACCGGACAGGGCTGTAATGATTTCTGAGGGATATTTTGGTCCCCGGGCAAGGATCAGGAGCACGCAGTACTCCAGCATCCCCTTGCGCATCTGTGAGGATATGTTATCTGTTTCTTTTATCATAAGCGGTATATTAGATTAGACCTACGTAGACTTGAGACTTTCAAGAGAGGGGGATTCAACGTTTAGGGCCGAGACCGGTCGTTGTGCTCCCAGAGGCCTGTTCGATATCGAGGTCGGCGCCCGTGGTGCGCACATGGGCCTGCAAAGAGCCGAGTCGGTAGGATATGCCCAGTCCGACGGTCCATGTGGAGTAGCGGGTGGAGGAGGATATGCGCAGGTCGTCATTGACAACGACAGACTGGTATGTGCGAGAGGAGGGGAGGAATGACCCTGCGTAAAGCTGCACTCCGAGACGGTTGTCCTTGAGGAACTCCCTGCTGAGGCCAATGCCGTAATAATACCATGAGCTTCCGCCGTCGGATTGGAGGCCGACTGAGGGAGAGCCGTAGCCGCCGTTCACGCTCAGGCGCATCTTGAAGGGGAATGTGTAGTTCACATCGCCTCCTGCATAGGTCTCCCAGCCATGGTTGGAGGTGGTCAGGCGCGGAGAGCGGGCGTAGTAGTGATTGTAGTTCGTACCGCCGTATACGCTCACAGAGAGGGAGGCAGAAGGGTTCCACTGCGCATTGGCATTGAGGCCGAATGACTGGTTATGGCCTATATTGGCGTAGGTAGTGGTGATCAGATTGTCCGCGCTTGCGAACTGGTAGCTGTAGACAGCGTTGTCAGTGCGCGAATAGCTCGCCTGCACGGAGCCTCCTATCACGCCTCCGTAATTGCTGTAGGAGATTGACAGGGAGTTGGATCGGTTGCTCTTCAGGTCAGGATTTCCGTAGCTCACCTGGCCCGGCGTCACGGTGTTGCGGTATGGGTTCAGCTCCTCGAGCGAAGGACGGTTGATACGCATCTGGTAGGCGAGCCGGATATTGGAGGCCGGGGTGAACTTGAAGGTCACGGCGCCGTTGGGGACGATGTCGCCAAAATTGGATGTGAAATCCTCATATCCACCGAGCCGGTAGCGTATGCCGGTGTGGGTGTGCTCGTATCGGAGGCCTGCGTTGACGTACCATTTTCCGTAGTTGCCGGTATAGGCCAGATATGCCGCCATAATATCCTGGAATTGCTTCATGCGGAGGCTCTGCGACTCATCCGTTGCAATGGCATCGTTCTCCGGGCCGAACCCCGCGAGAGATGCCCCGTCCTCGGGGCGCCATGTCCCCTTGAAGCCGGCTTCTATGAGGTGATGCTCATTCAGAGGATTGGCGTAGTCTATCTGAAGCGTGTGCTTGTTGGAATTGTAATTATTGTTGTTCGAGCGCCAAGGGGCCGGAATCTCGACGCCATCGACATCGAAGGTATGGGTGACTGATTCGTTTTCACGTTTGCCGTGGTCGAAAATGTAGGAGAGGATGAGGTGGTGTCCCTGCCGACCGAATGTATGCTGGTATGAGGCGGTCGCGCTGAGTGTGCGGCTCAGAATGTCGTGTACGAAATTGCGGTCGTAGCTCCATGTCTTGTTCATCCGGTCATCATACGTCACCACCGACTCCTCAGAGTAGGGCGATGAAGAGAAATTGCTCAAGTTGATTCCGGCATTGAAGAGGTTGAGAGTATCCGGCTCCCAGGAGAGGTTGAGACTGCCGTTGGCGAATTCGTAAGGGTTCTGCTTCTGGCGTACATTCGACACCTGCAGTCGCTCGGATTGGGAGGATAAAATTTCCTGGCGCACCTCTGAATCGCTATAGAGGTTCAGTGCAGAATGGAAATATGTGCCCTGCAGGCTGGCTGTCACCTTATTGACCTTGGTGGTGGCATACAGGCCACCCCCCAGTCCTTGATTGGAGAAGGCTCCGTGAATGTTGGCCATATACCCCTCCACGGAGGTCTTCGTATTAGTGATGATGTTGATGATGCCTCCCGTACCCTCCGCGTCATACTTGGCACCGGGCTCCGTGATTACCTCTATTTTCTTGATAGTGGCAGCAGGCATCGACTTGAGCACGGACTTGATGTCACCGCTGAGCATAGGGTCTTCCTTGCCGTTAATGTAGATTTTGAAATTGGTTTTGCCATTGACCTTGATATTGTCTTGAGAATCTACAGTGATCATGGGGACATGCCGGAGCATCTCGATCATGGTGCTCGAGCCGGAAGCCGGGTCATCCTGAACATTATAAGTAAGTGTGGCTCCGTCAGAGGATATGAGCTTTCTGCGGGAGAAGACCACAACCTCGTCAAGGGTCTTGTCATCGCGCATCATGTCCACCTGTCCGAGCGCAGCTTCGGGATTGTCTGCCGTGACAGCGAAGGCCATCCGGGAATCGACACATCCCAGGTATGAGGCTTCGAGGGCATATTCTCCCGGCAGCGGCAGATTTTCATTGAAATTGCCCTCCACATCCGTGACATCGAAGCGGACGGTGCCGATTGAGTCGGCCACTTGATAGATCTTGACGGTGGCTCCTATGCAAGCCTCGCCCGAGGGCTGTTCAACCAGGGTCCCGCTCACCGAATAACTCTGCGCAGCGGCCGAAGCCGGAAGCATTGCGAGCGCGGTGGCTGTCAAAGCCGGAAGTGCTGCCAAAGCCGGGACTGCGAAAGCCGGAAGCATTGTCCGCGCATGGGCTGCGAAAGCTGGAAGCACTGCCCGTGCATGGGCTGCGAAAATGGATATTGACGATTTCTTTTTCATAACTGTTTCTCTTTTGTCGCTGCAAAGTTAAGGATAATTTTAATACTATGCAATACATAGTACCTAATTTTTTCATAGTACTAACAAAAAAATACCTTGCCGTGTTGGGGCAAGGTGGTTTTTTGGGGGAGGCGAGGTGCTATTTGGATTGGGGATTCGGGGGGAGGTGGGATCACTAGAAATCTTGAGTTGTCATGAGATATCTTGAGTAATCATGAGATATCTTGAGTAATCATGAGATATCATGAGAAATCTTGAGATATCATGAGAAATCTTGAGAAATCATGAGATATCATGAGTAATCATGAGATATCATGAGTAATCATGAGAAATCTTGAGTTGTCATGATTGAGCTTGAGTTGTCATGATTTTTTTGGGGGGATGGTTTCAGATGGATGATGCGCTGGTTGGATGAGCCCCGGAAGAGGAGGTCGGGATCGCGGCGGGCTTCGACGAAGGGGCCGTCGACAATCGTGTCGATATAGGGGAGGGGCAGCGAGAGGCGGGGCGATGCTATTATATCCTCATAAAGGAAGCCGGTATACAGCCATACCGTGTGTCCCGCCTCTGTCACGGCTTTTGCCAGCATGGCCGTCTCCTCGGGATGATAGAGGGGATCGCCTCCGGTCAGAGTGACATCGAAATCCTCCTCGCGCACGGTCTGCATTATCTCCTCGATGCTCATTTCGGTGCCGACGTTGAAGTCCCAGGACTGCGGATTGTGGCAGCCCGGGCAAGCGTGCCTGCAGCCGGCTATATATATAGAGGTGCGGAATCCGGGGCCGTCGACTGTCGTGCCCCTTACGATGTCAAGTATCCTCATTCATGCTCTCGCCTCCAGGGGATTCTTGCGCCCCCCGGGACTCTTATTATATTATTATATTTTTTGTGCTGCGATTATTTATGCACTACGCGGTCCCTGAGCTCTGCGAGCTTGCCGGAGTTCCATCGGTCGGTGGTGCCTACCAGGTAGCCGGTGATGCGTTGTATGGTCTCGAAAGGGGTGTGGCACTTCGGGCATTCATGCTGGGCGGTGTCGGCATTCTCATATCCGCACTTCGGGCAGTGGTTGCGGTTATGGTTAACCGAGCCGTAGCCCATGTCATATTTGTCGAGCATGTCGACAATCTGCATGATGGCCTCCTCATTGTGGGTAGCGTCGCCGTCTATCTCCACATAAAATATGTGTCCGCCTCGGGTGAGGTCGTGATACGGAGCCTCGATCTGTGCCTTGTGGCGCGGGGAGCAGTGGTAGTAGACCGGCACATGGTTGGAGTTGGTGTAATAATCCTTGTCGGTGATCCCTTCGATGACGCCAAACGTGACGCGGTCGCGTTTGGTGAAACGGCCCGAGAGGCCTTCAGCCGGAGTGGCCAGGATGGAGAAGTTGTGCTTGTAGCGCTCGCTGAACTCATTGGCGCGGTCGCGCATGTGTGTCACAATCCTGAGGCCGAGCTGCTGCGATTCCTCGCTTTCGGCGTGATGCTTGCCGGTAAGGGCTATCAGACATTCTGCCAGGCCGATGAAGCCTATGCCAAGCGTGCCTTGGTTTATGACGCTCTCGATTGTGTCGTTCGGACCGAGATGCGAGGCTCCGTTCCATAGATTTCCCATGACCATGGGGAACTGCTTAGCCAGAGCTGTCTTTTGGAAATCATAGCGGTCGCAGAGTTGCCGCGCGGTGAGCTCAAGAGTGGCATCGAGCTTTTTGAAGAAAGCCGCCAATCTCTCTTCACGGTCCTCAATGTCGCGTACCTCCAGGGCCATGCGCACAATATTGAGCGTGGTGAACGACAAGTTGCCGCGTCCTACGGAGGTCTTGTCGCCGAAACGGTTCTCGAACACGCGGGTGCGGCATCCCATGGTAGCCACTTCATGGAGGTAGCGTTTGGGATCATCAGCGCGCCACAGGTCATGACGGTTGTATGAGGCGTCGAGATTCAGGAAATTCGGGAAGAAGCGGCGGGCGGTCACCTTGCATGCCAGCCGGTAGAGGTCATAGTTGGGATCTTCGGGAAGATATGACACGCCGCGTTTCTTCTTCCATATCTGGATAGGGAAAATAGCTGTTGCCCCGTTGCCGACACCTTCGTAGGTGGACTTGAGGAGCTCGCGCATCACGCAGCGGCCCTCGGCCGAAGTGTCGGTGCCGTAGTTGATTGATGAGAAGACCACCTGATTGCCTCCGCGCGAATGGATGGTGTTCATATTATGGATGAAGGCCTCCATAGCCTGGTGCACGCGCCCAACAGTCTTGTTGACCGCATGCTGGAGCCAGCGTTTCTCGCCGGTGAGGCCGTCGAGGGGGGCCTGCTCGTAATCCTTCAGCTCGATGTCATACAGATGGGAGAGGTCTTCGCCGGTGAGTTCCTCCACCTTTTTGACCTCCTCCTTGAAAGAGGCTCTCACGAAAGGCGCGAGATAGAAATCGAAGGCGGGAATGGCCTGACCGCCGTGCATCTCGTTTTGCGCAGTCTCCAGTGAGATGCAAGCCATGACGGCCGCAGTCTCTATTCGTTTGGGGGCGCGGCTTTCGGCATGTCCGGCCACGAATCCGTTGGAGAATATGCCGTCAAGGGGATGCTGGACGCAAGTGAGCGACTTGGTGGGGTAGTAGTCCTTGTCGTGGATGTGGATGAGGTTGTTGCGCACGGCGTTCTTCACATCGGCGCTAAGGAGGTAGTCATCTACGAAGGGCTTGGTGGTCTCGGAGGCGAACTTCATCATCATGCCGGCGGGGGAATCCGCGTTCATGTTCGCATTCTCGCGGGTGATGTCATTGTTTTTTGCCTCCATGATTTCGAGAAACATGTCGCGGGTCTTCGCCCTGCGCGCTATGGAGCGCTGGTCGCGGTAGGCGATATAGCGTTTGGCCACATCCTTGCGGGCGGATTTCATCAGCTCAAACTCCACGCGGTCCTGGATTTCCTCCACGGTCATGCGGGCTTTTCCGGCGTTGCCGATGCGCGCCGTGATGCGGTGGATGAGCTCCTCATCCTCCCCGACTACTGTCTGGAGCATGGCCTTGCGGATGGCTGATTTGATCTTGTCCTCGTTGTAGTCAACGACTCTGCCGTCACGTTTCTCTACTGTCTGTATCATCTTTTAGGGATAATATTTTTCGCAATTTTGCGCAAAGGTAAATCAAAAATTCCGAACCTGCAAGAATCCCGCTGATATTTTATGAAAAAAATAAATTGGTCAACTTTTTCGGATGATGAAAAAGTTAACCAATTGATTATCAATTATTAAAAAATTTTTTCTGAAAACTTTGGAAAATTCAAAATTTTAAAACTTGCTCAAAATCAAAGTGATGGAGGCTTACTTCCCGGCCTCTCTGGAGAGTATCGAGGCCTCGAGGGCGGCGATGGTTGCCACGTCGACTATGTCGCGCACATCTGCATTGATTCCGGTGAAATACACGGGCTTGCGCAGTCCGATCTGGATAGGGCCTGTGATATGTCCGACGCCCATGCCGAGGAGCATCTTGTAGGTGATATTGGCAGAGGCGAGGTTAGGGAAGATCAGCGTATTCACATCGCGCCCCTTGAGGGTGTTGAAGGGGAAAATCTCATCGCGCAGCTGAGTGTTGAGGGCGTAGTCGGCCTGCATCTCGCCGTCGACGGTGATATCGGGATACTGCTCGTGAAGAGTTTTGACAGCGTCTGCCACGCGCTTGGGACCCTCCTCGTTGCCGTTTGAGCCGAAATTGCTGTAGCTGAGCATAGCCATCACCGGCTCATGGGCGAAGAAGCGCACGGCATCGTTGGTGAGGCGGGCGATCTGCACCAGGGTGTCAGCGTCAGCCACGGGGTTAATGGCCGTGTCAGCAAGGAAGAAGGAGCCCTTGCGGGTGTTGAGGATATGCATGGTGGCGAACCGGGTGAAACCATCCTTAAGTCCGACAATCTGCGCGGCGCGCGCAGCCATCTTGTTTGCCGGGGAGTAGGAGCCTGCGATAAAGGCATCGGCATCTCCGGTCTCCACCATCATCATGCCGAAATTGGAACGGGAGTACATCTTCTCGAGGGCCTCGTTGTAAGTGACACCCTCGCGCTGCTTCTTGGCCGAAAGAATGCGGGCGTAACGCTCGCGGCGCTCCTCCTCGCGGTCGTGGCGCGGATTGACAATCTCGATATTGCTTATGTCGAGTCCGAGGCGTTCGGCGCGGCGGTTGATCATCTCGGCGTTGCCCAGTAGGACGGGTATGCAGGTGCCGTCGTGATACATCCGGGCAGCAGCCTGGAGCATATTGTCTGTATTTCCTTCGCCGAAGACTACGCGGCGCTTATCCTTGCTTGCAAGCTCCGTGATATGGCGCATCATGCTGCCGTCGTCGCCCATGAGCGCGTGGAGCTTGGCCTGATAGGCCTCCCAGTCCTTGATGGGACGTTTTGCCACACCGCTCTTCTCGGCCCCTTTGGCAACGGCGGGGGCAACGCGGAAGAGCAGGCGGGGGTCGATGGCCTTGGGGAGAATATACTCGCGGCCGAAATGGATATCGCTCAATCCGTAAGCCTCATCCACCACCGAGGGCACAGGCTCTTTGGCGAGGTCGGCTATGGCGTAGACCGCAGCCACCTTCATTTCCTCATTGATTTCAGTGGCCCCGCTGTCAAGCGCCCCGCGGAAGATGTAGGGGAAGCCTATTACGTTGTTAATCTGGTTGGGATAGTCGCTGCGCCCTGTGGCCACAATGATGTCGGGCACAGCGTTGATAGCCTTCTCGTATGAGATCTCGGGATTCGGGTTGGCCAAGGCGAAGACGATGGGCTTGGGGGCCATAGACTTCACCATATCCTCTGTCACGACATCGGCCACGCTGAGGCCCAGGAACACGTCTGCACCGACCATGGCCTCAGCCAAGGTGTGCAGGTCGCGGTCAGTGGCGAAACGACGCTTTGACTCGCTGAGATTCTCGCGGTCCTTGCGGATGACGCCCTTGGAATCGCACATCACAGTGTTCTCGGGGCGCACGCCCAGACGCTGGTACAGTGACGTGCAGCTGATTGCAGCAGCTCCGGCACCATTGACCACAAGTTTTATGTCTTCTATTTTCTTGCCCTGAATCTCCAGGGCGTTGAGAAGGCCGGCAGAAGATATGATAGCCGTGCCGTGCTGGTCATCGTGCATCACGGGGATTTCGCACTCGGCCTTCAGCCGCTGCTCGATCTTGAAGCACTCAGGAGCCTTTATATCTTCGAGGTTGATACCTCCGAAAGTGGGCGTAAGGGCTTTGACTATCTCTATGAACTTGTCAGGGTCTTTCTCGTTGATTTCGATATCATAAGCGTCCAGGCCGGCGAAAATCTTAAAGAGCAGGGCCTTGCCCTCCATCACCGGTTTGCCGGCGAGCGCTCCAATATCGCCAAGTCCCAGCACCGCCGTGCCATTGGAGATTACAGCAACGAGGTTGCCCTTGTTTGTGTATTTATAGACATCAGCAGGGTCTTTCTCTATCTCCTCGCAGGGGTATGCCACGCCCGGGGAATAAGCCAGGGAGAGGTCAAGCTGCGAAGCGTAAGGTTTAGTGGGGGTTATCTCGATTTTGCCGGGGCGCCCGTCCTCGTGGTATGCGAGCGCCATCTCTTTTGTTACTTTGGAAGCCATATATTTGGTTATAGAATTATTCTGTTTTAATAACAAACAAGATGGCGAAAGTATTTAGACCCCGTCTCATTAATTTTATGAGAAAGGGTCAGAACACTATAGTATCGTGATAGCAGAGAACTATTTGCGCCAGAAGGAGGGTGTGAAGAGGAGCATCACCGTGAACAGTTCCAGACGGCCAACGAGCATCACGAAAGTTAGCAGCCATTTGCCGAGTGTGGGCAGAGCGGAGAACTGCCATGTGATTCCATTTATTTCCGTCCCGATTCCGGCGTTGGAGATAGCGGAAAGGCCGTAGAAAAAGGCCGTTTTAAGCGGCAGTCCCATTATCACGAGCAGAATGCCGCATCCCAGGATGACGAAAATGTAGACAAAGAGGAAAGCCAGCACCTTCTGTACAATCAGATAGGAGGTGCCCTTGCCGTTGATGCAGACCGTTGTCACTGCCGAGGGGTGCATTATCTCGTAAAACTGGTTTTTCAGAAACTTGAAGAGCACGATAAACCGGTCTATTTTCGCACCTCCCGAAGTGCTTCCGGCGCATGCTCCGGTGAGCATCATCAGTATGAGCACCATCTCTGACAGGGAGCCCCAGTTATGGAAATCTGGCTCTGTGATTCCTGTTGAGGATATGACGGAAACAGCCTGGAAGAGAGGGTCGATAGTATAATCGCCGACATTTGACCCGGCCCGGTTAAGCAGCACGTTCAGGCAGAAGAGGGCATACCCGATGATAATCCAGTAGACATACCAGCGGAGGGGCTCATTGCTGAGCGCCTTGCGCGGATGACCCGTGGCCCCCATGTATATAAGCGAGAAATTCACACCGCCGAGAAACATGAATATGATAACCACGATTTTGATATATGTACTACCTAAGTCAAGGACCGACTGGTCAGCGACGGCGAAGCCTCCGGTCGACATGATTGAGAGTCCGTAGCATATGCAGTTGAAGAGATCCATGCCCGAAAAGAGGAGCATGGCCGTGAGACAGGCGGTAAGGATGATGTATATCAGCCACAGGCTCTTGGCGGTGTTGCTGACGCGGGGACGCAGCTTGTCGTGGGTTATTCCGGTGACCTCGGCGTTAAACATCTGCATGCCCCCCTGGTAGTTGAGCATAGGGAGCACGGCGAGTGTGAAGAGTATGATACCCATGCCCCCTATCCACTGTGTGACGCATCTCCAGATAATGATAGAGGGGGGCACACCGCAAAGCGAGTCGAGAGCGGACATGCCGGTGGTCGTGAAACCGCTCATTGTCTCGAAAAAGGCATCCGTGACATTTGTATGGGTGCCCGTGAAGAGAAAAGGGAGCATGCCGAAAAGGGCCAGAATCTCCCATGTGAGCGACACCAGTAGAATCGCTTCCCGCTTGCCCATCTCGCGGCTTTTAGGCTTGACGCGCATCATGCCGAAGCCGGCGCCCAACGTGATGAGCAGCGACCATACGAACCCCATCACTCGTCCGTCGTGCATCAGCAGACCCGTGACAACGGGAATGAGCATGAAAGCGGCAAGTATCATGAGCAGCCAACCGACCACCCGGAGGAGCATCGGAACATTTATATAAAATTTCGGGCGGTAAGCCGAAGTCACGAAAACCATTTCTCAATCTTTTGAATCGTACCGGACAGGCAGAACACCACCACATAATCTCCCGGCTCGATTTTAGACATACCGGAGATAAGTTCGCAGTGCTCGCCTCTGACGAGGGCGGCCAGGGTCATGCCGTAGGGCAGGTGGAGGTCTTTTACAGGGGCTTTGGTAATTTTGGCGCCGGGTTTGACAGCAATCTCCGCTACCTCGGCATCAGCCAGGGCCAGGAACTTGGAATTATGCTCATCGGCATCGAGCAATATCTTGAATATGCGGCTCGAGGCGAGGAGCTTCTTATTGATAGTGGTGCCAATATTTAGGCTCTCGGCGCTGGAGAGGAACTGAAGGTTCTCCACATCGGCAATTGTCTTTGGCACGTCAAACTCCTTTGCCGTGAGGCAGGAGAGAATGTTGGTCTCCGAAGAATCGGTCAGGGCCATGAAGGCGTCATACTGGTAGATATTGTTTTCGCGGAGCACCTCGATGTCGCGGCCGTCGCCGCAGACAATCTCGCAGTTAGGAAAGTTTTCGGCGAGTTCCTCGCAGCGGGCGCGGCTGATGTCGATGACCTTGACATGGTATTTGTCATCATACTGCCTCATGAAGCGCGCCGCTATCCGGCTTCCCCCCATGATCAGCACCTTCTTGATGGAGCGCTTCTTCTTGCAGCAGAGGTCTCTGACCTCGCTGACGAAGGGCGGGGTGGTGATGAAATACACGATGTCGTTCTGGCGGATCTCGTCATTGCCGTTAGGAATGATGGTCTCGGTCTTGCGCTTTATGGCGGCGATATGGAAATCATGGTTCTTAATAGGGAGGTCCTTGATTTTCACATCAAAGAGGGGGAAGTTGGGGGAGGGCTTCACGCCCATGAGCAGCAGCTCGCCGTTGTGAAGCTCGCCCCAGTATCGGGCCCAGTTATGGGCCAGCGCCGTATTTATTTCCTGCGCTGCGAGATTCTCGGGATAGATGAGGAAATCCACGCCTAACTCTTTCAGGATAAGACCGTTTTCCTTGCGTAGAAACTCCGAGTTGTCAATGCGGGCCACAGTCTTGCGCGAGCCCAGTTTCTTGGCTATCGCGCATGATGTGATGTTGCGTGTCTCGTAGGGAGTGACAGCGATGTATAGGTCTGCCGAGCCGACCCCGATGCTCCTGAGCGTCTCAAACGACGATGTGGAGCCGTTGACAGTCATCAGGTTGTAGTTTGCATCAATGATGTCAAGGCGTTCCTGATTGCTGTCGAGAAGTATGATGTCCTGATCCTCGTTGCTGAGCATCTTGGCGAGGTGGGTGCCCACCTCTCCCGCTCCTGCGATAATTATTTTCATTTCAAAATCTCCTTGAGAATGCCCTCGCGGTCATAGCCGCAGAGAGCTTTGAGTTCTCCGACCTTGCCGTGCGAGACCCATTGGTCAGGCACGCCGAGATGCCGGACTGCCCCCTTGTAGTCGAGCGATGCGAGCGCGTCAGCCACTGCTGACCCGAATCCTCCGGCCACAGTGCCGTCTTCTACGGTGATGACCCTGTCATAGCGCGAGGCGACATCGTGGATTATGTCCATATCAAGCGGCTTGAGCCATATCATGTCGTAGTGGTCCACTGACACCCCTTTTCCTTCCGCCTCTGCCGCAGCCTCGGCGGCATCTTGCGAAGGGCCGATGGTCAGGAGGGCTGTCTTGGCGCCGTCGCGCGCGGTGAGAAGCCTTCCCTTGCCGGGGGTAACTGCCTTCATGGGGGTCTGCCAGTCAGCATTTACAGCCTTGCCGCGCGGATAGCGCACGGCCAGGGGACCATCGAGATTCAGCGAAGTGAACATGATGTCGCGCAGTGTCTCCTCATCGGCCGGGGAGGCTATTGTCAGGCCCGGAATCGGACGCAGGTAAGCCAAGTCAAGAAGTCCGTGATGTGTCACGCCATCCTCGCCTACTATGCCGGCGCGGTCGATGCAGAAGGTTACGGGTAGCCCCTGTATCGAAACGTCATTTATGATATTGTCGTATGCGCGCTGCAGGAAGGAGGAATAGATGGCCACGAAGGGGCGTTTGCCTCCGGCAGCCAGGCCTCCTGCGAAAGTGACCGCATGGCCCTCGGAGATGCCGACATCGAAAGTGCGCGCCGGGAACTCCCGGAGCATGTGCACCATCGAGGTTCCGGTGGGCATCGCTGCTGTGATGCCCATGACACGCTCATCTTTGCGTGCCAGTTCGACAAGCGTGCGTCCGAACACCTCCTGCCAGTTCAGGGGCTCGCCCGGAGCGCTCTTTTTCTTCCGCTCGCCGGTATCGGGATCGAAGAGTCCGGGAGCGTGCCAGGTCGTCGGGTCCTGCTCCGCCTTCTCATACCCCTTGCCCTTGGTGGTGCGCAGGTGGAGGATGCGGGGGCCCTCCATATCCTTGATATCATTGAGCACACGTACTATCTTCTGCACATCATGACCATCGAAAGGCCCGAAATACCGGATATTGAGTCCCTCGAATATATTTTGGTCGCCGGAAATAAAAGATTTGACTGAATTATTGAGTCTCAGCAGGCGTCCTTTTTTCTTGTCGGTAAGATAGCCCTTGCGCATCATCCAGTTGGCGAGACGGTGGCGCCAGCGGTTGTAGCCTTGTGACGTGTAGAGTTCGGAGAGGTACTGATGCAGCGCGCCGACATTGTCGTCAATGCTCATGTCATTGTCATTGAGGATAATGAGCAGATTGTTGGGGTTGTTGGAGACATTGTTGAGCCCTTCGAAGGAGAGGCCGTTGCCTATTGAGGCATCCCCGATTATGGCGACAGTCTTGCGGTCCTTGTGCTCGGGAGTGTTGCGGTCAGCGATCGCCATGCCTAAGGCAGCGGATATGGAATTGCCCGCGTGGCCGGTGACAAAAGTGTCATATGGCGACTCCGATGGGGTGGGGAAGCCGCTTATGCCCCCTAACTTGCGTTGGTTGTCGAAGGCCTCGCGCCTGCCGGTGAGGATTTTGTGGGCATAAGCCTGATGGCCCACATCCCACACCAGGCGGTCTTCGGGAGTGTTGAACACATAATGGAGAGCCACGATAATCTCCACCGCCCCCATGCTGGAGGCGAAATGTCCCGGATTGGACGACAGTCGCGAGATGATGAACTCGCGCAGCTCGGCGCACACCTCGGGGAGCTGCTCCGGCGTGAGGCGGCGCAGGTCGGCCGGGGAGTCAATGCGGGCGAGGAGGGGAGGAACAGCGGGCTTCTCCGAGCCCGATAATCGCGGTTGGTCAGTTATGTTTTTCTCCATGGCAGGTCAGGTTTAATTCCGTCTGTCGCGGCGGTCATTGCCGCTTTTGTCAGGGCGGATATATCTCTTCCAGAGGGGCACGAAAATGATGATTCCCGAAGCTACGATCAGGAATGCGTTTTTGCCGTTCCATCCTCCGGCGGCCACAAGCGTCCAGCACAGCCACAGCCAGAGCAGGGCCAGGAATAGGATAATTATGATGTGTCTTGTTTCCATCAGAAATGCGAAATTACAAATTTTTTTTGAAAAAAAGTTAAAGTCGCGGTGAAAAATCCACCCCTTGACAGTGTTTAATTAAAAACCGATTTATTCCGCGCACTGATTATGACACGACCCCGTATGAATCCCGGCCCGTCTGCGGCACATGCAACCCGCTTATTTCAAATAGGAAAGCGGGTGTGCGCCGTCTGTACGCTCATGACCCTGTGGCTGCTGCCGGGCGGCTGCGCAAAGGGAGGCTCCGGAGCCGTGCAGGATATTGCGTCAGTCAGTGACACTCAGGCTGCCCCGGCAGACACTGTGCCGGAAGAGCGCCCCGATCCTGTGATGCGATTCGACAACCCTGAGGAAATCAAGGCGTACATGGCCTCCTCCCCCTCGGCTGCGCGATACCGCATGGGCATATTGCCGGCCATGGCAGATGATGCCCCGGAATATGCCGAGAAACTTCTAAACAGCAAATACCCGCGCTTTGTCATTGCCGACAAAGGGTCGATGCGGGTGATAGTCTATGACAGCCTCGGCGTGGAGCTGCGCTCGTTCAAGATGGCCGCAGGCAAGAATTACGGCACGAAGCACAAGCGGCGTGACTGCCGCACCCCCGAGGGCTTTTTCAGCGTGGAGGGTGTGTATAACAGCACCGACTGGCTCTATACCGATGATGACGGCAATGTCTCGCAGGTGAAAGGGCAGTTCGGCCCCCGGTTTATCCGTCTTCTAATCCCCACCACACGCCAGATCGGCATACACGGCACGTGCGCCCCGTGGTCGGTAGGGGGGAGGCGCAGCCACGGCTGCATGCGCCTCAAAAACGAGGATATCCTCGAGCTCGTGACCATGGTGGATTCGGGCATGCCGGTAATAGTCAATCCCTCCTGGAAGGACATGCAGGTCAATGAGCGCGAAGGTAGCCGGGTGGTCAGAGTGCAGACCGGCTATGCCGACATCACCCGTCCAAAGCCTGCGCCAGATGCAGTGGCAACCCCGGAGGCCGACAGCGTGCACGAACCTCACCACGACACGCTGAGAGCTCCCGAAGAGCAGCCTCGCCCGGAGGAAGCCCCGGCCGCGGAGGCGGGAGACACTTTGCGGTGAGGATTAGGTCTTACTCAAAAAGATAAGTGTCTCAGGGGTCGCGCCCGAAAGTGGCCTGAATCCCTCCTCGGGATGCTTTTTTTCGGCGCTTTAAAATTTTTTACGGTTAATGGCTTCGGTTTTTAAGGTGAAATTGCTAAATTTGCATCTGTTTTACACTTATGAACCGATTCGAAACATACAATCCCACCATACCTGTCGAGGAACCGGCAAATCCGCTTCCTCCCGCGCCCGCGCCGGAGTCCGGAAAACGGTCCGGACGGCGCAAGCAGACCACATCCAAGGAGCCGCAGACCAAACCCGGAGCCAAGGCTAAGGAGCGCCATGAGCTGCCGAAAATGGATGTCGACCTGGCATCTATTCCGGCCAAGGTGAAGGCTTGGGCCGGCTCGCAGACCGTCAGGCTGATGACCGGGCTCGTCCTCGGGTGTCTCGGCGTATACCTCGGCATCTCTTTCTTCTCATATCTCACAGACTGTTTCCGCGACCAGTCCGCCATAGCCGCCAGCGGCCTGGGGGCTGCCAAGGGTGTAGCCAACTCGGGCGGCGAGGCCGGCGCGCGGTTATCGGAGATGCTCATCAACCGGGGATACGGCCTGGGTGCCGCAGTTATTGTGTTCTGGCTGCTTGTCATGTCGCTCAAGGAGCTCACGGGTCGCCCCCGCTTCAAGACAGTCAACTTCACCATCAAATGCCTGGTGGCTTTCATCGCCGTATCGCTCATCGTCGGGCTCGCCACTATTGGCGTAAACTCTCCCGTAAATTGGGGAGGATGGCATGGACGCTACGTCAATGAGTTTATTATCAGCTTTTTCGGCTGGACCGGCGGAGCGGTGCTTTGCGTGCTCACGCTGGGGATATTCGTCATTATCTGCTTGCGCGACATAATCAACTGGATTCTCAGAGTGCGCCGCGTGGCCGCCGAGCGCAAGGCTCGCCGTCTTGAGGCGGAGGAGCAGCGGCGCAAGGTCGAGGAGGAGATAGCCGAGATGGCACGCCGCGAGGCCGAGGAGGCTGCGAGCGCCGGAGAGGGTGTGGATACCAGTATCGCTCCGCTTGACGAACCCGATGATGTGGTGACCTTCGGCGGAAACGAAGGGGCGCTCTATGAGGAGCTCCCTGACCTGGAAGAGGAAGAGGAGTGGAGCAGCGTCAGCCACACGTATCCCAGACCGGCTCCGGGTGCAGCCGCGGCTGAGCCCGTGCCTGCTATGGGAAAGGAGCAGCCGGCGCCCTCTCCAAGTGAGGCTCCGGATGCGCCTGAGCAAGCTCAGCGCGAGGCTGCGGCCTCAGGGCAGGCAGTAGAAAGCCCGGCAGATGCAGCTGAAGATGCAGCTGAAGATGAAGACGATGAGGAGATGGTGGTCAATGTCGGCACCGTGGCAAAAGGGGAGGTGAAGCGCCCCTTGGGGAGCATGAAATACAACTACCGTTTCCCCTCAAGCGAGATACTGCGGCCCGGGGTGGAGAAGATAAGCATAGACACCACCGAGCAGCTGGAGAATAAAGAGAAAATCCGCAAGACCCTGCTTGATTTCGGCATTCCGATTGTAAGCATCGAGGCTACCGTCGGTCCGACAGTGACGCTCTATGAGATTCGCCCCGACAAGGGCGTGAAGATAGCCCGCATACGCAACCTCGTGGATGACATCGCGCTCAGCCTCTCGGCAATAGGCGTACGCATCATCGCCCCCATACCGGGCAAGGGGACGGTTGGCATCGAGGTGGCCAACAAGGACCCGCAGACCGTATCCATGCGCACCGTCATCCAGTCGCGCAAATACCAGGAATCCAAATACAAACTCCCGGTGGCCTTGGGATGCACCATCTCAAACGATGTCTACATCACCGACCTGGCCAAGATGCCCCATCTGCTCGTGGCCGGCGCCACAGGCCAGGGTAAATCGGTAGGCCTCAACGCTCTGATAGCATCCCTGCTCTACTGCCGCCGTCCGGATGAGCTGAAATTTGTGATGATTGACCCCAAGATGGTGGAGTTCTCGCTATATGCCAAAATCGAGAAACATTATCTTGCCAAGATACCCGATGCCGAGGAACCCATCATCACCGACATGACAAAGGTGGTAGCCACGCTCAGTTCTCTGTGTGTCGAGATGGATGACCGTTATCAGCTGCTCAAGGAGGCGCAGGTGCGCAACATTGAGGAGTATAACGGCAAATTCAAGGAAGGGAGGCTCAATCCGGCTGACGGTCATAAATTCCTGCCCTATATTGTCGTGATTGTCGATGAGTTCAGCGACCTGATCATGACTTCGGGCAAGGAGGTCGAGATGCCCATAGCACGCCTCGCGCAGAAAGCGCGTGCAGTCGGCATGCACGTCATTATCGCCACGCAGCGCCCCTCGACCAATGTTATCACCGGCATCATCAAAGCCAATTTCCCTGCGCGCATAGCCTTCAAAGTCAGCTCGGGAGTTGACTCGAAAACCATCCTCGATACCACCGGAGCCCAGCAGCTCATCGGCCGCGGCGACATGCTTATCAGCAACAGCTCGGAGATGGTGCGTGTGCAATGCGCCTTCATCGACACACCGGAAGTGGAGCAGATTTGCGACTACATTGCTGCGCAGCCCTTCGGCGAAGGAGCATACATACTGCCGGAGCCTGTAGCCACCGGCGAAGATGGCGAGGGACACGCCGCCGGAAACAATTTCGGCGAGCGCGACCCGCTGTTTGACGAGTGCGCCCGGGTAGTGGTGATGTCCAATACCGCATCCACATCTTCGCTGCAGCGCCGATACGCCATAGGCTACAACCGCGCAGGCAAGATAATGGACCAGCTTGAGGCTGCCGGTATCGTAGGTCCGTCGCAGGGTGGCAAACCCAGGGCCGTCCTCGTAGACCAAATTACACTTGAATCAATCCTCGGAAACTGACATGAGACGGATTATAAGAAGAATCATCCCGGTGCTGATGACGGCTGCCCTTTGCCTGGCCCTCTCCTCCGCAGCCACAGCAGCTGAGACGGCCGGCCAGGTCATGAAGCGGGCTGCCGCGCTCATAGAGCGCTCCTCCGGAATAGAGTCCACATTCACGATGACTTCCGGCGGCAAGAGCGTCAAGGGCTCCCTGAAATCCTCCGCAGCGGGGTTCGTGCTCACCACCCCCGGCTACAGCTCATGGTATGACGGGCGCAACCTGTGGACCTACAGCGAATCGGCGAAGGAAACCACGCTAACCCATCCCACGAGTGAAGAATTGCGCGAAGCGAATCCCATGATGATGGTCTCGGGTTATGAAGGCGTTTTCACCCCCGCATTTGCCAAGAAGCAGACAGCGGGCACACGCACCCTCGTACTGGTGCCGAAAAGCCGCAAATCGGGATTGAAGAATGTAGTGGTGGTGATTGACAGCAAGACCTACCGGCCCTCGCGAATCACCGTCACGCCCTCGTCGGGAGCATCCACCACAGTGAGCATCACCTCGCTCAAGACGGATAGCAAGATACCGAAATCGGCCTTCACCTACCCCAAAGCCAAATATCCCAAAGCGGAGGTCATAGACCTCCGCTGACCAACCCAGAGAAGCCCGAGAGGCTCGCGAATCTCGAGAGACTCGAGAAGCTCGAGATAAATCATGATAAATCACCA
>CAZWVY010000013.1:0-17741 GCA_964637105.1 uncultured Sangeribacter sp. | reverse complement strand
GCTCGCGAATCTCGAGAGACTCGAGAAGCTCGAGATAAATCATGATAAATCACCAAAACAACCAAATAAAAACAACCATGGAACAGACAAGAGTATTGATAATCGGATCGGGACCAGCCGGATACACCGCCGGCATTTACGCCTCCCGCGCGGCTCTCAAGCCCGTCATCTACGAAGGCATGCAGCCCGGCGGCCAGCTGACCCAGACCACTGAAATAGAGAATTTCCCCGGTTATCCCGAAGGCATCCAGGGCACCGAGATGATGGAGGACTTCCGCAAGCAGGCCCTCCGTTTCGGAGCCGAAGTGCGTTCTGAGATCATCACCAAAGTAGATTTCTCCAAGCGTCCCTTCGTATGCGAGGACGAGCGTGGCAATCAGATCGCCGCTGAGACAGTTATTATCTGCACCGGCGCAGCTGCCAAATACCTCGGCCTGAGCGATGAGAAGAAATACATGGGCATGGGCGTGAGCGCGTGCGCTACCTGCGACGGCTTCTTCTACCGCAAGAAGACCGTGGCTGTGGTCGGTGGCGGTGACACCGCCTGCGAAGAGGCCCTCTACCTTGCATCCCTGGCCAAGAAGGTGTATCTCATTGTCCGCAAGGATTACCTCCGTGCCTCAGACGTGATGAAGCGCCGTGTGGAAAACACTGAGAACATTGAGATTCTCTTCAAATGCAACACAGTCGGCCTCTTCGGTGAGGACGGCGTGGAGGGTGCCCACCTCGTGCGCAACCTCGGCGAGCCCGGCGAGGAGAAATTTGACTTAGCTATCGACGGCTTCTTCCTGGCCATCGGCCACAAGCCGAACACCGACCTTTTCAAGGGCCAGCTCGAGCTGGATGAGGAGGGATATATTAAGGTGAAGGATGCCACTACCCACACCAGCGTGGAGGGTGTGATGGCCGCCGGCGACTGCGCCGACCCCCGTTACCGCCAGGCTATCTGCGCAGCCGGCACCGGATGCCGCGCCGCCCTGGACGCCGAGAAGTTCCTCATGGAGCACTCCGAGCTCTGAGCCCTCGCGCGTTGAGCCGCTGCGAAGGTTAAGATTTCCTGTGTCGCACTGATCGCAGCTTCAGGGAATCGAACCCTCCGCGCGCCCCGCGTGTTGATAATATAGTCAGCAATAGCTTACTCAACAACCGCATACTCAACAACCGCTGAAGAATATGACACCGGAAGAAAAGACACTGCTCCTCGACCGCCGCTATCTGCGCATGGCCGGCATATGGAGCGAGAATTCATACTGTAAGCGCCGCAAGGTGGGCGCTCTCATAGTGAAGGATAAGATGATAATTTCCGACGGCTACAACGGCACTCCGGCGGGATTTGAGAATGTGTGCGAGGATGCGCGGGGCAACACCTACCCGTATGTGCTCCACGCCGAGGCAAACGCCATCACCAAGGTGGCGCGGAGCAATAACTCCAGCGAGGGAGCGACGCTGTATGTCACGACCAGCCCCTGCATGGAGTGCAGCAAACTGATCATACAGGCCGGAATACGCCGCGTGGTGTATTCCGAGCTATACCGCATCTGTGACGGTCTCGAGCTCCTGCGCAAAGCGGGAGTCGAGACCGTATTCGTACCTGTCACTGACACCAAAGATGAAGAATAACCGCAACATTGGACTCATACTGCTCCCCGTGGCTCTGGCCCTGGGAGTGGTCGGAGGCATTTTCATAGGATCATACGTCACCCGGACGCGCTACAGCGCAGGGGAGGAGAAGCTCAAGACGGTGCTCGGGCTCATACAGCGCGAGTATGTCGACGAGGTGGATGTCGACTCCCTGCTCGACACTCTTTTCCCTGACTTGCTCGGGTCTCTTGACCCTCACTCGGTATATATACCCGCCAGCGAGCTGACCGATGTCAATTCCGAACTCGACGGAGCCTTTTACGGAGTCGGAGTGTCGTTCCAGATTCTCAATGACACGGTAATCGTGAGCGAGGTGGTCGCAAACGGCCCTGCTGAAAAGGTTGGCCTCCAGCCCGGCGATAAAATCGTGCGAGCAGATACAGTAGACTTGACGGGCAAGAATGCCACCACGGAGATGGTATACAAGAATCTGCGCGGACGCGAAGGGACTAAGGTGAATCTTGAAATTGTCAGACGCTCCTCTCCCAAGCCCCTCAAGTATGAGGTGATACGTGGCGAGGTGCCGCAGAATTCAGTGGATGTAGCCTATATGCTTGATGACAGCATCGGTTATGTGCGTGTCAGCAAGTTTGCGCGCACCACTTATGATGAGTTCTTTAATGCCCTGAACTCCCTGTCAGACAAGGGTGCCCGGAAGTTCGTGCTCGACCTGAGGGGCAACCAGGGAGGATATATGGACCAGGCCATTCTGATGGCTAATGAATTCCTTCCGGCCGGCAGGCTGATAGTTTACACCAAGGGGCGCATACCCGAAAATGAATCGGTTGTGAGCAGCGACGGCCAAGGTTCGTTTATCGACACGCCCCTCACTGTCCTGACCGATGAATTTTCCGCCTCCGCCTCCGAGATTCTCGCCGGGGCGCTCCAGGACAATGACCGCGCTCTGATTATCGGGCGTCGCACCTTTGGCAAGGGCCTTGTGCAAAACCAGATGATGCTCCCCGACAGCAGCGCCATACGCCTGACCGTGGCCCGATACTACACCCCCTCCGGACGCTCGATACAGAAGGAGTACCGTCGGGGCCATGACGGGAAATATGACATGGATTTGATGGAGCGCTACGAAAGGGGTGAATTCTATAACGCGGACAGCATAAAGGTGGACAAGAGCAAGGCTTTCACCACAATCGGCGGACGCACCGTCTATGGCGGCGGGGGCATCATGCCCGATTACTTCGTGCCGAGCGACACCGTTGGCTACACCTCATGGTACGCTCAGGTGCAAGACCTCGGTCTGATACCCAAATATGGATTCAGCATGGCCGAGAGATACCGGGATGTCATGACCGGAGTTCGGACAATTGACCAGATGCTCAAGATTATCCCCCGCGATGAGACCCTGCTCAACAACTTCGTCACGTACGCATCGATGAACGGCGTCCCGGCCCGTTGGTATTACATCAACCAGAGCCGCGACCTCGTGCTGCGCCAGCTCAAGGCCGTCATAGCACGTGACATACTCGGATTCTCCTCCTATATAGAGGTGCTCAACCGTCGCGATCCTGTGCTTGACCGCGCCGTCGAGGCCCTGCAGAAGGGGGAGCAGCCGCAATTGCCAAAATCAAAATAATAAGATTATGGAAAGAGTGAAGATTATGGAAAAGAGTGAAATTAGAAGGAAGATCAAGAATCTTCGCACCATGCTTTCAGAGATAGAGAAGGCCCGCGCGGCCGATGAAGTATTTGAGCGTCTTGAGCGTACGGCAGCGTTCATGATGGCCGACCGCATACTCATGTACCACTCGCTCCCCGATGAGCTCTCCACGCGTCGTTTTCTGGACAAGTGGCATGACCGCAAGCAGTTCTTCCTCCCCCGCGTCAACGGAGTGCACCTTGAGATTCTCCCATACGACAGGTCGCGTCTCGAGCTGGGCTCTTTCCACATCGAGGAGCCCACGGGCGATGACCTCGTGGATGCCGATGAGATGGAACTGATTGTTGTGCCGGCAGTGGCGTACGACCGCAACGGCAACCGTCTGGGTCGCGGCAAGGGGTTCTATGACCGATTGCTGCGGGAGGCGAAAGCTACCAAAATCGGAGTGGGCTACGAGTTCCAGCTCGTGGACGAGCTTCCCGTGGAGGAGCACGACGTGCCGATGGACTTCGTTATCACTCAGCATACCGTCATCACCGTACATAAATGAGCATATACTTCTCCAGCTCCCGGCTCAGCCAGGTTGTCATGGCGCATCCGGGCTGTCTGCCAGTGCTTCAGCGGTTCGGAATCAACCTCGGTGTAGGAGGGCGCACGATAGGGGAGGAATGCGCCCGCCTGGGCATTGACGAGGAGTTTTTCCTGCTCATCCTCAACACCTATCTCAACGCCGACTATCATCCCAAAGAGGGTGCATCAGAGATGGCAGGCGGCTCGCGGGATGCATACCGTCTGGCCGACTATCTGGAGAAGACTGATGAATGGTATGAGCAGGTGCAGCTCCCCAATATCGTCCGCCACTTCAGGCCCCTTCTTGCCAGCGGCGCAGGGGAGGGCAATCTTCCCTTGCTGGGCAAATTTTTCGAGGACTTCCGTCTCGAGCTGCTCAACCGCATCGAAGCTGACAGGCGCCGCCTGCTTCCCGCCCTTCGCGGCGAGGGTGAGGCCATGACCGCTGCCACAGCGGGGAGGCTGTTGGATGCCGACTTCTCAATCGAGGAGAAGATCTCGGACCTGGAGAGCTTCTTCGTCATCCATCTCGAGGGAAATTTCAATCCCAACCTCTGCGTGGCGGTAGTGTCGGCCATCTTCGCCCTCGGTCGCGATGTGAGACAGAACAACCGCATCCGGCAGCGCATACTGCGCCCCGTGACGCGCAAGACCTTCGGCACATGAAGATAGGCTCAGCCGGCCTGGAGGCCCTGGATATAATGGGTTTGAAATGGGTGTGCCGCACGCTCGGATGGGACGGAATCACGGCCTACGCATCCCTCGCGGAGCTCATGGCCCATGAAGCGGAGGAGGATATCCTTCTCGTTGCCGCCCCTGATGCAGCGATTGACCATGATATGGTCAGCCGCGCCTCAGAGCGGCTGATGCTGTTTGACACACGTCCCTGCGTCCTCCCCTCATCAATTCGGGTCATATCCCGGTCGATGCCGGAGGAGGAAATCGCCTCAAGGCTGACGGATATGGAGCGACGGCTCAGAGCGGCCTCCCCGGGCGATGGCAGACAGACCCTCTCATCACGCGAGACCGAGGTGCTTCGCGAGGTGGCCGCAGGCAAGACCAACAAGGAAATAGCCGAGGCGCTCTGCATCTCGGTAAATACCGTCATCACCCATCGCAAGAACATATCATCCAAACTGGGCATACGCTCAGCCTCCGGCCTTTCGCTGTATGCGCTCATGCATGGCCTCGTGAAAGGAGTAAGTCCGCACGATATTAGCGGAAAATGAAAATAATTTATCGTTTTTCGATAAATTATTTTGATAAATCAAAAAATCTGCCTATCTTTGCCTCTGTAATCATATAAGGTCCTTTGCGACTGTTCCCGGCGGTTTTGCCGCCGAAGTGAAGGGCATTACATAATTAGAGCAAGAGATTATCAAACCATAATACTAATATTAAAAAACCATCTAAGCATGAAGAAGACATTTCTCAGCGTCCTCCTGCTCGTAGCGGCAGTGTTAGGCGTGATGGCACAGCAGCCTCAGCAGGGTCTGACCCCGCTGCCTCTGATGCCCGGTGTCAAGAGCGGCGTGCTTCCCAATGGCCTGACCTATTATGTGATGCATAATGCAGAGCCTAAGGAGCGTGCCAATTTCTACATCGCCCAGAAAGTAGGCTCCGCTCTCGAGGAGCCCAGCCAGCTCGGCCTGGCCCACTTCCTGGAGCACATGGCCTTCAACGGCACCACCCACTATCCGGGCAAGGCCATGCTCAACTACCTCCAGAACAAAGGCATCCGTTTCGGCGCCGACATCAATGCCCAGACCGGCTTTGATGAGACTATCTACAACATCAACAACGTCCCCACGACAGATGCCAACCTGATGGACAGCGTGCTGCTCGTGATCCGCGACTGGTGTGACGGCATCGCCCTCGAAGAGAGCGAGATCGACGCTGAGCGCGGCGTGATTTACGAGGAGTGGCGCCAGCGCAACGACGCCGGCATCCGCATGTATGGCGAGATTCTCCCCAAGCTCTACGAGGAGTACCAGTATGAGCAGCTCCCCATCGGCAAGATGGACGTGGTGATGAACTTCAAGCCCGACGTGCTCCGCGCTTACTACAAGAAATGGTACCGTCCGGACCAGCAGGGCATCTTCGTTGTCGGCGACTTCGATGCCGATGAGATGGAAAAGAAGGTCATCGAGCTCTTCTCCACTGTCGTTATGCCAGAGAATGCGGCCCCCCGCGAGTATCCCGTCATCAGCGACAACGTGAAGCCCCTCTACATCACCTTTGAGGATCCCGAGACTCCCAACCCCATGATCACTGTCACCTTCAAGAGTGATGTCACTCCCTGGGAGGCCCGCAACACTGTTGAGGGATACATTCAGGATGTGCTCCTCGAGCTTGTTGTTTCCCAGATGGTCAACACCCGTCTGAGCGAATATGCCCAGCAGCCCGACTGCCCCTATGCTTATGCAGGCTTCCGTTTCGGACAGTATTATGTCTCCAAAGAAAAGGATGCCATCAACATCTACATCATCCCGAAGGGCAACAACTATGAGGAGGCTGTCGACGGCGCAGTGGGTGTCGTAGCCCGCGCCTTCAAGACCGGCTTCACTGCAAGCGAATATGACCGCGCCACTTCCGAGATTCTCGCAAGCTATGAGCGCAACTTCAACGAGCGCAACAAGCGCGACAATGATGACGTGGCCCAGGAGCTCATCCGCCACTTCACTGACAACGAGCCTTCGCCCGGCGCAGAGCTGGAGCTGCAGCTCGCACAGGGTGTCTATACACAGATGATACCCGTAGAGGCAATCAACCAGATGGTTCCTGCTCTGCTCACTCCCGAGAACCAGGTGATTGTGATACAGCAGCCCAAAACCGAGGGAAGCACATTCCCCGAGGAGAGCGAGTTTATCGCTCACCTGGAGAATACGCTCAACAAGGAGTATGAGGCATACGTTGACGAAGTCATCACCGAGCCCCTCATTGCCAAGCTCCGCAAGCCCGGCAAGGTGAAGAGCGAGAAGGCAGGCCCCTGGGGTTCTACCGAGATGGTGCTCTCCAACGGCGTGAAGGTCCTTGTCAAGACCACTGACTACACTGACGACCAGATTCTGATGACCGCGTTCCGCGAGGGTGGCAAGCGTTCCTTCGCCAAGAACCAGGGCGCAGACGTGCAGATGCTCGGCGACGCTATCAGCCTCAGCAAGCTGGGCACCTTTGACAACGTCAAGCTCCAGAAATATCTCGCAGGCAAGAAGGCAGGCTTAGGTTTTGAAGTAAACAACTTTACCGATGTATTCGAAGGCCAGAGCACCGTCAAGGATCTTCCGACCCTCATGGAGCTCGTCTACGCCACATTCACCGAACTGGAGCCCGATGAGACTACTTACAACACTATGATTGAGCGTGCTCTCACCTTCCTCGCCAACGAGGAGAAGAAGCCCGAAAGCGTGTTCAGCAAGCGTCTCAATGAGGTGAAATATCCCGGCAACACGCTGCTGGCTACCCAGAACAGCGAGCTGATCCGCGCAGCCAACTACGCCAACATGCTCAAGATGGCCAAGGAGGCCACTGCCAACGCAGCTGACTACACCTTCATCTTCGTCGGCAACGTGGATGCAGCAACTCTCAAGCCCCTGCTCGAGAAGTATATCGCCTCCCTCCCCTCCAAGGGCAAGCCCCGCAAGGTGAAAACCCTCTCTGACATCACCATCGTCCCCGGACAGGTGAAGGATGAGTTTGACCAGCAGGTTGAGACTCCCTCTGTCTTTGTTTATGACGCATACAGCGGCAACAACATTCCTTACAACAACGCCAACTCCGCTATGATCTCCCTCGTCGGCCAGGTGCTCGACAACATCTATATCGCTACTCTGCGTGAGGAAGAGGGTGGCACATACGGCGCACAGGTAGGCAGCTTCATGAATCCCAACACCGGTGAATGGCAGCTCGTCTATATGTTCCAGACCGGCGACGAGAAGAAGCAGGCTCTGATTGACCGTGCCGACAAGGAGCTCTGGAAGCTCCTCAAGGAGGGCGCCAATGCAGAGGACTTCAACAAGGTTCGCCTCGCAGCCATCAAGCAGCTTGAGATCCAGGAGCGCACCAACGACTACTGGAGAAACGGGCTGCTGTCGCTTGAGCGCGGCTTCAACACCGTAGACGGCGTGAAGGAGTTCCTCGAGGGATTGACGCTCGAACAGTTCAATGACTTCATGAAGGGCATGTATGACGGCCAGAACCGCGTGCAGGTCATCATGAACGGAGTGAAATAACACTGCATAGAAATGAAGAAGTTTCTTATGACAACACTGGCAGCTACGGCTCTGATGACGTTTGCAGCCGAGACGAAAGGGGAGACCCGCGCCAATCCGCTGCTCCAGCCCTGGACGGCTCCCCATGCTTCGGTGCCCTTTGACAAGATAACTCCCGCTGACTACGAGAATGCCATCATCGAGGGCATCAACCGCCAGAAGCAGGAGATAGCTGCTATCGTCAACCAGCGCAGCGTGCCTACTTTTGAAAACACCATCGCAGCTCTCGACCGTTCAGGTCGGGAGCTGGGACTGGCCACTCTCGCGCTCTCGAATGTGGAGCATGCCAATGGCGACACGGTGCTGATGAACATGATGGCCCGCGTCACTCCGCTCCTCTCGGATATGGAGGCGGACGTGCTTCTCAACGAGCGCCTTTTCGACCGCATAAAGCAGGTCTATGACCGCCGCGATGAGCTCACTGACCTCACTCCCGAGCAGATGCGCCTTCTGACGGAGACCTACCGCAACTTCGCCTCGAGCGGCGCGCAGCTCAAGGGGGCTGACCGTGAGAAGTACCGCAAGCTCTCCTCCGAGCTCTCAGACCTCAATGTGAAGTTTGCCCAGAATGTCACCAATGACATGAAGAATCCGGCCAACCGCCTTTGGGTGACCGAGGCCGAGACAGCCGGACTGCCCGAGTCAATCAAGGAGGCTGCCCGCGAGGCTGCCCGCGAAGCTCTGGCGGATGAGGGCAAGATGTATGACGGCTCGTACCTCTTCACGATGTACATGCCCAGCTACAGCCCCTTCATGAAGTATGCTGACAACCGCGCGCTGCGTGAGAAGCTCTACCGCATGTACAACAGCCGCAACCAGGGTGGCGAGTTCGACAACACCCAGGTGCTGAAGGACATCGCCAATGTGCGCCTCGAAATCGCGCAGCTGCTCGGCAATAAGAATTTCGCGGAGTTTCAGCTCCAGGGCACTATGGCCAAGAACCCCGAGGGAGTCTACAATCTCCTCAACCAGCTCCGCGAGGCCTACACCGGGCCCATGAAGGCTGAGATTGCTGAGATTGAGGAATTCGCACGCAAGACTGAAGGCCCCGATTTCAAGCTGATGCCCTGGGATTACAGCTACTGGTCAGACAAGCTCAAGAACGAGCGGTATGCCTTCAATGATGAGGACATGAAGCCCTACTTCGAGCTCAACAACACCATCGACGGAGTCTTCGGGCTTGCCACCAAGCTCTACGGCTACACCTTCAAGCTCAACAAGGATATCCCGACCTATCATCCCGATGCAGCGGCCTACGATGTAATCGGCCCTGACGGCAAGGTGCTCGGCGTTCTTTACACCGACTTCTACTACCGTCCCGGCAAGGCACCCGGCGCATGGATGACTGAATACCGTACCGAGACCAAGGATGACGAGGGCAACCGCACCATCCCCTTGATTTCGATTGTGATGAACTTCTCCAAGCCCGTTGGTGACAACCCCGTACTGCTGACTCCCTACGAAGTGGAGACTTTCCTCCACGAGTTCGGCCATGCCCTGCACGGTCTCAGCTCGGAGGCGACCTACAATTCGCTGAGCGGCACAAACGTATATCATGACTTTGTGGAGCTTCCCTCGCAGTTCAATGAGAACTTCCTCACCCAGAAGAAGTTCCTTGATACTTTCGCCAAGCACTACAAGACAGGCAAGAAGATGCCGCAGTCTCTTATCGACCGCTTCATCAAGGCCTCGCAGTTTGGCGCTGCCTACTCCTGCATGCGCCAGCTGAACTTCGGATTCCTCGACATGGCCTATCACACCCAGGAGGAACCTATGCGCGCCTCAGCGTCCATAGCCGAATTTGAAGACGAGGCCCTGGAGCCTGTGCGCATCTTCGACATGGTGGAGGGGAGCCTGATCTCCCCCTCGTTTGCCCATATCTTCTCGGGCGGATACGCATCGGGCTATTACGGCTACAAGTGGGCCGAGGTGCTTGATGCCGATGCCTTCAAGGCTTTCAAGGAAAATGGCATCTTCGACAAGAAGACGGCTTCCAAGTTCCGTAAGCTCCTTCAGAGCGGCGGCACAGTTGACCCGATGGAGCTTTATGTGGAGTTCCGCGGCAAGCAGCCGACTGTCGACGCGCTCCTTGAGCGCGACGGGATTAAGCCGGTTACCCCGCGATGAATCGCGGGGGCTTATACAAAAAGGGAGATACCCCGGACACCACGGGGCTGATACTTGACAAACCGGAGGAGGCCTAGCCTGCTCCGGTTTTCTTTTTTCAGTCCGGGCTTTTTCCGTCTTTTTTCGGGGAGGGGCTTTTTTCTTTTTCCCGAGAGAGGCAGGGGGTATCAGAGATTTTTTTCGGCGGGGGAGGCTATGCCCTCCTTCATCAGGAGGGTGCGGTCGGCAAGGCGCATTTTGGCGGCCTTGCTGCGGTTGAGCATTATGTAGCCTGCGGCGAAGATTCCCTCTGCCACCAGCATAATGGTCTGGAAGCTCCAGCAGACCATCGAGTAGGCGGTGCCATCTGAATCACTGATGCCGAAGAGCGACAATGCGAACATCACGGCCACGTTCCAAGGCCCCAGACCTCCGTTTGAGGGCACAATCATGCTGATTGACCCGAAAACAAATACCACCAGCCCCGGAAGGAGGCCCCAGGTGTAGGGTGAGTTATATATCAACTCGCGGGTGAAGGGGAAGGCGAAGAAGCAGAGGTAAGTCTCGAAGAAATAGCATATCCATATTCCGAAGGTAAGCACGATATACAGGCCTGTCTGCTTCATGTGAAACAGCACCGCGAACCCCTGCCACATCCTTTTTACATTGCTGTCGATGGCCTTCACAGCTGAGGTATTACGGAAAACATGATGAAGCACTATGCAGGCCACAATCAATCCTGCGATAATTACCCAAAGCCATCCGTCGGTCGACATGCGGTCGATGGATTCGCCGATGGGATACTTGTCCATGAACTTCATCAGCTGAGGATGGGCCACGATAAAGGCGAAGAGGGTGATCATTCCAATCATCACGCCGTCTGATCCGCGGTCGCCGATGTCAGTGCCGATGACTGTCGACAGGCTCACGCCCTCCCGGCGTGATATGTATAAGCAGCGCCAGGCCTCGCCGAGAAACGGAAAGACCAGGTTGAGAGCGTAGGCGCCGTAAATCGACACACATTCCGCAAGGTCAGGGATGCGCGGTATGCCGGCGGCCCTGAGCTGTATTCCCCAGCGCACGCCGCGGATTGTGTGAGACAGGAGTGTGACGAGCATCATGGCGATGATAAACCGCCAGTCGACACCCTGCCGGATAATGGACATCACTTTTCCGATGGGCACCTTGTGGAAAAGCCACAGCACAAGTCCCACTGAAACAGCCAGAGGAACAATGATTTTGAGGGTCTTAACGGCTATCTTGCCCGGTTCTATTTTGCGATGAGTCATAGGATAGTGTGGGGTTTTCTATATTATTAACAAACATGAAAGTTGAAGAATTGGTTGATTTGGCGGAAAAATTGGTATAATTGGAACCTATTTTTGGTTACGGAGAATTTTTTTTAGTAATTTTGACTCGGTTAAAGTTTATACATATTATAACAGGATTCATCAATCAGTGCTAATCAAAGAGAATCAAAGGCAATCCAAGACAGTCATAAACACGATGGCAAAAATCTGTCGAGCTGCCACAGTGGCGGCAATTTACGCAGTTGCCGCCCCGGTCACCGTCTGTGCGATGCAGCCGGTTGCCGGGGCGGAACATATTACTGCGGCCCCGGAGATGCAAAAGCCTTCGGTCTGGACCTTCGGCGACTGCGTTGAGTGGGCGCTTGAAAACAGTACAGAGGTGCGCCGCAACCTTCTCGAGGTGCTCGAGGCGGATGTCGATGTCGCTGAGGCGAAGGATACTTGGCTGCCGACTGTGAGTTTCTCGACTTCACATTCTGTGGTGAATCGTCCGCTCCATGCTGACTACACACGGGCCAACGCCTACAACGGCTCTTACGGCATCAATGCCGGATGGACCGTATGGGAGGGGAACGCGCGAAAATACCGTGCAATAGCATCCGAGCTGCTGCGAGATCAGAAGATGCTCGCAGGCGACGAGATAGCCCGCACATTGCGCCTGGGCATACTGGACGCTTACCTTAATATCATGTATGCCCGCGAGGCTGTCGACATAGCCCGCTCCACTCTCGAAGTGAGTACCGCGCAGACCGAGCGCGCGCGTCGGCTGATGGAGAGCGGGCGCAGCTCAAAGGTAGACTACGCCCAGATTGAGAGCCAGAGGGCTCAGGATGCCTATAACCTGGTGCAGGCGGAGGGCAATCTGGAGAGCGCGATACTGGATTTGAAGAAGATTCTTCAGCTCGGGCCTGACACTGACCTAAAGGTGGCCAACGTGAGTTTCACGGATTCGCAGGTGCTTCAGACGCTTCCGGCCGTTGAGGGAGTGTTCCAAAGCGCCATGAGCTGGCTGCCGCAGTTTCTGAGCAATGACCTATCAAAAGATATTTACGCCGCAGACATCAAGCGTGCACAGGCAGGCAGGTATCCCACCATATCCCTCTCCGGAGCTGTGGCTACCGGCACCGCCTCCGGCGGCGAGGCTTGGGGACGTCAGATGGGCCATAACTTCAATGAGAACTTGGGAGTGACGGTCAACGTCCCCATCTTCGATGCCAATGCCACGAAGAGGGCAGTGGCCAAAGCGAGGCTTGCCTCGCTGGATTATGACCTGACGCGTCAGGACCTGCTCAACGATCTCAACCAGACCCTCGAGCGTCTCTACATTGACTCAGAGAACTCGCAGGCGCGTTATCAATCGGGTCTTGCGCGGCTCGAAGCGGCACAGCTGACCTCAGACCTCACTCAGAGGCAGTTCGAGCTGGGGGCCGTCAATACCCTTGAACTGCTCACGGCCCACAACGACCTGCTCAACGCCCGGTTTGAACTGCTGCAGAGCAAATACATGGCCGTCTTAGCTGCCAAGACAGTCAACTTCTACGCAACCGGCAGCGTGGAGCTGTAACAATGCAGCGCAGAGTCACAACAATGCAGAGCTGAGCTGTAACGAGGCAGCGCAGAGCTATAATAACTTTATATCAGACCACTATGAAATTTAAATATATCGTCCCTGCTTCCGCAGCCATGCTCCTGATAAGCCTTGGCTCCTGCGGAGGCAAGGAGACGAAAATGGAGCTTGAGACTTACACAGTCGAACCCACCACGCTTTCGGAGATCGTGACCGCCACGGGCACAATGGAGTCAGTGACTTCAGTGGATGTCGGCACACAGGTGACCGGCATCATCGACAAACTGTATGTAGACTATAACGACCAGGTCAAGAAGGGCCAGCTGATTGCGGAGATAGAGAAGACCCTGCTCGACAGCGAGCTCAAAAGCGCAAACGCCTCGATGGAGTCTGCCAAGGCTTCGTATGAATTTGCGAAGAAGAACTATGAGCGCGACAAGGCCCTGCACAAAGAGCAGCTTATTTCGGATCTCGAGTTCCAGACCTCGCAGAGAGACTATGAAGTAGCGCGCCTGAACTACGAGAAGACCCAGGCAGACCGTGTCCGCGCTGCAAAAAACCTCAACTACGCGGAGATATATGCCCCGATAGACGGCATAGTGGTGTCTCGCGAGGTGGAGGTAGGCCAGACAGTGGTGTCGAGCATGAACGTGGCCAACCTGTATGTAATAGCCGATCTGGACCACATGCAGGTTGTTGGGTCTGTCGATGAGGCCGACATAGGTCAGGTGAAAGTGGGGCAGAACGTCACCTTCACCGTCGATGCCTATCCCGATGACACATTCAAGGGGACCGTAACCCAGGTGCGCATCAATCCGACAACGACCAACAATGTCGTGACCTACGAAGTGATAGTAGGCGCAGAGAACCCTGACCATAAGCTAATTCCCGGCATGACCGCCAACCTCTCCATCTATACTCTCAGCCTCGAGAATGTGTTCGCAGTGCCCTTGAAAGCCCTGAAGTTCGAGCCCATGTCTGACAAGGAGAAGGGGCTGCCTGAGCCGGTGCCCTTGAAGGAGACTGCTGAGGCCTCGCTGTGGGTGCTCCGGGATGGCAAGCTCGTGCAGACAGCCGTCACACTTGGCCTTGCCAACAATGTGAGCCGCGAGGTCACCTCGGGCTTGAAGAAGGGTGACAAAGTGGCCCTGCAATATCAGGAGGCCGCCGCTGCTGAGGCCGGGGGACAGAAATCCCAGAACAGCCCCTTCATGCCTAAGCCTCCCGGCAGGAAAAAGAAATAAGACCGGCTTAGCCCGGCTTAAGAGATAACCGCAGAATGGCAAAAGAGATTATACGAATCGAGAACCTGAAACGCTATTTCAAGGTCGGAGACGAGACAGTCAAGGCTTTGAGAGGGGTGTCGTTTACTATCTTCGAGGGGGAGTTTGTGACCATCATGGGCACATCGGGCTCCGGAAAGTCCACGCTGCTCAACACGCTGGGCTGTCTTGACACTCCGACCTCCGGGGAGTACATCCTCGACGGCATAGCCGTAAAGGGGATGAACAAGAATGAGCGCGCCCGTATCCGCAACCGCAAGATTGGGTTCATATTCCAGAACTACAACCTCCTCCCCAAGACCACCGCCCTGGAGAATGTCGAGCTGCCCCTGCTCTACAATCCCGCAGTCTCAGCCAAAGAGAGGGCCGAGAGAGCGGAGAAGTGCCTACGGGAGGTCGGGTTAGGGGAGAGGCTTCTGCATAAGAGCAACCAGATGTCGGGAGGCCAGCAGCAGCGCGTGGCCATAGCGCGCTCGCTGGTCAACAATCCCGTCATACTCCTCGCCGACGAGGCCACCGGCAATCTCGACACGCGCACATCCTTCTCCATCCTCACCCTTTTCCAAAGGCTCCACAAGGAGGGGAAGACCATCATCTTCGTTACGCACAATCCCGAGATAGCCCACTACTCATCGCGCAACATCACCCTCAAAGACGGGAGGATTGTAAGCGATGAATATAATGACAACATTCTTTCGGCCGAAGAGGTGTTTAACTCTCTTCCCGAAGACGCAGATATATGAAATTCGTAACACTCATCAAGATAGCCCTCAAGGCGCTCGGCAATAATAAGATGCGCTGCTTCCTCACCATGCTTGGCGTGATCATCGGCGTGGGGGCGGTCATAGCCATGCTGGCCATAGGCGAGGGCTCCAAGCGCTCCATCCAGAATCAGATCTCCGAGATGGGAAGCAACATGATAATGATCATGCCCGGAGGAGAGCAGCGGGGGGGAGTGCGCCAGAGCAGCGATGACATGCAGACCCTGAAGCCTGCTGACTATGAGGCTATAGTGGACCAGGCGACAACCGTGGCATACATCACGCCGAGCGTGTCGAGCTCGGGGCAGTGGGTAAACGGCAACAACAACTATCCATCGCAGGCGCAGGGAGTCAACACGCAGTTTCTTGACATACGCCAGCGCAAGGTGGCTCAAGGCGAGATGTTTACTGAGGCTGACGTGAAGACGGCTGCCAAAGTTTGCGTGCTGGGCAAGACCTTGGTCGACAACCTTTTTCCGGACGGCACGGATCCCATAGGGAAAGTGGTTCGTTTCGGCTCGATACCTCTAACGGTGGTAGGAGTCCTGGATGAGAAAGGATACAACACCATGGGAATGGACCAGGACGACCTGGCCCTCGTGCCCTATACCACTGTCATGAAGCGAATGCTCTCAATCGACTATCTGCAGGGCATACAGGCATCGGCTGTCGATGAGGAGAACACCGAGGCGACAATCGCGGAGATAACTGACATTTTAAGGACTTCACATAAGCTCAAGGATGGTCAGGATGACAACTTCACCATACGGTCGATGAAGGAGTTGTCCGAGATGATTTCATCCACCTCGACCATGCTGACCATGCTCCTTGCGGCTGTGGCGGGCATCTCGCTGCTGGTCGGGGGCATAGGCATCATGAACATCATGATAGTGTCTGTCACGGAGCGCACGCGCGAGATCGGCCTGCGCATGAGCATCGGTGCCACGGGGCGCGACATCATGACCCAGTTCCTTATCGAGTCTATCATGATTTCCGTGACGGGAGGCATATTAGGCATCATCTTAGGTGCGAGTGCTACATGGCTCATCAGCATACTTGCCGGGTGGCCCGTCATGATCAATCCTGCCTCCGTGGTGCTCTCCTTCGTGGTATGTACCGTCATAGGCATCGTGTTCGGGTTCTATCCTGCCGCCAAGGCCTCGCGTCTCGACCCGATAGAGGCCATCAGATACGAGTGAGGGAGCGTTTTTCGGCGGATAATTATATTTCAGCGTAATAAATAGCGTTTTTTTGATTTTTTAAGAGCGAATATCAAAAAAAATTGCTAAATTTGTGACCGTTTTACAGGTATCTTGTCCGGGAGGCCCTGCCGCCCGGACTAATTCACATACCGGGATGAGAGATTCCGGCCACTATCTTAAGGAAAAATGAACATCAACGACATCAATGTCAGGTTTGCAAAGCCCGAGGACGCACAGTATGCCGAGCTGATTGTGAAGCTCATCTATGAGTCCGCGCTGCAGCGCGGCACCGGCATCGCAAAGCGCTCGCCCGAGTACATCGCCGCCAAGATCAACGGCGCCAAGAGTGTCGTAGCCCTTCATGGCGACCGCCTTGTGGGCTTCAGCTATATCGAAAGCTGGGGCCACGGCGACTATGTGGCCACTTCGGGCCTCATCGTGGACCCCGAGTACCGCCATCTCGGTCTGGCCGCAGCCATCAAGGCCAAGACCTTCGAGCTGGCGCGCCTCAAGTTTCCCTTCGCGAAAATTTTCTCCATCACCACCTCCCTGCCCGTCATGAAGCTCAACTCCCGCATGGGATACAAGCCCGTGACTTTTTCAGAGCTCACCGACGATGAGGAGTTCTGGCGCGGATGCGAGGGATGCCGCAACTATGATATACTGCAGCGCAACAACCGCCGCATGTGCCTCTGCACGGGGATGCTCTTCGACCCCGAGCAGCCTATGCCCGCCGAGGAGCGTGCAAATCCCTATCTGATAAAGGTGAAAAACAGCATCAACAAGGTGCTCCACCGCCGCAAGCTGGCCAGATAAGCCGCGAACAAAAACATGGGATAGGGTAAAGAATAATATTAATACGATCAGGTTCAAAACTACACACCAATGTCTGACAATAAAAAGAAAAAAGTGGTCCTTGCCTTCTCAGGGGGCCTGGACACATCATTCGCAGTCAAGTATCTTTCGGAAGAGTTAGGTTATGAAGTGCACACCGCCATAGCCAACACCGGCGGTTTCACTGAGGAAGACCTCGCTGTCATCGCCGAAAAGTCGAAGGCCCTCGGAGCGGCCTCGCACGTGGCTCTCGACATCACCCGTGACTACTATGACAAGAGCATCAGATATATGGTGGCCGGCAATGTGCTGCGCAACGGCACATACCCCATCTCGGTAAGCTCCGAGCGTATCTTCCAGGCTATCGCCACTATCGAATATGCCAAGCAGATAGGAGCCGACGCCATCGCCCACGGCTCGACCGGCGCCGGCAACGACCAGGTGAGGTTTGACCTGACTTTCCAGATTCTCGCTCCCGAGATAGAGATTATCACCCCCACGCGCGACCTCACGCTGACCCGCGAATATGAGATCGAGTATCTGCGCAAGCATGGCTATGAGGCCGACTTCAAGAAGATGGA
>CAZWVY010000012.1:0-46212 GCA_964637105.1 uncultured Sangeribacter sp. | reverse complement strand
TGAGGCAGGGGCGCTCTGCGTTTCGGACGGCTTGAAGAGCCGCCGCAATATTTTCGGATTAGTGCCTTAGGCGGACAGCTCGCCGCAAAGGGAGGTCTCCATGAGCTTCTTCACTGTGTCTGCATCATAGCCTCGGCCGAAGAGATACATCAGTTTCGTGATGGCCGCTTCTGATGTCAGGTCATGTCCGGCCACCGGGCCGCACTTCGCCAGGTCGGCTCCGGTCAGATAGCGCATGGGAAGCACAGAGCCGTTGCAGCACTGTGTGATATTGACCACCACTATGCCCCGGTTGACTGCATCCTTGACCGCCTCGAGAAACCATGGGTCATTGGGGCCGTTTCCGGCGCCGAAGGTCTTCAGGACAAGGCCTTTCAGCCCGGGAGTCGTGAAGAGATGGCGGACTATATGCTCCGGTATCCCGGGAAATAGGTCGACATACATCACATTGGTGTCCATTTCGTAATGCACCTTCAGCGGCTCCGGGTTACGGTCGCGCAGCAGGGCGCTGCGATGAAACTGGATGCCCAGGCCGATAGTGGCTAAGGGCTGGTAGTTGTTGCTCTTGAACGCGTCAAAGTTGTCCGCGCTGTGCTTTGTGCTCCTGTTGCCACGCCACAGGTAATTCTGGAAAAGAATGGCCACCTCCTTGACAGTCTGCTCGCCGTCCGGCTCACGCGCCGCCGCCACCTGCAAGGCCGCTATGAGATTCTCCTCGCCGTCGGTGCGAACCTCCCCTATCGGCAGCTGCGAGCCGGTGATGATCACCGGCTTGTCAAGGTTCTCAAGCATGAAACTCAGTGCTGACGCCGTATAGGCCATCGTATCAGTGCCGTGAAGCACCACAAACCCGTCATAGTTGTCGTAGTTCTCCTCTATGACACGCGCGATGTCGCCCCAATGGCTCGGGTTCATTGCCGAGGAGTCTATGGGCTTCTCAAACGGGAAACTGTCAACGTCAAAGTCCAGCATCTTCAGTTTCGGCACGTTGTCTATAAGATGGTCAAAGTCAAAAGGCTCCAGTACCCTTGTATCCGGATTCTCCATCATGCCGATGGTGCCTCCGGTGTATATTATCAGTATTTTGGGACGCGATGAGATGGTCATTAGTCAGTCTGAGTTAGGTGATTCATTTTTCATGGATACCGATGCAGGCGGAGCAGTTTCGATTTCCGGGTGCAAAGTTATCATTTTGCAATTAAACCACCAAAGAATTTACTGAAAAAATTCACCCCGAGATAACATTTTTCCAAAATATAGTCCCCATATCGTCAAAAACCTCCTCTGCTAATGAGCTTTTGTCAATAACCAGGGGCTGAGGCGAGATATTCTCCCCCCTGTCACGTATCATTATGGTATGCCACCCTAACCTTCGAGGATGTATGAAATCCTTTTCGGGATTGTCCCCGATATAAGTATATGACTGCGCATTGGGATAAAGGCTCATGACGCGCTCAAAAGCATATGCATGATGCTTGTCATATCCGGTCTCCCCCGAAATGAGCATGTCTCCCATCATGATAAATCTTTCAAGTCCGAGCGCCCGGATTTTGTTTCTTTGGGTGCGGCTTCTTCCATCCGTTATCAGGCAGCATACTATCCCAGCGCTCCGTAGGGCAGCCAACAGAAATTCGGCATCCGGGCGCAGCATATACCCGCTGTCAGGCTGATGGTTGCGGCACAAGTTCACCACATCCTTGATGTTTACCCTGTCACGCAGCCGGGCTGAGTCAAGCATCTCCTCCAGGGCCGTGTAATGGTTGGCGTGCCTGTCTGCCGCCTCATTCATGGCTGCTTCCGCCCGCGCCGCGAACTCCTCTGAGGCGAGAGGGCACAGCACGCGCCGGACGGCCCTGAAGCCGGAGCGCAGAAACTCCCGCTCGGGAGCCAACGTGTCATCAAGATCAAACACAAACACCGGGCCTCCATACGCCGAGGACAACTTTGCATTTTCCATTTCCATATCTGTCATAAGATAAAATAGATTTGTGATGAAATTACAATTAGGTTGAAATGAAGGTTCAATTTCAATGCTTTTGATTAAGACCCCGTCTCATAAAATTTTTAAGTCTCAGGGGTCTAAAAAAGCACCGGGGCAAGTGCTCCCGCACCTGCCCCGGCTCGTGGTCAGTCAGTTTGAAAGTATTATCAGTATACTTTGCTGTCTAACGACGTTGCTTCTTTAATTATTTAACGAGCACTTTGCGGCCGTTGATGATATACATGCCCTTCTCAAGCGTGTTCAGGGCCTCAGCGTCTGCGTTGCGCATCAGGCATACGCCTGTCATGGTGAAGACAGTCACTGTCTCGTCAGCTGCGATTCCGGCTACGCCCGTGTCGTTAGTCTTGATGGTGAAGTGGAACACCATTTCGGGGCTGTAGATGTTGGGAGTGCCGTTGACGGTGAACGTGAAGGCCTTGGCGGGAATTACAAACTCATAGTCGCCGTCCTCGAGATCGCGGCTGGCCTCGGGAATAGTGTAGAGCATGTAGGTCTTGTCAGCTGCGGGCTTGCCGAAGATGGAGCAAACCTTAGCGCCGCGCACGCCGTCAGTGACGGGATACAGAACGCCTGCCTTCATTGTGTCGCTGCGGGTGAATGCGTACTCGGGAGCCACTACGATTTCGCTGATGCTCTCCAGAACTGCGCCATCCTCGGGATCGCTCTCGAAGGCGGGAGCCTCAAGCACGGGTGCCTGGATGCGGTAGTCGGTGATGTCGAGAGCCTCGTTGGGCCATGAGCGGCCGCCGACGCTGAGCATGTAGCTGCCCTCGGGCACCATCAGGTGGTACTGGGTGTACTCGTTGCCAATGTACTGGGAGAACTCTGCGTCGGGAGTGAAGATCACTGTGTTGCCCTCTGCGGAGATGGTGAACGTGATGTAGTTGACGTTAGACACCTTCAGGGTAGCCTTGGCACCCTCGTTGACAGTAACGCCGGTGAAGTTGTCGTATGTCACCATTACGGTCGGATATACCTTATATTCGCCTGCTGCGGGAGACAGGGTGTAGGTCATCTCGGGTGCTGCTGCGCCCTCTACAGTGAAGGTATAGGTCATTGCGCCGTTGCCTACGCTCTGCTTGTTGATGGTGGTCATGAAGTAGTTCGCAGGAACGTTGAGGATGTACTCGCCGGGCTCAGTGATCTTGTTCTTGAAGCTCAGAGACATCTTGTTTCTGAAGATCATCTGCTGCTCGATCGGGAAGCTCTCAACAACTTCGCCGTTCAGAGTCAGAGTCATGGGCTCGTCGGTGCCGAAAGTTGACTCGGTCTCGCTTGCGATCTCATAGAGCTCTACGCCGCTGAAGGGTGCGAGCGAGAGGGAGCTCCAAGCCTTGTCAGCCACGTCGATGACGCTGCCGGCTGCGGGAGTGAAGTTACCGATGCCCTTGATGTAGGTCAGCTTGGCTGCACCTACAGTGTTGTTGCCGGCCTTGAAGAAGCCTTCGGGGATCTCGACGGTATATACACCGTCTTCAGTGAGGTCAGCCTTGGTGAAGTCAAGCTCTACCATTGCGCCGTTGGCGGTTGCCCATGAGTCATCGCCCTCGCCGGAAGCTGCGGAGATGCTTGCAATCTGATTGGAGTTGAGCTTGAGCACTGCGGGAGCCTCGCACTCGGTGTTGACAGTCACGTCCTGGTTCATCTGGAAGTAAACTACGGACATTACATCCTCAGCATCGATGAAGGAGTTGGCTACGGGATAGCCATCCTCTACGAGAGTCATGAAGTCAATTGTCTCGCCCGGATCGGGACCTACGGATGCAGCCTGATACAGGGTGTAGGAGATAGCGGGAGACTTCTGACCGTCCACGAGAACCGAGCCCTCCTCGAGAGTCACGTTGAGTGTGCCTTCGCCGGTGAAGTCAGTCATGGAGGTGCGTGCCTTTTCGATTGTCACGTCAGTGCCGCCTGCATACTTGATAGTGAAGTCCTGGGCCACGTCGGTACCGTTCCAGTCAGCTACGATTGCAGCATTGTCGGAAATAGCGACCTCAGTTGCGTCAGTGAAGGTGATGGTCATTGTGGTGACATCCTCTACGGTCGAGCCGTCAGCCGGATCAAGTGTCCAGGTGATCTCGCGGGCGGGAGCGCCTACGTGATAGTGGAGCACGATTTCGGGGCTGTAAATATTGGGAGTGCCGTTCACGGTGAAGGCGAATGCCTTGGCGGGAATGACAAACTCATAATCTCCGTCAGCAAGGTTGCGGCTTGCCTCGGGGATAGTGTAGATCATGTAGGTCTTGTCGGAGGCTGCCTTTCCGAAGATGGAGCAAACCTTAGTGCCGCGTACGCCGTTGGTGACGGGATACAGAACGCCGGCCTTCATTGTGTCTGCGCGGGTGAACTCGAAGTCGGGAGCCACGATGATCTCGCTCAGGCTGTCTACGACTGCGCCATCCTCAGGATCGCTCATGAATGCGGGAGCCTCGAGCGCGGGCTCTGCGATTCTGAAGGCAGTGATGTCAAGAGCCTCGTTGGGCCATGAGCGGCCGCCGACGCTGAGCATGTAGCTGCCCTCGGGCACCATCAGGTGGTACTGGGTGTACTCGTTGCCGATATACTGGGAGAACTCTGCGTCGGGAGTGAAGATCACTGTGCTGCCCTCAGCGGAGATAGTGAAGGTGATGTAGTTATTGTTAGCAACCTTCAGAGTGGCCTTGGCTCCTTCATTGACAGTAACGCCGGTGAAGTTGTCGTAAGTCACCATGACGGTCGGGTAAACCTTGTATTCGCCTGCTGCGGGAGACAGGGTGTAGGTCATCTCAGGTGCTGCTGCGCCCTGCACGGTGAAGGTGTACTTCATCTCGGGGTTGCCGACAGTAACCTTGTTGATGGTGGTCATGAAGTAATTCTCGGGAACGTTGAGAGTGTACTCGCCCGGAGTAGTGACCTTGTTCTTGAAGCTCAGAGACATCTTGTTTCTGAAGATCATCTGCTGCTCGATCGGCCAGCTCTCCACAACTTCGCCGTTGAGGGTCAGGGTCATCGGCACGTCTGTACCGAAGGTTGACTGGCTTTCGCTTGCGATCTCATAGAGCTCTACGCTGCTGAAGGGTGTGAGCGAGAGGGAGCTCCAAGCCTTGTCAGCCACGTCAATAACGCTGCCGGCGGCGGGAGTGAAGTTGCCGAGGCCCTTGACATAGGTCACCTTGGCTGCGCCTACGTAGTTGTCGCCGGTCATCAGGAAGCCCTCGGGAATCTCAACGGTGTACACGCCATCCTCCATGAGCTCAGCCTTGGAGAAGGTCAGCATGAACATGGAGCCGTTGGCAGTTGCCCATGAGTTGTCACCCTCCTCGGAGGCTGCCGACACGGTAGCAATCTCGGTGGTGTTGAGCTTCAGCACTGCAGGCTCTGCGCATGCGGTGTTGAGAGTCACATTCTTGGACATCATGAAGCCGACCATCGACATCGACTCCTCAAGCTCAGCGAAGGAGTTGGGCACGGGATAGCCGCCGTCAACGAGGCTCATGAACTCAACGGTCTCACCGGGAGCGGGACCTACGTTACCCTGGTGGAGGGTGTAGGAGATAGCGGGTGAAGCCTCGCCGTCAACCAGCACGGAGCCTGCTTCCAGAGTGGCATTCAGGGTGCCTTCGCCGCTGAAGTCAGTCATGGAAGTGCGTGCCTTTTCGATTGTGACGCTGTTGCCGCCTGCAGACTTGATGGTGAAGTCCTGGGCAACGTCGGTGCCGTTCCAGTCAGCTGTGATGGCTGCATTGTCGGTGATTACTACATTGCCGTTGAAGGTGATGGTCATTGTTGTCACGTCTTCCACGGTCGAGCCGTCAGCCGGATCAAGCGTCCAGGTGATGCCGGAAGATGCGCCCTGCTTGAGGGTGTAGGTGAACTCGGGATTGGGCTCGCCGTTTGCAACAAAGAAGCCCTCGCCGAAAACGACCTTCAGAGTGCCCTCGCCCTCAGGTGCGGACACGCCGCTCTTGAGACGGAAAATGAGGCCCTTGGAGTCGTCAGTATAGCCATACCATTCATAGCCGTTGTATTCAACGTCGTTCCAGTAGTAGGTCACAGCATCCTCGTCATTGTCATACTGCAGACCGGCGGGATAGATGGTGAATTCGCCGAGAGCAGCGACGGTGGAGCCGTCAGCGGGGTCAGCTGTCCAGGAGAATTCCGAGCTGGCGCCGGTGCCCTGGTGTACAGTGTAAGTGATTGCCTGGCAGGACTGGCCGTCAACCAGCACTGAACCCTCTTCAAGAGTGACAGTCAGAGTGCCGTCAACGGAGAAGTCAACCAGAGAGGTGCGGATCTTGGCGATCATCACCTGGTTGGGCTGGATAGCACGGATCTGGAAGTTTGCAGAAACGTCGGTGCCGTTCCAGTCTGCGGTAAGCGACGCACCGTTGGCAATCTGAACGCTTGAGGCGCCGGGGAAGGTGATGGTCATCGTCGTGACATCCTCCTTTACGGTTGACCCGTCAGCCGGATCAAGCGTAAAAGGAACCTCCGCAACCTCCATGACCGCAGGCGCAGGGGCCTGGGCCAATCCGTAGGAAACGGCTGCTGTGAGCGCGGAGGCTCCCATCAGTCCGAAAGCGACGGATAGAATTGTAGATTTCTTCATCAGGTTAGGATTAGGTAAAAAAGTTAATAAATCAAGTGCAAATATATATATTTTTTTAATAATACTTTTCTAATTTCCGTTTTTGACCAATAAATACGCCAAATTGGCAAGCAAACTGACCAATTGCATCAAATTTTTCAAGATTATTTCCGGTTTTCACTGTCATTTTTCGAGCATGCTCTGCGGAGGGTTGATTAGCCACACGTGACTGGTGGCACGCGTCAGGGCGGTATAGAACCATCGCAGATAGGATGTGTCGAGCGCTTCGGGGCGCAGACCGGCCATGTCGATATAGACGTGGCTCCACTGCCCTCCTTGAGCCTTGTGGCAGGTGACGCAATATGCATATTTGGCCTGGAGGGCATTGAAGTAGGGGTCTTCAAGAGCACTCATGATTTTCTCATGCTCCCCACCCTCCTGCTCGGCCATGACATGCGTGAAAAACCGGTCCATTTCAGCTTTAGATATTGAGGGCCCCTCGGTGGAGAGGGAGCGGAGCATCAGTTTCGCGCTGACACGCTCGCCCCCCTGGGCGAGCTGCAGCTCAACATCCACAAACCACCTCCCGTACATCTTCTCCAGTCTGCCGACCCATTCCACTCGGGCGATATCGCCATTGGCTATGAAGGTCTTCAGTTTGTTTTTCGCACTCCAGTAGTAGTCATTCTTGGCTATGACAAGACGGTCACCCTGCTGCAACGGTTCCTCGGCATACATCACCTGGTTGCGGATGGCCATGTTGTAGTCATTAGCCCTCTTGTTGCTCCTTGTTATTATAAGCGTCTCTTCCGGGCCGACTTCGCTCCATGATGTGGAGAGCCGGTCGGGCAGCTCATACCCGTCGACGATATCTATGTCAGCATACTCATCTGTGGAGAGCAGCGGCACTTCGATTTCCCCACCCCCATTTGCCTCGGCGCCAATACCGGGAAGGGGAGGCAGCTTGGGTGCATTGACGAACACCCCGCTGGTGAATATGGAGGGCACAGCCGCAGGCTTGGGCTGCAGGGCTTTGAACAAGGCGTGGCGCACAATCGTAGCGTTGTACAGAATACCGCTTCCCTCCCCCTGGCGCACCGGGACATCAAGTGTATAAGACACAGGGCTTAGACCGATGGCCTTGAGGCGCTCAGCCTTCATGGCCGGGGAATCCTCCTGGCCAACCGGAGGAAGCTGCGCCGTGTCGCCTACAAGCAGCATCCTGCACCCCGGCGCCGAGTAGACGTGGCGCACGAGGTCGTCAAGCAGGCCTCCCCCGCGTGGAGCGCCGGTGATCAGCGAGGCCTCATCGACAATGAAGAGCGTATCCTTGTCGCGGTTGGGCGACAGGCAAATGTTGCCTCCCCCCGGTGTCCCTCCCCCCTCGGGATGGTATATGCGGCGGTGGATGGTGGATGACCTGCCTCCCGCCATGCCGCCGGCCACTTTTGCCGCCCTCCCCGTGGGAGCGAGGACCACGGCTTTCATCTTCATGGACTCCAGGGCCTTCACGAGAGCACCGACAATGGAGGTCTTGCCCGTGCCGGCATAGCCGTTGAGCACGAACACTCCGCGCGGGTCGTCGTCGGAGACGAACCCGGCCAAAGCCATTATCAGCCCCTCCTGGATAGGGAGGGGGCGGAAAGGGAGGCAGTCGCGCACCTTGAGGGCAATCTCTTCAACATTCATAGCAGCGGGGGTCTGTTTTGATAGATTTGCGGGCAAATGGGTCTAATTTTTTTCAAAGTTACTAATTTAAGTTAAACCCGTAGCAATTATGTCAGGTTTTTTTGTTAACTTTGCAGTAGCAAACCGGAAAAGGTGTCTACACAGGTAAAAATTATTCAAAAACATACTATAACCATCAATCAATAGATTCTAAGACAATGAAGATTGAAAAGATCATTGGCCGTGAAGTGCTCGACTCACGCGGCAATCCCACAGTAGAAGTTGACGTAATCCTCGAAAGCGGCGTTATGGGCCGCGCAGCTGTCCCCTCCGGCGCATCAACAGGCGTCAACGAGGCTCTTGAGCTGCGCGACGGCGACCCCAAGCGCTACATGGGCAAGGGTGTCCTCAAGGCTGTGGAGAATGTCAACGGCCCCATCGCAGAGCTTCTCAAAGGCCACAACGTGCTCGACCAGATCGGCATCGACGAGGCAATGATCGCCCTTGACGGCACCGAGACAAAGTCCAACCTCGGAGCCAACGCCATCCTCGGCGTATCCCTGGCATGCGCCAAGGCAGCTGCCAACTATCTCGACCTTCCCCTCTACAAGTATATCGGCGGCGCCAACACTTACGTGCTCCCCGTGCCCATGATGAACATCATCAACGGCGGCGCTCACTCCGATGCCCCCATCTGCTTCCAGGAGTTCATGATCCGTCCCGTCGGCGCATGCTGCTTCCGCGAAGGCATCCGCATGGGCACAGAGGTGTTCCACAACCTCAAGAAGGTGCTCAAGGGCCGCGGCCTCTCCACCGCTGTCGGCGATGAGGGCGGCTTCGCTCCCAACCTTGACGGCACCGAGGATGCCCTCAATGTCATCATCGAGGCTATCAAGCTCGCCGGATACGAGCCCGGAAAGGATGTCACTATCGGCCTCGACTGCGCTTCCTCCGAGTTCTATAAGGACGGTCTCTATGACTACACCTGGAAACAGCACGACGGCAAGAAGCTCACTTCCGAGGAGCAGGCCAAATATCTCGCCGAGCTCGTCAGCGAGTATCCTATCGACTCCATCGAAGACGGCATGGCCGAGGGCGACTGGGCAGGCTGGAAGATTCTCACAGACCTCATCGGCGACCGCTGCCAGCTCGTGGGCGACGACCTCTTCGTCACCAACGTGAAGTATCTTGAGCGCGGCATCGCAGAGGGATGCGCAAACTCCATCCTCGTCAAGGTCAACCAGATCGGCTCGCTCACCGAGACCCTTCGCGCAGTGGAGATGGCCCAGCGCAACCGCTACACCGCAGTGATCTCCCACCGTTCCGGCGAAACCGAGGACGCTACCATCGCTGACATCGCTGTGGCTACCAACGCCGGACAGATCAAGACCGGTTCCGCAAGCCGCTCCGACCGCATGGCCAAGTACAACCAGCTGCTCCGCATCGAGGAGGAACTCGGCGACCGCGCACAGTACGGCTACAAGCTGATCGCCCGCAAGTAAGCATTGCGCGTGACCCCTAAATAAAGCATTTACCCCCTGAGGAGACGCGCCTGAAACAGCAGACGCGCCTCCTCTTGCAGTTTTATTCACCACACACATACCGACCATATCACATGAAAGCATACGTTTTCCCGGGTCAGGGCGCCCAGTTCACCGGAATGGGCAAAGACCTCTATGACAATAATCCCGAGGCCCGCGAATTGATGGAGAAAGCCAACGAAATCCTCGGATTCCGTATCACCGACCTGATGTTTGAAGGCACCGAGGAGGATCTCAAGCAGACCAAGGTGACCCAGCCCGCAGTCTTCCTGCACAGCGTCGCCCTCGCCAAGAGCCTCGGCGATGACTTCAAGCCCGACATGGTGGCCGGACACAGCCTCGGCGAGTTCTCAGCCCTTGTCGCAGCCGGTGCGCTCTCCTTTGAAGAGGGCCTCAAGCTCGTCTCGGCCCGGGCTCACGCCATGCAGAAGGCCTGTGAGGCAAATCCCTCGACAATGGCCGCCGTCCTTGCCCTCCCTGACGAGAAAGTAGAGGAAATCTGCGCGACCGTCGATGACGTGGTTGCCCCCGCTAACTACAACTGCCCCGGCCAGGTCGTAATCTCCGGCACACTCGACGGCATTGACGCAGCCTGCGCCAAAATGCTCGAGGCCGGCGCAAAGCGCGCCCTCAAGCTCAAAGTGGGCGGAGCTTTCCATTCTCCCCTCATGCAGCCTGCGCATGAGGAGCTCGCCGAGGCTATCGCGGCAGCCAAGTTCGAGACTCCCGTCTGCCCCGTGTACCAGAACGTGGACGGAAAGCCTCATACTGACCCTGAGGAAATCAAGGCCAATCTCATAGCTCAGCTCACCGCACCCGTGCGTTGGACACAGGATGTCGAGGCGATGGTCGCAGACGGCGCCGATGAATTTATCGAGCTCGGCCCGGGCAATGTGCTCCAGGGCCTGGTAAAGAAAATCGCCCGCGGCGTGGCCACCTCCGGACGCCAGTAGGGACGTGATTCTTCACGTCCCACCGGCCGGTGGAGCATCACGCCTCCGGCGTGATGCTCCACCTCCCCAATTTGAATTTGCCTCAGAAAAATAGTGCAAACATCCGTATAGAACAAAAATGAACATAGCAATCGTAGGAGCAAGCGGCGCGGTGGGACATGAGTTCCTCCGCGTTCTTGCAGAACAGAACTTTCCCGTGACAACCCTGCGGCTCTTCGGATCAAAACGCAGCGCAGGTACCACCATAGAATTCAAAGGCACTCCCATAACCGTGGAGGAGCTCACCCATGAGTCCGATTTTTCCGGCATCGACATAGCCTTCACCTCCGCCGGAGCGGGCACTTCAAGGGAATTTGCCGATGTCATCACACGCCACGGCGCGGTGATGATCGACAATTCCTCGGCCTTCCGCATGGAGCCCGATGTGCCCCTGGTCGTGCCCGAGGTCAATCCCGAAGATGCCCTCGACCGTCCCCGCAATATCATAGGCAATCCCAACTGCACCACCATCCAGATGGTAGTAGCCCTTAAGCCACTACATGACCTCTCACCCATAAAGAGAGTGCGCGTAGCCACATACCAGGCAGCCTCCGGAGCCGGAGCGGCCGCTATGGAGGAGCTTCGCGAGCAGCACGCCCAGATCACGCGCGGCGAAGAACCCACAGTCGAAAAATTCGCGCATCAGCTCGCCTACAACCTCATCCCGCAGGTAGATGTCTTCCTCGACAACGACTATACCAAAGAGGAGATGAAGATGTTTCATGAGACACGCAAGATCATGCACGCACCCGAGCTCAGCGTATCGGCTACATGCGTGCGTGTGCCCGTGCTCCGCGCCCACAGCGAAGCAGTGTGGGTAGAGACAGAGCGGCCCGTCTCAGCCGAGGAGGCCAAGGCGGCCTTTGCCAAGGCGCCGGGATTGGTCGTAATGGATGACCCCTCCGCCGGAACCTACCCCATGCCCCTTGACCTGACGGGCAAAGACCCCGTGTATGTCGGACGCATCCGCACCGACATAGCCGACGACCGGGGCCTCTCCTTCTGGGTAGTAGGCGACCAGATCAAAAAGGGTGCCGCCCTGAACGCCGTCCAGATTGCCCAGTGGCTCCTGGCCCACGACCCCGCCTTCGCCCGCTGACCGCACCACGACCCCTCCCCATCAGAAGGCCCGCGTCCGATCGGGAGGCTCCGCGTCTAATCGGGAGGCAAGCCTCCCGGCCCTCCCTTTTACAACCGCCGGGAGGCTTGCCTCCCGATCCGCAAGGCCCCGGCCCTCCCTTTTGCAACCGCCGGGAGGCTTGCCTCCCGATCCTCACTGTCGGAGACAAGCCTCCCGAGCGGGCACTCCTTTTAATATTCACCCTCAAACCAGCTATCATAATGGGCAGACGCCTCCCCGGCCACGACTACCGCGCCAAGTGCAAATACCATATCACCATGACCAAAGCGCCCGGCTGTCCCGACTTCGGCCATCTCACCGGCGGTACGATAGCCCCCAAAGTAGCCTACTCCCCCATCGGCCTCCACATCTGCCGACACCTGCGCCTTCTCCCTGCACTCCACCCCCGGATCGAATTGAAACAATATATCATAATGCCCGATCACATCCATCTTCTCCTCTTCGTGACCGACACCCTCGACCTTCCCCTCGGCAACTACCTTGGCAAGTGGAAAAACCGCCTCCACAAAACCACCCCGGCTATCCTCTCCTCAGCCGCCCCCACCGAAGGCGCATACGCTGCCGAAACAGCCTTTACAGCCTTTACTTCTGCAGAGAGCGCCGGAGGCTCCTTTCCCATCTTCACGGAAAACTTCCACGACAGAATTATCTTTCCGGGGCAAGACCTAAACGCCGTCTACGAATATATCCGCGCCAATCCTTACCGCCTGGCTGTACGCCGGGAGTGTCCCGGATTTTTCCGTAGAATCCACAATTTCCGGATTGATGGCAACTGCTATCAGCTCTATGGCAATCCCTTCCTGATCCGCAACCCCTTCAAGGGAGCCGTCATCGTCCACAGACGCTACTCTCCATCGGAGCTGGCCTCCCTCACCGACCGCTGGATGCACATTGCCGCCAATGGCGGAGTACTCGTCTCCCCGTTTATTTCGGAGGCGGAGAAGAGCATTATGTACGAGGCCGCCAGCTTAGGAGGCCGGATTATCAAGATACAAAACCGGGCTTTTCCTGACAAGCGCTTCAAACCGGCAAAAGCCGAGTTCGAGCTCTGCGCTGAGGGGCACCTGCTCCTGGTGGCCCCGATGCCGGAGAGCGCCACCTATCACACTCCTTTCCTCCCGGAGGGCAAGCTACCGGGAGATACCGTCTCCAGGAGTGAGTGTCTGCTCATGAACGCCCTGGCCGAAGCCATAGTCGACGGTCGCTTCGGCTAATCGGGAGGCCAGCCTCCCGGCGGTTGCAAAAGAAGCGAAGCGCCAACAAGCAAAGCCAGCAATGACAGCAAAGACAGAGAAGCCAGAAAAGACAAGAGAAGACAAGAAAAGACAGGCGCAAATCCGTGAGTGGATTTGCGCCTGTCTTTTTTGCTACTGCCGGGAGGCTTGCCTCCCGATTTGCCGAGGCTTGCAAGCGGCGGAGCCGAGCTGACGGGAGGCCCGTCTGGCGGTTAGCGGAGGCCCTTGACGCGCTTGCTGGAGGTCAGCAGGTAGATGATCAGCAGTGCGTAGGCGAGGCAGCCGAGTATCTGGGTGAGCTCGAAGCTGAGCGGGCTTTCGTATTCGAAGCCGGCAAAGCGTGTGATGGCGGCGAACACTCCGAAGAGGGCGCCTCCCGCTATCAGGCCTGAGGAGATAAGCGTGCCGCGGTCACGGCGCGCGTCATTGACTTTCTGGTCTTTCGAGGAGTTGCTCACAAAGTAGGCGATAGCGCCCCCGACAAGCATGGGGGTGTTGAGCGAAAGGGGAATGAACATGCCCAGGCAGAAAGCCAGAGCCGGCACACCCAGCCAGTTCAGGATGAGAGCCAGGATGGCGCCGGTCATGTAGAGTATCCAGGGAGTGTCGCCACCCATCATGAGAGGCTCGATGACACTGGCCATTGCGTTAGCCTGAGGTGCGACAAGCGCATTCTCACCTTCGAAGCCGTAGACCTGGTTGAGCACCATGATAACACCTCCGACGGTGGCTGCTGACACGAGCGTGCCGAGGAATTTCCAGCTTTCCTGCTTCTTGGGGGTAGAGCCGAGCCAGTAGCCAATCTTGAGGTCGGTCACGAATCCGCCGGCCATCGAGAGGGCCGTGCAGACCACGCCTCCGATCACCATCGAGGCGACAATGCCGCTCGTGCCGCTAAGACCGATAGCCACGAAGATGGCAGATGCGATGATAAGTGTCATGAGCGTCATTCCCGACACGGGGTTTGACCCGACAATAGCGATTGCATTTGCAGCCACTGTCGTGAAGAGGAAGGCGATCACTGCGACAACCAGCCAGGCGACCGCAGCCTGCCAGAAGGTGCTGATCACTCCAAACCAGAAGAAGAGGAGCACTGCGATCAGCGCCAGGGCCGAGAAGAATACAATGTGCTTCATGGAGATGTCTGTCTGCCAGCGCACCTCCTTGGCTCCGGCCTGCTTGCCCTTGAGCTCGCGGGCGGCCAGTCCGACGGCCTGCATGATAATCGGCCACGACTTGATAATGCCGATTACACCTGCCATAGCAATGCCGCCGATACCCATCTTGCGGGCGAAATCGGCAAACAGCACGTCAGTGGCCATGGCCTGGAACTCCGGCGAGCCGTATGTGCCGAGCAGCGGTATCACGATCCACCATACGAATATGGAGCCTGCGAAGATGACGAACGCGTACTTCAGCCCGACGATATATCCCAGGCCCAGAAGGGCGGCTCCGGTGTTGCAGCTAAGCACGAGGCGCGTCTTTTCCATCAGCGCCGTGCCCCAGTTGGAGGCTGTCGAAGTCACAGTCTCAGCCCACCAGCCGAAAGTGGCGACAATATAGTCGTATATGCCACCCACGAGCATAGCCGAGATGAGTGTCGCGGCCTGGCCTCCCTCCTTGGACGCGCCCGCGCCGGCACCCGATATGAGCACCTGCGTGGTGGCCGTAGCCTCAGGGAAGGGATACTTGCCGTGCATGTCCTTCACGAAATAGCGGCGGAAGGGTATGAAGAAGAGGATGCCGAGTATGCCTCCGAGCAGCGAGCTGAGGAATATCTGATAAAACTGCACGGTGATGTCGGGATACTTGGCCTGGAGGATAAACAGCGCAGGCAAGGTGAAGATAGCTCCGGCTACGATCACGCCCGAGCATGCCCCGATCGACTGGATAATCACATTCTGGCCCAAGGAATTCTTCTTGCCCAGAGCATTGGACAGACCCACAGCGATGATGGCGATGGGTATGGCAGCCTCGAAGACCTGGCCTACCTTGAGACCCAGATATGCGGCGGCGGCACTGAACACAATGGCCATCACCAGGCCGGTGATGACAGAGTAAGGAGTGACCTCCTTCTGGTCATGGGCCGGGTGCATCACCGGAGTGTACTGCTCGTCGGCCGCAAGCTCCCTGAACGCATTCTCCGGCAGTCCGGTCGGCGTCAACGGTTCTTGGTTGTTACTCATGTTTAGGTTAGTTTTTTTGTAAATTTTTCGCGAATTTAATCATTTTTTACTGTTTATTAAAATTAGTTTAAACTTTTTATTTATCTTTGTATCAAAATTACAAGTTGACGCTGTAAAAAGCGGATCTGTAAATCAACCTAAACCTTTATAAACCATTCAGCATGAAAAAATCCTTACTTCTGTCCGTCGCAGCGCTTTCAGCCTTGGCGGCAAACGCTGAAACGCAAATCTTCCCCTGCGACGAGCTCGGAATCGTCGGCGGCGTATCGCAAAACGGCCGCTACGCAGCCATCTATGATGATGAGAACTCCATGGGCTACCTTTGGGACGCCGAGAATCCCGAGGAGTACAAGCTCATCGATGGCGTAGAGTCCGGCAAGGTATCTCTCTACGATGTCAGCAACGACGGCATAGCCGTGGGCAACTTCTATCAGAAGGGTGGCCGCTATATCCCCTGCTACGTCACTCCCGACGGCGAGGTGCATGCCCTCGAACTCTCTCCCTACGCGCTCAATACCAACGTAGCCACCAACGTCAACTCTGACGCCTCCATCATCACAGGCTACTGTTTCTTCAATTCTCCCTACGAGGATGTGCCCGGCCTGTACACCCCCACGCAGTGGTTCCGCAACGAGGATGGAGAATATGAGATGGTGGTCTACAGCGACCTCGACCTCCCCGCTCACCAGGGCTTCATCACCCGCGCAGCCTCTGAAGACGGCCGCGTGATCGCCGGCCGCCTCTATTGCGGCGCCGGTTCCGAAATCCCCGCCCTCGTAGTCGACGGCGAGCTGAAGATCTTCAACGAGCTTGAGACCAGATTGGAGCCCTTCTACTATAAGGACAAGCTCCTGGGATACTATGAGGAGTACTATGTGGACGGCTACCACGACGGCTGGACAGGCGAGTTCTTCTCCGGCGAGTTCAGCTTCATCGACGCCTGGGGCAATGTCTATGGCTACCGCACCAAGGTAGAGGACCTCGACCCCGAGAAGGGCGATGGCAACCTCACCCACTGGGCCTGCATCTACAACCTCGAGAACGATGAATGGTGGGACTTCCCCGCAAGCAACGGTCTCCAGGGCTTCACCTGCGGCCTCAACCGCCACTACATCTTCGCCAACGGCAACCGCTACATAGAGAGCAATGAGGACATGGACGACATGAAGAGCGTGACCACCTCCTTCGGCTTCACTCCTCCCGCAGCCCTCGCAGGCGTGATGCGCTGTTCAAAGGATGGCAAGGTGCTCGGCGCCACCACCCAGGTGATGAACCCCGCAACTCAGGAATACCAGTACTTCCCCCTGATGATCGTCCTCGACGAGCCCTTGGAGGCTGAGATGGATAGCGTGGAAGTCCTCATGGAGAATGACCTCTACATCGTCCTTTCCACCGGCCGCATCGACATCGCCAACGCCGAGGGCACCGTATACGACCTCAACGGCCGCATCATGGGCTCCGGCTCCACCATCCGCGTCGCTCCCGGCACTTACGTAGTGAAGTCCGGCGACAACTCCCGCAAGGTGATGGTGAAATAATACCGACACTCAATCAAAACTTACCTTACAATGAAGCATTTGTCATCACTGGCATTGCTGACCCTCACGACGCCGATGTGGGCTTCCACATCGGCGCCGTCAAATATATGGCACACTGAGTTCTCAACGGGTTCCCTCCCCGCGGGAGTCACAGTGAGCCGCACGGGTCAGGCCACCCCCGTCAAGGGGCACTATAAACACGGATTTACTGAAAACGGCTGGAGCGTAGAGCAGTTCGACTTCGATTTCTGCGCAATGTGCCCCACCTCCACCAATGCAGACACCCCTATAGACGCCCTCCTCACCACACCCTCCTTCTCTGTCCCCGCCGAAGGGGCAGTGCTCACTTGGGAGGCCCGCTCTGTGCTCCCCGGCATGGATGAGTCATACGAAGTGCAGGTCATCGACCCGGCTGCAGAGAACCCCTGCGTGCTGAAGTATGAGGTCTCAGCCGAAGCATCCGACCGTTTTGTCACCCGCAGCCTTGACCTGAGCCCTCTCGCAGGCCGCAGCAACATTTCGGTGACATTCCTCTGCACCAGCGTCAACAAGTACATGCTGGCCATCAATTCAATCTCCGTAGGCAATTCGGAGAGCTACAGCGTCAGCGCCCGCAACACCACCGCCCGCTTCGCCCAGAACGCCGTTCCGGCAGGGGGCGTCTTTAACGTATGCGGCACCCTGCTCAACACAGGCAACCGCGAGATTCCCGCCGGCTCAGTGATACGCGCCATCTCCGCAGGCCGCGAGATAGGCTCGTCCACACTCAGCGCTCCCCTCGCGGCCGCCGAGACAGCCGACTTCTCCTTCCCCGCCGACCCCGCTGACAATGCCACTTCCGACTACACAGTGGAGCTCGTGCCCGCTGACGGATCGTCCATCGAGCTGTTTGCATCTGATGTAACCCGCTCCTACTTCGCCCGCAACCATTTCATCGACGAAGGCACCGGCGTATGGTGCAACAACTGCCCCCAGGGAGCACTCGACATCGACGCCCTCGAAAATGAGTTCCCCGGCCAGATCATACCCGTGTGCACCCACGTTAACGATGTCTTCGCCAACGACGGCTACTGGCCAAACCTGAAATTCTACGCCGTGCCCTACTTCATGCTCGACCGCAAGCGTGACACGGCATACAGCGACACGCGCAAATTTGACAATTATCTCTATGGCGCCACAATCGCTCAGCTTGAGATGAAGTCGTGCGAAATGTCGACCAATGGACAGAAGGCCTCTATCTCAATGGAAGTCACTGTATCTGAAGACCTCGACAACTCCACAGGCAAATATGGCATCGGCTACGTGCTGACCGCCCCCTTCTACGTGCCTGACGGCGACAAGTCCTTCATGCAGCAGAATATGAGCTCCGCCGCCAAGGCTAAACAATATTATTTCCTTCCTACCGTTATACCATCAAGCCTATCTTTCTACCGCCACGTTTCACTATCCTCTGACTACGCTTTCGAACCGGTCCCGGGGTCCCTCCCCGAGATTGTCAAGGCGTATGATCCGGTGACTGTGGAACTGAATCTGGGATGCCCGGATCTGGTGACCACCATTGACGAGGCAACGCTTGTGGCTTACGTGCTCGACATGACAAACGGTGAGATACTCAACGCAGTGTCATACCGTATCGGCGACGAGATCGAGAGCAATGTAGGCACAGGAATGCTTACCGTAGACGTTGAGGACGCTTCCGCAGCCCCCGTCTACTACACCCTTCAGGGCGTCAAGGTGGCCAATCCCGCACCCGGCCAGATGGTGATAGAGCGACGCGGCTCCGCAGCACGCAAGATTGTGGTGCGCTGAATAACCTTCATCAACCTGAATTAAGAATTTTTAAGATCAATGAAACATACCATCATTCCGATTGCGGCCCTGTTCGCCTTCGCCCTTCCGGCATCAGCCCACACCGTGTTGTTTGACCAGAACTTCGACGGCGAATGGACTCAGGATTTTCCCACGCTCCTTGAGCTTGACCATCTCCCCCCTCTGGCAAACGTAGCCACGCTTTTCCAGAACGGCGACGGAGTGGCCCAGCCCTGGTGGCCCGTGCGCGACTATAACACCGCGACCGACCGCTTCCTCTGCTCCCACTCCCTCTATCAGTATGATGGCGCATCAAACGACTGGGTATCTTCGCGCGCCATCGAGATTCCCTCCGAAGGCTTCAATCTGACCTTCGGCGCGCAGTCCTACATCTTCCGCAAAGGTGGTAAGCTTTCAGATCTGCGTGTCTACATCACCGAAGAGCCCATCTCGGCCGGCAACCTCCCCACGGAGCCTGTGCTCTTTGTGGAGCAGGTAGGCGAGGGCAAGTCCGCCGACGAGATCGAGGGTGACTTCCTTCCGTTTGAAATCAACCTTGACAAGTGGGCCGGCAAGACCATCTACATCAGCTTCGCCAACCTCAACTACGGACAGGACATCCTGGCTATAGACAATGTGCTCGTGCAGCGCCTTGACAAGGCTGAGGTCACTCTCACTCCTCCCCCGGCATACGTGCTCAACGGCGCTTATCCCGTATCAGCTACTGTTAAAGCCACCGATCCCGAAGGCCTTCAGGGCTGGACGCTGACCTTCGATGACGGCACGGGCAGCCCCGTTGTCAAGACCGGAGAGGCCCTGAAGGAGGGCGAGTCCCTCACTTTCGACTTCTCCGGCACAGTTGAGCCTGACAGCAAGTCGGCCTTCAAAGTCACTCTCGAGGGCCCCGGCATGATGCCCGTCATCGCTGACGGCGAAGTCACCGGCCTCGCCTTCCTGCCCAAGCACCGCGTGCTCTTCGAGGAGGCTACCGGCACTTGGTGCGGCAACTGCCCCTTAGGCGCGTTCACCGTGGAGAGCATGATGCTCGACGAGAACATGTCTGACCGCGTAGTGCCCGTATCCATCCACATTCCCGGCAACGGCACTGACTACATGGTCAATGAGTATTACGCCGGAATGTTCGGCCTCAACATCGCACCGATGGTGCGCCTGGAGCGTGACACGCGTCCCATAGGCTTCGCTAACGTCGACACGCAGTATGATCCCTACAACCCGATGACAGTGGCTTATGCCGTGCGCGAGCTCTCCGAGCAGGCCACGCTGGCTGACATCGACCTCGAGGCATCCTACGACACCGAAAACTTAGCCGATGCAAAACAGGTCAATGTGAAAGTCACCGTCACTCCCGCCATCACCCTGGGCAGCAACTATGCAATCGGCCTGGTGATGACCGAGAACAACGTGATGGTGGAGCGCAACTCCGCCTGGCTGCAGTCCAACTATTACGCCGGCACAGAGGTTGAAGGCGACCTCGGCGGCTGGACCAAGCTCCCCAAGATGGTGCAAAACTACCGCTTCCAGGACGTGGCTCGCGGCGTCTGGGGATACCGCGGCGGCGCAGGCTCCCTCCCCGAGCTGATGCCCGTTGGCGAGGAGCAGGTGTTTGAGTCTCCCCTCGACATCCCCGACACTCTCATTGAGAGCGGCGATGACACTAAGGTGACAGTCCTTTCCCCTGCCATCAACCCCGAGAACGTCGTTATGGTAGCCTACTTGATCGACACCGATGCCAACCGCGTCATCAACGCCGTCTCCTATCCTATGACCGAGAAGGCTGAGAAACGCTTCACCGTCAAGGACCTTCTCGCCGAATCCGGCGTTGAGTCAATTGTCGGCGAGGCCGTGGACGGCGAGCCTGTATACTACAACCTCCAGGGCATCCGCATCGACGCCCCCGTCAAGGGTCAGGCCGTCATCGAGCGCAGAGGCTCAGAGGCCCGCAAGATTATCGTAAGATAAGCCCCGCAAGGCTCCCCGCCGAGTGTCTCGGCTTAAGGATTACATAAAAAAGCCCCGAAAGCAAATTCACAGATGTGAATAAACTTTCGGGGCTTTTTTGCGTCTAAAATCAAGAAATCAATAGGTATAGAAATCTATCCGCTTCCGCAATGAAACGTTACTATCTCCCCTTGCTGCTCACCATAGCCTCACCTCTGGCGATGTTCGCCGACGGCGTGATCTCCGGCAAAGTCGTCAATAAAGCCACAGGCGACCCGATGGACTTCGTGTCTGTGCAGCTCATCGACTCCAAAGGCAAGCCCCTCCCCATCGGCGCCAACACCTCAGAAGATGGCTCATTCGTCCTTCCCAAAGTCGCTGACGGCAAATATTCAGTCAAAATTTCCAATATAGGCTCGGTTGACCAGGAGCGTCCCGTAGTCGTCTCAGGCAAAAATCAGGACATAGGCATAATCCGCCTGGCCGATGACGCCAAGCTCCTCCAGGAGGTTGTCGTCGAGGGCGTGCGCTCCCAGATGCGCTTCGAGCTTGACAAGAAAGTGTTCCAGGTCGATGCCAACATAGTCGCCTCCGGGCAGTCGGCCAGCGAGCTGCTCGAGTCAATCCCCTCTGTGGAGGTGGACCAGGATGGCGAGGTGTCGCTACGTGGCAACTCTTCTGTCACCGTATGGATCAACGGCAAGGAGTCGGGCCTAACCGCCGACAACCGCGCCCAGATCCTCGAACAGATTCCCGGCGAGACCATAGACCGCATTGAGGTCATCACCAACCCCTCGGCCAAATATTCTCCCGAAGGCACAGCCGGCATTATCAACATCATCCTCAAGAAAGACCGCAAGGGAGGTTATTTCGGCTCAGCCGAAGTTGGCGCCAACTCACGCGGAGGCGCAAACGCAGGCTTCAATATCAATTACAACAGCTCCAAGGTGGAGTCTTATGCCTCAATAGGATGGCGCATGCGCCATAATACCAACGGAGGCTCCCTCTCCGAGCGCACTTATACCGACGAGACTCCCTCCGTCGACGGGCAGGAGGCTTTCCTCAACTCCACGGGTACGCGCAAAAACCACAACAACAATGTCTTCGTGCGCCTCGGAGCCACATGGCATGTCACCGACAAGGATGCCCTCTCAGCTTCGGCCTTCGGAATGTTCGGCCACCGCTGGGGCTCCTCATCGACCCTGTACACCTCAAACCTCACGAACCACTGGCTCTCTGACCGCCAGCGCAACTACTTTAATTCCGACAACCGCGGAGCGCATGCCGAGATAGGCTACAAGCACGAATGGAGCGACAACCATACGCTCGACATCACTTTGGGATACAACCACTGGGGAGGCCCGCAGTATAACGAGTACATGGAGAAATACGGATGGCCCCAGTCCGCTCCCGAAGCCGAAACGCTACCCTTTGAGGAGGACGAGTACCGCGAGCAGACCACGAGCATCAACCTCAATTCCTACGAGGCGAAAGTGGATTACACCAACCATTTCACTTCATGGCTCAAGCTCGAAGCAGGTTTCCAAGGCAACTACAGCCATGAGAACACCCCCGTCAATACTCTGCTCGGCACCAGCAAGGCTGACGCCGTAATTGCCCCGCAGCTCTACAACCGCTTCATTTACCAGAACAACGTCTCAGCCCTATACCTCACATTGGGAGGCAATGTGGACAAGTTCTCATACTCGGCCGGACTCCGCGGCGAGGCCTGGCAGGTGCGCACCCGCTCGCTGGAATATGGCCAGACCAAGGAGGAGGTGCCCATGTACCGCAAAAATTTCTTCTCCCTCTTCCCCTCGGTGTTCCTATCATACTCGCTGCCTCACGACAATGAGCTCCAGATCAACTACACGCGCCGCATACGCCGCCCCTGGGGAGGGATGCTGAATTCATTCCGCGACATCCAGAACCCCACGGACATCTCATTCGGCAACCCCGAGCTCGAGCCTCAGTATTCAAACTCCTTTGAGCTCAACTATATCAAGACCTGGACGATGCACATGATCTCGCTGTCGGCATACCTGCGCACTTCCGACAATGTGATGAACCGCATCTCCTACATGGCCGACAACATCCTCTACACCACCTGGGCCAACGTGGCCAACGAGACCAACACGGGAGCCGAGATTGTGGTGAAGAACAACTTCCGCGTAGTCGACCTCACCACGACCTTCAACCTCTACAACAACCACATCGCCGCCTGGGAATACAATTTTCCCTTTGAAGGGAAGCTGTATCCCGTCTCCGGCAGGGGCAATGACTCATTCGCGTGGGATGTGCGCTGCATGGCAAACGTGCGCCTCCCCTGGTCAATCTCTTTCCAGGCCACCGGACGCTACGCATCCAAGATGCTCACCGCCCAAGGCTCCCGCCAGGGAGGCTGGAGCGTCGACGCCGGTCTGCGCCGCAATTTCGGCGACTGGAGCGTGTCGCTCAACTGCCGCGACATCTTCGATTCACGCAAGTTCAAGAGCACGACCGACGGCCCCGACTACACCCAGTACAGCGAGCGCTGGCGCGGAGGGCGCACATTCCAGGTGACCGTCAAGTATGCTTTTGGCAACATGAAGGCCAAAAACCGCCGCGATGCCCAGGCCGAGCCGATGGACGGCTCAGGCTATGGCGAGACCGATTTCTGACCCTCAGTATGAATAAAACATAAAAGCGGGGACACGCTGATGGCGTGTCCCCGCTTTTATGTTTTATTATCGACCTCAGAGGTTGAAATAATATGTTCCGGTCGGCAGGACGGTATAGAAATTGTAGGTGTTGCCCCGCAGATAGTAGCTCGTGTTGTAGGCATTCGCATCCACGCCGCGCACCCACATGTCTGTCCAGGGATTGTAGGCGTTGAGCACAGTAACATTATACTGCACGCCGTTCCAGCTGTAAGCCACGCGCAGCGGGATCGTGCGCCACACGCCGTAGGAATCATACCCGCAGGCCATGACCGTAATCTTGCCGCTGTTCTGCCATCCGGGGCTTCCGACGGATATGTTGAAGTTCACGCTCGGGCCGCTGTTCCACGGGCCTCCCCAGTTCGGCGGAGGGGGCATCCCCGGGCCGGGGCCCCCGGGGCCTCCGTTGGGATAGAATCCGCCCCCGCTGCCCGGTGCAGGCATGCTGTTGACAGGGCCGCCCCCGAAGCCGCCTCCGCCGGGACCGCTTCCGGAGCCCGGAGCGGGGAGGCTGTTCTGGGCGATAGCGCCCGAGGCGAATCCGAACATGGCCACTACCGCAGCCAAAGCCCTCCCCCTCTTCTGTATTCCGAATATCTTTTTCATAATATGTTGATTTGATTTTTTTACTCCTATTTTTTGTTAAGATAACAAACCGCCGACCCTCCGGGTTTGTTTCAGATTATATCAAAATCATAAGAAAATCATAAGAAAATCATGAACTACCTCACTCAAGACAAGCTTGTCATCGTCGGCGCAGCCGGCATGATCGGCTCAAACATGGCCCAGACCGCCATCATGATGGGTCTCACCCCCAACATCTGCCTCTATGACCCCTATGAGCCGGGGCTGAAGGGTGTGGCCGAGGAGCTGAACCAGTGCGGCTTTGAAGGACTCAACCTCACATATACCTCCGACATCGCCGAGGCGCTCAAGGATGCCAAGTATATCGTCAACTCGGGGGGCGCCGCCCGCAAGGCCGGCATGACCCGCGAAGACCTGCTGAAGGGCAACGCTGCTATCGCTGAGGAATTCGGCAAGAATGTACGCAAATATTGCCCCGATGTCAAGCACATCGTCGTAATTTTCAACCCCGCCGATATCACCGGCCTCATCACCCTGCTATATTCCGGCCTCAAGCCCTCGCAGGTCTCCACCCTCGCTGCCCTCGACAGCACGCGCCTGCGCAACGAGCTGGCAAAATGGTTCAAACAGCCCGCTGACAACATCGTCAACTGCCGTACCTACGGCGGACACGGCGAGCAGATGGCCGTATTCTCCTCCACTACCAAGGTCAATGGCCGGCCGCTGATCGACTTTATCGGCACCGAAGAACTCCCCAAGGATGAATGGGACAACCTCCGCCAGCGCGTGGTGCAGGGCGGAAAGGCAATAATCGACCTCCGCGGACGCAGCTCCTTCCAGAGCCCCGCCTACCTCTCAATCGAGATGATAGCAGCTGCAATGGGAGGCAAGATGTTCCGCTGGCCCGTAGGCACATACATCAACAATTCCCGTTTCCAGCACATCATGATGGCTATGGAGACAACGGTAGACAAGAACGGCGTGACCGTGCAGCCCTTCTCCGGCACTCCCGAAGAGGAGGCCGAGCTCGACAGAAGCTACCGCCATCTGTGCGATCTGCGCGATGAGGTCATAAAGATGGGCGTGATGCCCCCCGTAGACCAATGGGGCGAGCTCAATCCCAACCTGATGAAGACCACCACCCCCGACTCATTCTGAGAGCCGGGGAGCTTAACCCGCAACTCAAGCGACAAAATATAGAAACCCTAATTTAGACAAACCAAAGCCAATCAGGGCCGCACGCCGCATTGCCGGCGCCCGGCCCTGATTCGTGTTTTCTGTCTCAATTTCAGCCCTAAATTCATCATATTCCAAAAAATCACGGCACCAAGCCCGATAATCTGAGGAATTTTTGCTAAATTTGCAGATTAAAGAATAAAATAGCAAAACAGGATACTATGGCTAAACAGGAAGATGTCTTCAAGACCATCATAGCCCATGCCAAAGAGTATGGGTTCGTGTTTCAATCCAGCGAAATATATGACGGCCTCTCAGCCGTATATGACTACGGCCAGAACGGCGTGGAGCTTAAAAACAACATCAAGCGATACTGGTGGGAGGCCATGACGATGCTCCACGACAATATCGTCGGCATCGATTCGGCCATTTTCATGCACCCCACAATCTGGAAAGCATCGGGCCATGTTGACGCCTTCAATGATCCTCTGATTGACAACCGAGATTCCAAGAAGCGCTACCGCGCCGATGTGCTCATCGAAGACGAGATAGCGAAATTCGACGATAAGATCAATAAGGAGGTGGCCAAGGCTGCCAAGCGTTTCGGAGACGCCTTCGACGAGGCCCAGTTCCGCTCCACCAATGCCCGCGTGCTCGAGCATCAGGCAAAGCGCGACGAGCTCCACACCCGCTACTCCGAGGCGATGAACGCCAACGACCTGGCTGAGCTCAAGCAGATTATCCTCGACTACGAGATTGTCGACCCGATCAGCGGCACGCGCAACTGGACCGACGTGCGCCAGTTCAACCTCATGTTCAAGACCGAGATGGGCTCCACGGCCGACGGCGCTATGGATGTCTACCTGCGTCCCGAGACCGCCCAGGGCATATTTGTCAACTACCTCAACGTCCAGAAGACGGGCCGCATGCGCCTCCCCTTCGGCATAGCCCAGATCGGCAAGGCCTTCCGCAATGAGATCGTGGCGCGACAGTTCATCTTCCGCATGCGCGAGTTCGAGCAGATGGAGATGCAGTTTTTCGTACGCCCCGGCGAAGAGCTCAAGTGGTTTGATTTCTGGCGCCAGACCCGCCTGCGCTGGCACAAGAACCTCGGTCTGGGAGATCAGAAATACCGCTTCCATGACCACGAGAAACTGGCCCATTACGCCAATGCGGCCACCGACATCGAGTTCCTCATGCCCTTCGGATTCAAGGAGGTCGAGGGCATACACTCACGCACTAATTTCGACCTCTCGCAGCACGAGAAATTCTCGGGCAAGAAGATACAGTATTTCGACCCCGAGCTCAACGAGAGCTACGTGCCCTATGTCATCGAGACCTCTATCGGCGTAGACCGCATGTTCCTCAGCGTGTTCTGCTCCTGCTATGAGGACCAGGACCTCGGCAACGGCGACCATCGCGTGGTGCTCCACTTCCCCGCTCCCCTCGCTCCGGTGAAATGCGCCGTGCTTCCTCTCGTCAAGAAGGATGGCCTCCCCGAGAAGGCGCGCGAAATCCAGCACCGCCTCCGCTTCGACTTCACCTGCCAGGTTGATGAGAAGGACTCCATCGGCAAGCGCTACCGCCGCCAGGATGCCATCGGCACACCCTACTGCATCACTGTGGACCATCAGACGCTCGAAGACAATACCGTCACCCTGCGCCACCGCGACACAATGGAGCAGGAGCGCGTGGCCATTGACGACCTGGAGAAAATCCTCGCCGAGAAGGTTTCGCTCAATTCACTCCTTAAGAAACTCCTCTGAACATGAACAAGCTACTCACTCTGATAGCTGCCCTCCTGATGCTCGCCACGCTCCCCAGCTGCAACTACAACTCCCTGGTGGAGAAGCAGCAGAGCGTGGAGCAGGCATGGGCCCAGGTGGAAAACCAATACCAGCGGCGCGCTGACCTCATTCCCAATCTCGTCAATACCGTCAAGGGTTACGCCGCTCACGAGAGCTCCACCCTGGAGGCGGTCACCAATGCCCGCGCAGGTCTCACCAAGGCCTACAACGAGGCCACCGATGTCTCCAACCCCTCCGAGAACGTGCAGCAGTATCTCGAGGCGCAGCAGAAGCTCAAAGGGGCCCTCGATATATATGTCAACGCCGTGCGCGAGGCATATCCCGACCTGAAGGCCAACACCAACTTCATGAACCTCCAGACGCAGCTCGAGGGCACCGAAAACCGCATAGCCACCGAGCGGCGCCGCTACACGGAGGCCGTGCAGGCCTACAATACGGCCATCAAGAAGTTCCCGACAAATATTTACGCCGGGTGGTTCGGATTCTCCGAGAAAGAGCAGTTCAAGGCCGAGGCCGGCGCGCAGAAGGCGCCTCATGTGGAATTCTGACAAATCCCCAACTGACACCTGAAATGAAACTTACCCATACCCTTCCGCTGCTTCTGGGCGCGCTCGCGCTGCTGTCCGGATGCCTCGGAAAGAACGAAAGCACCGACTATACCGAGTGGCGCAGCCTCAACGAGGCATACGTCACCGCCGCTCAGGACTCGCTCACCGATGCAGGGACTCCCGTCTACACGAAAGTCACCCCGGGATGGGCCCCGACCGCATGGGTGCTGATGAAGTGGCACAACGACCGCGCCCTCACCGAGGAGGCCCTCTCGCCACGCGACAACTCCACGGTCGATGTGATATACTCGGTGCGAAACATAAACGGCAAGCTCATTGACTCCTCATGGGCCAAGCGCGACAGCATCTACCGCACGCGCCCGTGCAACAACATCGTGGGCTTCTGGCACGCGCTGACCGAGATGCACGTGGGCGACCACGCCACAGTGGTCATCCCCTGGACCGCCGGGTATGGCGCATACGGCTCCGGCTCCATCTCACCCTATTCAACACTCATTTTCGACCTCCGCCTCAAGGCTATTGAAGGCTACGAAACTCCTTACTGACCCTCACCATGAAAACTCCGGTCCTCATTTCGCTCACAGCGGTGGCCGCACTGTCGGCGGCCTCGCTTGCTGCAGCCGCCTCCTCCTTCACACAGTGGCGCGTTGCCAAGCATTCCGACTTCCCTCTTCCGGCCCGCGCCGACTCCGCCACCGGCCCCGCCAATGAGTTCAAGATAATGGATCTGCTCGGATCCCGGCGCGCGGCTACCCTCGCGCAGACAATGTCGCAGGACTGGACCACTGTCCTGCCAGACACCGACAGCACGCTTACCCTCAGCCGCCCGGCCGAGGGGGCACGCCTCCACACGCTCTTCACGCGCATGAGGCCCGAGCGGTTTGCCAAAGGCACCCTGAAACTGGAGACCAACGCCCGCGCCAATGTGCTCCTCGACGGACAGAAGATCATCTCAAACGAGTCCTCCGATTCGGTGATGAGCCCCTCGACGGCCTCCCTGACCCTCAAGCCGGAGCAGACGGCAGACATTCAAGTCAGCATTCTCTCCTTGGCTGATGACAAGGCCGAACCGAAGTTCAGGCTCACTTTCGTGCCTGAGGAGGGCTACGACACCATCACCCTCCTCGAAGGGCCCGGCCTGCGCGACCGCATGCGCGTAGAGACCGTATCGCTGGGCGCCCGCGCATCCTCGTCACACCTCTCTCCTGACGGTAAATACATCATCGTCGATTTCACAGAGATGTATGACAGCGAGAAACGCCACACCTGGTCCGAACTGCGCGAGACGGCTACCCAGAAGCTCATTGCCTCCAACATACCCTCGTCGGCGCAGTGGATGCCCAAGGGCTCGATGATAGCCTTCACTGAATCCAGGGACGACCGCTACGACCTCTTCACGCTCGACCCCCGCACCCTGAAGCGCACACTCCTGGCGGAAGCCCTTCCCGATGACGGGATATCATTTGCGCCTGACGGGAAGTATGTAATCTACTATGACCGGGTGAAAGGCGAGAAGCCCGAAGGCATCATGCGCCGCATCGATAATCCGGATGACCGCCAGCCCGACAACCGCGACCGCTACTATCTTGTGAAGTACGACCTCAAGGAGGGCGTAGCACGTCCGCTCACCTACGGAGGCCCGACCACAGGGCTCGAAGACATCTCCCCCGACTCGAAGCGCATCATCTACATGACCTCGCGTCATACCCCCTCGCAGTATCCCTTCTATCTCAATGACCTCATCGAGATGGATGTCAACACTCTCAAGACCGATACGCTCGCCAAAGGCCTTACCTCCCTCTCAGGGGCCGTCTACTCCCCTGACGGCAAGCAGCTCTTCCTCACCGGAGGCCCCTCGTGCTTCGATAATTTAGGCAAGAACTGCGGAGACCATCCCATAGCCAATGACTTCGACATCCAGGGATATATCTTCGACATCGCCACCCGCACCCCGCGTGCGGTGACTCTCGACTTCGACCCCTCCCTCACCGGAGTCCCTGTGTGGAATGCCGCGAGCAATCAGATCTACTTCCTCGGGGAAGAGGGATTCTATATCCATCTGTTCTCGCTCAATCCGCGCTCGGGCAAGATCACGCGCCATAACCTGACTGTCGACAACGCCCGCAACTTCTCCATAGGCAATGAGGAAAACCGCTGGGTATCGGCCACCGGACAGAGCTACGAATACGCCGGCCGCGTGTCGCTGCTCGATCTCAAGAGCGGCGAAGCCCGGACCATTGACGACCCTATCGCGCAGCTGACCTCCACACTCGATTTCGGAAAATGGGAGCCCTGGAAGTTTATCTCGCGCGACGGCACGGAGATTGACGGCACGATAACCCTCCCGCCCGACTTCGACCCGGATAAGAAATATCCCCTGATAGTCTACTACTATGGCGGCACTTCCCCCTCGGAAGTCAGCATGAATCATCCCTACACGCCTCAAATGTTCGCGTCGAGAGATTATGTGGTCTACACCATCAATCCCTCGGGAGCCACAGGATACGGCCAGGAATTCTCAGCGCGCCACGTCAACGCATGGGGCGACTATACAGCAGACGACATCATCGAAGGCGTCAAGAAATTCTGTGATGCGCATCCCTTCGTTGACCGCAAGAAAATCGGATGTCTCGGAGCCTCCTACGGCGGTTTCATGACCCAGCTGCTCCAGACCAAGACCGACATCTTCGCAGCTGCCGTCTCGCATGCCGGCATCTCAGACGTCACCTCCTACTGGGGCGAAGGCTTCTGGGGCTACAGCTACAACGCCGTAGCGGCTGCCGAATCCTATCCTTGGACGAATCCGGAGCTCTTCACCAAGCACGGCTCGCTCTTCAATGCCGACAAGATCCACACTCCCCTCCTCCTCCTTCACGGCACAGTCGACACCAACGTGCCCATCGGCGAGAGCATTCAGATCTACAACGCCCTGAAGATACTGGGCCGCGATGTGGAGCTGGTGACCGTAGAGGGAGCCAACCACGTAGTGACCGAATATGACAAACGCAAGGTATGGCAGGCGACCATCATGGCCTGGTTTGCCAAATACCTCCAGGACGATCCCAGGTGGTGGAACGAAATGTACTGATGGCGGGAGTGGGAGCCCTGCTCCTCCTGGCGGGATGCGGAGGCGCTCCAGGCGCCTCGCCGGCCGACAGCGCCCGCATCCGCGCCCGCAATGACGCCCGCGAGATCATCAACCGCCCGTGGCCCGACTCCCTCTCCAGAGCCGAGGCCGTCCAGGAGCTCAAAGACTCCGCCCGCGTAGACTATCAGAGAGAAGGGCGACCGGAGCTCGCAGCCCCCTACGACTCCACCCTCTCGCGCACCATCAAAACAGTGCTGAAAAATTGACAGCGCATTAAAGACCCGCAATCAAGAATTGACAGCGCATTAAAGACCCACGATAAGAATTGACCACCCGAAGCGATGACCGATAACGACCTCAAAGACCTCCTCGACCGCGAAGCGACCCGCATCAACTCGCCGGCTTTCATAGCCGACGACCCCGTGCAGTTCCCCCGCCGCTTCGAGAGCCTCCCCGACATCGAGATCGCCGCCCTCCTCTCGGCCATCATCGCATGGGGCAACCGCCGCATGATCTGCCGCGACGCAGACCGGCTTCTTGGCCTCATGGACCATCAGCCGTACAAGTATGTCATGGACCGCGGATATGAGAACCTCCCCGAGGGCCTCAATATCCACCGCACCCTCTTCTCGCAGCATCTCAGCCACCTGCTGCGGGGCCTCAGGGAGGTATATGCCCGCTACGGGTCGCTCGACGCCTTCGCCGCCGCCATAGGATGCAGCGACGACGAGGCCCCCGCGTGGCTGCTGGTGGACAGGCTCAACCGGATTTGCGCGGATGCCAACGGGGGGACAGGCTGCACCCGAGCCCTCCCCGGCAACATGAAGACCACCGCGCTCAAGCGCGTCAACATGGCCCTGCGCTGGCTGGTGCGCGATGACGGCATCGTGGACATCGGCGTATGGAAATCAATCCCGAAAAGCCGGCTATATATCCCGCTCGATGTGCACGTGGGCAATACCGCCCGCGACCTGGGCCTGCTCGACCGCAAGGCCGCCGACCGCCGCTCGGTCGAGCTCATCACCGGGGCCCTGCGTAAGTTCCGGCCCGATGATCCGGTCTTCTATGACTACGCCCTTTTCGGCATAGGCGTAGAGAATAAGCAATCGAAATAAATCACCCCCAAAGCAAAATCAATAAAAGCCACTCAATATAAGTCATGTTAGATTTAGCTCCCAAATACAATCCCGCAGAGGTTGAAGACAAATGGTACGCCTACTGGATGGAACACGGCCTGTTTCATTCCGAGCCCGATGGCCGCGAACCCTACTGCATCGTAATCCCGCCGCCGAATGTGACGGGCGTCCTTCACATGGGCCACATGCTCAACAATACTATCCAGGATATCCTCGTGCGCCGCGCCCGCATGCAGGGCAAGAACGCCCTCTGGGTGCCCGGCACTGACCATGCCTCAATCTCCACCGAGACAAAGGTGATTGCGAAATTGGCCGAGGAGGGCATCAAGAAGACCGACCTCACCCGCGAGGAGTTTCTCAAGCACGCCTGGGAATGGACCGAGAAGCATGGAGGCATCATCCTGCAGCAGCTCCGCAAGCTCGGCGCCTCTTGCGACTGGGAGCGCACCGCCTTCACAATGGATGCCTCCCGCTCCGAGGCCGTGACAAAAGTATTCTGCGACCTCTATGACAAGGGACTCATCTACCGCGGTCTGCGGATGGTCAACTGGGACCCGCAGAACCGTACCGCCATCTCCGATGACGAGGTATTCTTCGAGGAGGAGCAGTCCAAGCTCTACTATTTGAAGTATTACCTTGCCGAGGAGCCCGCGTCGCTCGACGCCCCCGAGGGGAGCGTGGTCCACACCGATGCCGACGGCCGCCATTACGCAGTCGTGGCCACCACCCGCCCCGAGACCATCATGGGCGACACAGCCATGTGCATCAATCCCAAGGATCCCAAGAACGCATGGCTTAAGGGGCGCCGCGTGATAGTGCCCCTCGTGGGCCGCGACATACCGGTGATCGAAGACCGCTATGTGGAGATCGATTTCGGCACCGGATGCCTCAAGGTGACTCCGGCGCATGACAAGAACGACTACGAGCTCGGCAAGACCCACAATCTCGACACCATCGACATGCTCAACGAGGATGGCACTATCGCCGAGGTGGCCGGCATGTATGTCGGCATGGACCGCTTCGACTGCCGCAAGGCCATCTCCAAAGACCTCGCCGAGGCCGGACTGCTCGAGAAGGTGGAGGATTACGTCAACAATGTCGGCCTCTCCGAGCGCACCAAGGTGCCCATCGAGCCGCGCCTCTCCCTGCAGTGGTTCGTGCGCATGGAGCATTTCGCAAAAATGTCGCTCGCTCCCGTCATGGACGACATCATCCGCTTCGTGCCCGAGAAGTATAAGAACACGTACCGCGTGTGGCTGGAGAACATCAAGGACTGGTGCATCAGCCGCCAGCTCTGGTGGGGACACCGCATACCGGCCTACTTCTACGACAACGGCACAGGCGAGGAGGCCTTCGTTGTCGCTCCGACTCCCGAGAAGGCCTTGGAGAAGGCCCGCGAGGCGACCGGCAACCCCGACATGCCCATGGAGGCCCTGACGCAGGACCCCGGAGCGCTCGACACCTGGTTCTCCTCCTGGCTGTGGCCCATCACCCTATTCGACGGCATCAACAACCCCGGCAATCCCGAGATAGACTATTACTATCCCACGGCGACGCTCGTCACCGGGCCCGACATCATATTCTTCTGGGTGGCCCGCATGATCATGGCCGGATATGAGTATGTCGGCAAGCAGCCCTTTGATAATGTCTACTTCACCGGCATCGTGCGCGACAAGATCGGCCGCAAGATGTCGAAGTCGCTGGGCAACTCTCCCGACCCTCTCGACCTGATCGACCGCTTCGGCGCCGACGGCGTGCGCATGGGCCTCATGCTGGCCGCCCCCGCCGGGCATGACATCATGTATGATGACGCACTCGTGGAGCAGGGACGCAATTTCTGCAACAAGATCTGGAACGCTTTCCGCCTCGTCAAGGGATGGGAGGTGGCCGACACTGCCACACCCGAGGCTTCGCACCTGGCTGTGGAATGGTTCGGAGCCCGACTCTCCGACACCCTCGCCGAAATGGAGGGCCTCATGGGCAAGTACCGTATCTCGGAAGCCCTCATGGCTCTCTACCGCCTCTTCTGGGACGAGTTCTCCTCCTGGTATCTTGAGGTGGTAAAGCCCGCCTACGGCTCACCCATGGACCGCGCCACTTACGATGCGACACTCTGCTTCTTCGACACTCTGCTCAAGATGCTCCACCCCTTCATGCCCTTCATCACCGAGGAGCTCTGGCAGCATCTCTATGAGCGCCGCGACGGAGAGAGCATAATGTACGCGCAGCTCCCCGCCCCGGGTGAGGTTGACCGCAAGGTCCTCGACCGCTTCGAGCACCTCAAGGAGGTCGTCGCCGGCATCCGCACCATCCGCAAGCAGCGCCAGATACTCAACAAAGAGGCCCTCAGCCTCAACGTCAAGGGGGCCCATGACCCCTATCTGGACGCCATAATCTCCAAGATGGGCAATATCGAAAGCATCGAGGCAGTGGAAGAGAAATCGCCCACAGCCGCCTCGTTCATCGCCGGGGCCGTGGAATACTCCATACCTCTCGAAGGGAGCATCGATGTGGAGGCGGAGATAGCCAAACTCGAGGCTGACCTGAAGCGCTACACGGGCTTCCTGGCCGGAGTCGAGAAGAAGCTCGCCAACGAGCGTTTCGTGGCAAACGCCCCCGAGGCCGTCGTAGCCCTGGAGCGCAAGAAGCAGTCTGATGCCAAGGAGAAGATCGCAGCTATTGAGTCTGCCCTCAAAGCCCTTAAGTAAATCCCTTATCTCACACAGCAATTAATGAAAAAGCTGCTGATAATTTGCACTTTGCTACTCGCGGCCTTCGCCGCGTCATACGCCGCGGACTCCCCGAAAAGGGAGTTCCGCGGCGCGTGGCTCCATATCATTGGGCAGTCACAGTATCAAAGCAAGACCACCGCGCAAAACAAGGAGTATATCCGCCGGCAGCTTGACCGCCTGAAGGAGGCGGGCTGCAATGCCGTCATTTTCCAGGTGCGCCCTACGGCCGACGCGATGTATGAGTCGGACATAGAACCTTGGACAACCTGGCTTGCCGGAAAGCGCGGCAAAGCCCCCGCTGAGGCGTGGGACCCGATGGAATTCACTATCCGCGAGGCCCACGAGCGCGGCATGGAGTTTCATGCATGGCTCAACCCCTACCGCGTCACCTCCAATGCCAAGGAGACACTTCCCCTTGACCATATCTCGCGCAAGCATCCAGAGAGGTTCGTGAAATTCAACGGACAGACCTTCTTCGACCCCGCCTATCCCGAAAACCGCGAATACATCTGCGAGGTCGTAGAGGACATCACCCGCCGATATGATGTCGACGCTATCCACATCGACGACTATTTCTACCCCTATCCGGCCAATGGCCAGAAGTTCCAGAACGATAATCTGAGCTATGACCGCTTCGGCGGAAACATGGCTCGCAACGACTGGCGCCGCCATAATGTGGACCTGCTCATTGAAGACCTCCACAAGACCATCCGCAAGACCAAGCCCTGGGTGCGCTTCGGCGTGTCGCCTTTCGGCATCTGGCGCAACAAGTCTTCCGACCCGCGGGGTTCCAATTCGAGCGGCCTGCAGAATTATGACGACCTCTATGCCGATGTGCTCCTGTGGGCCGACAAGGGATGGGTGGACTATCTGGCTCCGCAGCTCTACTGGACTCTCGACATGAAGGCTGCGCCGAGCCGTCATCTCGCACACTGGTGGAACGACAACGTCAACCCCAAGGTGCAGCTCTATATCGGCCAGGACACTAAGCGCACCATGGACAACGCCGACCCCAAGGCCAAGCGTCCCAACGAGCTCGGCACCAAGGTAGAATTGTCTCGTGCCCTTCCCAATGTCAAGGGCAATGTGTGGTGGCACGGCTATTGGGTGACCGACAACTACAAGGGTGTGCTCGACTCGCTGGCCCTCAATTACCAGAGCCACCCGGCCCTTCCACCGGCGTGGGGCGACCAATCGAGGCGCCCCGCTCCCCCGAAGGGGCTGAAACTGGAGGAGGCCAAGGATGGCGTATGGCTCTCCTGGACTCCGGCTCCGACAGTCCCCGGCCAGCTCAAGGCCCTCCCTGCCGGCGTGAAGCCCGGGCATAAGGTGACGAACGCTGCGGCCCCCGAAGACGTTATAAGATATGGAGTCTACATTTTCTTCCCCGATGAGGAGGCTGACATAGAGACTCCCGGGACGCTGACGCTCCTCACTCCCCATTCGCGCGTGAAGGTGGCCGATACAGCTGAGGAAGCCAAAGAGCTGCGTTTTGCCGTGACCGCCCTCGACCGCATGAACCGTGAGTCGGCCCCGGCGCGGCTGCAGTGAGCGACCCGAGCAAAGCTCCGGACGGCCCGGATAAACGAAAAGCGAAACTGAATGAGCAAAGCGAAACTGAAGAAGGCCCTGCAGGACATGACCGCGCCCCAGATAGCTGAAATGGTGCTGGAGCTCTATGATGCCCGCAAGGAAGCGAAGGAATACCTGGAGTTCTGGCTCGATCCCGACTCCGGAAAGGCCCTTGAGAAGGCCCGGCAGCAGGTGGAGAAGATTTTCTTCACCTCACCCGACCGTCCGCGCCGCCGCCCCTCGCTGACCGACCTCAACGCTTTGGTGAAAAATTTCACCACTATGGTCTATGACCGCATCCCGGTGGCCGACCTGCTCATACATGTGGCTGAGACACAGATACGGTGGCTCGACACCAAATGGCGCCGCCTGTCCTACCGCTCCTCGCTGGCCAAACATCTGGACCAGGCCTCGCTGTTTCTTGACCAGGCCTTTCCCGACGGCCCCGACGGCTCCCCCGATCCTGACGGCGAGGGGCTGCGCCTAAGGCTGGAGCGCGCCCGCACCGACGGAGCCGCCCTCTATCATTACGGATGGTGACAGACGCGCGGCACCGCCACATTCAGATTCCATCACGAAAAATCAGAAAAAATCAAATACTATGCAAGAAGATAACACCAAGAAGGACGATAAGAAGAAAATCGTGGTCTCCGGAATCCGGTCAACCGGCAACCTCCATTTAGGCAACTATTTCGGAGCGCTGCGGAATTTCGTCAGGATGCAGGACGACTATGACACCCGCTATTTCATAGCCGACCTCCACGCCCTGACCACCAACCCTGACCCCAAAGCGCTGCATGAGAGCGTGAAGGCCGTGCTGGCCGAATACATCGCCGCAGGCCTTGACCCGGAAAAGAACACAATATATGTCCAGAGCGATGTGCCCGAAATATCGGAGATGTACCTGCTGCTCAATATGCATGTCGGCATCGGCGAGCTGATGCGCACCGCCTCCTTCAAGGATAAGGCCCGCAAGGCCCTCGGCCTGACCGGCGACGGCGAGGAGATTGAGAAGGACATCATCGGCAATTCCTCCAACAACGGCCGCGTGAACGCCGGCCTGCTGACCTATCCTACCCTCATGGCCGTAGATATACTCATACACAAGGCCGACTATGTGCCTGTGGGCAAGGACCAGGAGCAGCACCTCGAGCTGACCCGCCGGTTCGCCCGCAGATTCAATTCATTCTATGGAGTGGATTATTTCGGCGAGCCTGTCAACTTCAATTTCGGCTCGCAGGCCATCAAGGTGCCCGGTCTGGACGGCTCGGGCAAGATGGGCAAGAGCGAGGGCAACTGCCTCTACCTGGGCGATGATGAGAAGACGCTCCGCAAGAAGGTGATGCGCGCCGTGACCGACGAGGGGCCCAAGGTGCCCAACCAGCCTGTGTCGCAGCCCGTGGAGAACCTCTTCACCCTCATGGAGCTCGCTTCCGCTCCGGAGGTTGTGGCCCACTACCGCGATGCATACGCTGACTGCTCCATCCGCTACGGCGATATGAAGAAGCAGCTGGCAGCAGACCTGGAAACTATCGTGGCCCCCATCCGCCAGCGCATCATTGACATCCGCGACAATGACGAGTATCTCTCGAAGGTTGTGGCCCAAGGCGCCGAAAGGGCGCGCGCATACGCAGCCGATACCCTCAAGGATGTCAAGGAGATAATGGGCATCCGCAAAATCTGAAACCTGCCCCGAAGCGTCATCATGCCATGACCGGCTCCCAAGCATCGGCACTCACACACATATCACCTCGCGGCCTGATAGCCGCGAGGCTTATGCTGTTTGTGGCCATTCTCCTGATCGCGGGAGGATGCGCAAGGCATGGCGGTGAGGAGCGGATGCTGACCGCGACGGCCCCTCCCATAGCGTGGGCTGTCAAGGCAGTGGCGGGCCCCGGATGGGAGGTGCAGACTCTCCTTCCCGACGGAGCGGACCCCGAGACCTACGAGCCGACACTCGCCACCATGAAGGGACTGGCCGATTCCCGGGCCCTCTTCACTTTCGGCTCACCCGGGTTTGAAAGCAATCTGCAAAAAACGGTCAGCGCCAATTTCCCGGACCTCAGGACCGTCGATGCGGCAGAGGGGATACCCAGGCTTTCGGGCACGCATGACCATTCACACGGCCCTCATCATGGCCACAGCCATGATGAGCCGGCTTCAAGCCACTCCCATGACGGAGCAGCCGAAAGCGACCCGCACATAGCCACGACTCCGGCCAACATGCAGGCAGTGGTTATCAATGTGGCCAAGGCGATGGCAGAGATAGATCCGCGCAATGCTGACCAATACAATCGCCGCGCCGACTCCATAGCCGTGCGGATGGAGCAGCTTGACGACACACTCAAAGTCCTCCTCAGCGGTAGCGAGGGAGCCTCTTTCGTGATGATGCACCCCTCCTTGAGCTATTTCGCCGACCGGTACGGGCTTCACCAGATTCCGTTGGGACGCAAAGGGACGGAGGAGTCCCCCAAGGAGTATGCCGCTCGCGTACGGGAGGCGATGGGGGCCAGGGTTCTGATAGCAGAGACGAGCCAGGACCCTGCCAGAGCCCGCGAGCTTTCCGGGAGCCTGAGGATTCCGCTGCTCACAGTGTCGCTCAACTCCGAGGATTGGGAGGAGTCGCTGCTCAGCATAGCCCGGGCGATAGGAGCGCAGGGCAGCGCGCGTATAAAATGACTGACAAACGCCATTGAAAGATGCCAAACATTCTTGAATTGAAGCATATCACGGTGGGTTATGACGCAGCCCGGCCATTGCTCAGAGATGTCTCCCTCTCAATCAGCAGGGGCGCTTTTGTGACAATCACAGGGCCCAACGGCGGCGGCAAGACCTCTCTGATGCGCGTCATGCTCGGGCTGCTGCGCCCGCTGCGCGGCAAGGTGGAGTACTTCGCCCCCGACGGGCGACGCGTCAAGCGGCTCCGCATTGGCTACCTCCCCCAGAAGTCAGGCATAGATACGCGCTTTCCTATCACAGCCTCGGAGGCCGTCAGGACCGGGATGATTTCCGGATTGCTCGGCCGCCTGCCCGATGATGCCGAGAGCCGTTTCCGGGAGGTGGTCGAGATGACAGGCATAGAGCCCTACCTCGACCGTCCCGTAGGCGACCTGAGCGGAGGGCAGCTGCAGCGCACCCTCCTGGCCCGCGCACTCGTCTGCCGGCCCGAGCTGCTCGCCCTTGACGAACCCCTCAGCTATGTCGACAAGCAGTTTGAGCACCGCATCTACGACCTCATGGAGAGGATAGCCCGGAAGACCACCGTCATCCTCATCTCGCATGAAATGACAGCGTTCGACCGCCTCGCCACCCTCCGCCTCGAAGTAGACAGAGATTTGAAAATCCTCCCCTAACCCCTAACTCCTCACTCCTCACTACTCCCTCCTAACTCCTAACTCCTAACCCCTAAGCGCCCATGATCCTAAACTATATCTGGATTGCCTTCTTCGTAATTTCCTTCCTGATGGCTGCCGGAGTCTCTCTCACGGGAGGGGGTACGGCCATCTGGACCGAGATAATGAACGCCTCCTTCTCCCAGGCCGCTTTCGCATTCGAGATTTCCCTAGGCCTCACCGGCGTGCTGACACTGTGGATGGGCCTTATGAAAATCGGCGAGCGCGCCGGAGCCATAGAGGCGATGGGCCGACTCGTGGCCCCTCTCTTCTCCCGCCTCTTCCCCGGCATACCTAAGGGCCACCCTGCAATGGGGGCCATATTCATGAATGTATCGGCCAACATGCTCGGGCTCGACAACGCCGCTACCCCTATGGGCCTGCGGGCCATGCAGGAGATGCAGAGCCTCAACAAGAATAAGGATACGGCTACGGATGCGATGATAATGTTTCTCGTGCTCAACAGCTCGGGCCTGTGCCTGATACCGGTGAGCATCATGATGTATCGCGCGCAGGGGGGCGCGTCCAATCCCACGGATGTGTTCCTCCCCATACTCATGGCCACCGCTGTGGCGACCCTAGTCGGACTTATCGCCCTCTGCCTGAAGCAGCGCATACGCATGGATGCCGTGCTATGGAGCTGGCTGGCCGGCATAGCGGCTTTCGTGGGAGGTGTGGCCTGGTTCTTCTCCTCCCTCCCCTCTGACAAGGTGGAGACCTACTCCTCCTTCGCAGCCAATTTCATACTGTTTTCGGTCATAATAGCCTTCCTTGCGATGGGGATGCGAAAGAGGCTGAGGGTCTATGACGTATTCATTGAGGGAGCCAAGGAGGGGTTCAAAACCGCAGTCATGATAATACCCTACCTCGTGGCAATATTAGTGGCAATAGGGATGTTCCGCGCCTCCGGGGCGCTGACTGCCCTGACAGACGGCGTGGAGTGGCTCGTGGCGCGCACCGGGTGCGACACCCGGTGGGTCGGGGCCCTTCCGACAATGCTCATGAAACCGCTCAGCGGGAGCGGCAGCTGCGCCATGATGCTCGATGTCATGAAAGCCGAGGGTCCTGACGCATTTGTGAGCCGCCTGGCGGGGGTGGTGAGGGGAAGCACCGACACAACCTTCTACATCTTGGCTGTATATTTCGGCTCAGTCGGCGTGAGCCGCACGCGCTATGCCGCCGGCTACGCACTCTTGGCTGACCTGACAGGGGCCGTGGCAGCAGTCATTTTCGCATATCTTTTCTTCTGACGAAAGTTACTATAGCGACTCCCGCATCTTGCGGTAAGTGAAGCTCTTGCCGCGCACCATCTGCTGTCCTGCAGGCTTGCGCAGCCCCGGGAAGGAAAGCTCGCTGTGTGCGGGAATCCACTCCACGATAGCATCCACCCATTTGCTCATGCCCTCGCGCGAGGGATGCGGGTTGGTCTTGCTCTGGCGCCCCAGGGTCAGGCCGCTGCTGCGGAAAAAGCGGCTCTCGCCCATCTCCTTCTCCAGCCAGGCATTAAGCGTGTCGCCCCCCGGCTTGCCGGGCCATGACGGAGGCCCGATCCATACCATCGGAAGGTCGCCGACGGCCCCCTTGATGGCGGCCATGCTTGACGAATAGCGGGCCGCAGGATTTTTCTCGAGCAGCTCATTGAGACCCAGCGACACCATCACAGCATCCGGCTGTTCCTTGGCGATGAAAGATTTCAGGCGCGAAGCTGAATCGCCCCACTTCTTTATCGTGCTGCCGTCCCAGACCACCGTAGCCACCTCAAAGCCGTTCTCGCGGCCGTAAGCCTCGAGGCGCTCGCCCATCCAGCCCGTCATGCTGTCGCCCACGAGCAGCAGTTTCTTGACCGCATGCTTCTCAGCCGGAGCCGCGTGTGCCGTCGCAGAGACGCCTGCAGCAGATGAAGACGCATCAGCCATCTCAGAAGAGTCAGCCGAAGTACCGACAGCAGTCAAAGGCAGGCCAAGCGCAATCGCGACCAGCGCAGCGCACCCGGCGAAATGGAGTCCTTTCATAGTTTTCATGCCCATATAACGCCCCCGCCCCCCCGTTTGTTAACCCGCCCCCGCAAATAATCCCCCAAAAATCCTTCGCAAGCCTAGTACATATCATTTCAATTATTATTCTTAGATTTAGCTTCGATATAGTCCTCAGCCGTTCTCATCAAATCATAGAACATCAGACGCGTACTCAACACTGCCTCCTCGCTCAATCGCCTGTATTCTTTCTCCTGCTGTTCTGAGCTGAAAACCACTTTAAAATCATTTTTTTCATAAAATGCAAAGCAATCCCTTGTGAAGAATTCGTCCAAATCTGAATCTCCACAAGAAAAGCCGCCTATTTCCGCCGGGGATGTGAGTGGAAATAAAGTGCAATTATCCTCAAGAAAACTCATTTGCCTCCCAAGTGTGCTTTGTCCAATATGCGGCGGAGCTTGGCAAATCCCTTTTCAAGGGCTTCTGCCTCGGCTGTGATCTCTTGTTCCGTGCGATTGAGATTTCTTTGCAAGTTGGCCTGAGCCTCTATCTCGAATTGACGTGCTACTTCTCCCTCAAGAATCGGGATGGATGCTATTGGTAATGCCATATCGTAAGACTTTATGCTTGCAAATATAACAAAAAATTATCAAATAAGCAATTATCCGGAAACTTCCCCTCAGATTATTCCCCTAATTCTCAAGTTCAATTCTATATTTTTCAAGATATTTTTGGAAAATGAAAAACTTTTATTAACTTTGCGCTCGCAAACCGTTTTGCAGAAGCCCCGGTTCGGGGTCAAGTGGGCGGGATGCAGATGCGTCTGACTTTTAGAGCGGACGTACCTACATATTTTAGAAGCGTTTATCTGACGCTCGTTCTTGATACTACGAAATCTGGTAAATTTCAATCTCAGTCAAGAAGGAGACAACGATAGATGCCCATAAGGATTGTATGCCCATCAGCTGCGGCGGCACGGGAGTGTCATGCCGGGCTGAGTGCGATACATATTCCCGCGTGAGGCTTCTGCGTTGTCCGTTCCACTGAGATGGGCAGTACCAGAGCCTCGTAGTTTGGGACGGACAATAGGTATTAGGCTCACGCTTTTCATTTTTATAATAATTCAGTTGCCAATACATGGGCCTTGTGGCGGCACGGAGATTCCATCTGACTATCGGAACCCAACACACTAACCCATATAAGCAATGAAAAAACTTCTGCTAATGTTCGCACTCGCGCTAATGGCCCTCCCCTCCCTGGCCCGCGACTTCGCGTACACCTACAAAGGTCAGACGCTGACCTACACCGTCATCAGCGAGACAGCAAAGACTGTCAAAACAAAAGAGGGAAAAGGCGACACTCCCGGAAACGAGGTTTGTGGCAGCCTCGCTATTCCCTTACAAGTTCATGATGGATCCACGTCATATGCTGTAATCGAAATAGGTTCCAACAGTTTCCACAACTGCAACGGACTGACCTCAGTAGAGATTTCAGGATCTATAACCAAGATAGGTGCACATGCTTTCATGGAATGCACAAATCTTTCCTCAGTTTCGATTCCGGAATCAGTCAAACGCATCGATGGTGATGCTTTTGGGCATTGTAAAGGTCTCACTCACGCTGAGTTCGCAAGCATAGAGTCTTTGTGCGGCATTAAATTTAGCAGTCGAGACGCTAATCCCTTACGGTATGCGCGTAAATTATACATAGGGGGGAAGGAAGTTAAAGATGTGGTAATTCCCGGCACTGTCACCTCCATCTGCGACTTTGCATTCGACAACTGCACCGGCATGACCTCAGTCACCATCCCGGAATCTGTCACCATAATCGGCTCTTATGCGTTCTACGCATGTGAAGGTCTGACATCAGTGTGTATACCGGCATCCGTACAGGAAATAAACTTCCAAGCTTTCGCTGAATGCAAGAGACTTACCTCTATTTCATTCCTTGGAACCGGTGTAAAAATCACTGGTTGCGCTTTCGGGGGATGCAAAAGTCTCTCTTATGCAGAATTTACAAGTGTAGAGGCACTATGCGGCATGACATTTGAAGATGGAGGATGCAATCCCTTATGCTATACCCAAAAATTATTCATAGGAGGGAAAGAAGTTAAAGATGTGATAATTCCCGGCACTGTCACCTCCATCTGCGACTATGCATTCTACAACTGCACCGGCATGACCTCAGTCACCATCCCGGAATCTGTCATTTCAATCGGTGACCATGCTTTCTACGCTTGTGAGAATCTGACCTCATTAATTCTCCCAGAATCCATCATAGAAATAGGGGCCTACGCTTTTAGGGAATGTAGAGGAATTTCCTCTGTGACTATTGGGAAGTCAGTAACAAAAATTGGCATAGAAGCCTTCAGGTACTGCACCAATTTAACCGCGGTAGCCATTCCACCATCAGTCTGCAAGATTGAAATGCTCACTTTCGCAGACTGCGAAAGGTTAGCCTCAGTGATAATTCCGGAATCCGTGACTGAAATAATGGGATACGCTTTTTGGAAATGTTACAGTCTGACCAAGATGGTCATTCCTGCATCTGTCACATCACTCAGAGACTGGGCCTTCGCAAGTTGCACAGGTCTTGAAACTGTTAGCATTCCACAATCTGTCACATATCTGGGAGACAGTGCTTTCATAGGTTGCCAAAAGCTATCTTCTGTTTATTATGGCAGTAACAATCCTATCTCGGGAGAGAAGAATATATTCTCCGCTGACACATACAAGCGGGCCACGCTGTACATGCCCGAGGAGGGGGAGAAGAAGGCCAAAGGGATTGAGCCCTGGAAAAATTTCTCAAAAATCAAGGTCTATGAATTCAGCGGCATAGAGGAAATCCCGGCTGACATTGACCCTGCCCTCCCTTACGAGGTCTATGACCTTAACGGCGTTCCTGCCGGGGCAGACCTCGAGGCACTCCCCGCTGGCATCTATGTGATGCGCCAGGGCAAGACCGCTAAAAAGGTAGTGGTGAAATAATGCCTGTTTTACGCATGGGGGCCGCGCGCCAAGTCACGCCACGGCACTCTTCGGCACGGTTTGCAAGCTAAAACTTGCCTATCTAAATTGCTTTGATTAAGTTTGCAGCGGAAAGCCGCTCCGGCTTCTGCGTCATGACTAACTCAAACCATAAATACCATGACAGTCACTGACCCATTCCTAGATGTGGTCCACCTCACCCGCAAATGAAAATAGCCGGGACGTGCCAAATTCCCGCTCTCCTCCCTCTGCGCACTCCGCGCACTATGCGTGAGATATTTACCTCTGTGGGAGCTGTCCCAAGTTTGGCCGTCTCAAGAATTATCATTAATTTTGCAACAGCGGTTACAGTAACCGCTGTTGCATTATCATGAAATTCTACGACAGGGAAATAGAGACACTCACCCTGCGCAAGATAGAGGAAACCTCCAGGTCTTACGCGCAGATGACTGTCATCACTGGGCGCCGCCGCATCGGAAAGACCACGCTGATCAAGCACGCATACGGAGCGGACGAGATGATATACTTTTTTGTGGCCCGCAAAAGCGAAACTTTGCTATGCAAGGAACTGGCCGAAACGGTGCGCGAAAAGACCGGCGAGGAACTCGGCGAGTTCACGAGCATGGCGCGCCTTTTCACCACCATCATGCAGATTGCCAAGCGGAGGCACTTCACGCTCGTGTTTGATGAATTCCAGAATTTCAAATATGTCAATGAAGCTTTCTTCAGCGAGATGCAGAATATCTGGGACTCAAATAAAGATGAAGCCAGGCTGAATCTGATTATCTGCGGATCCCTCTACTCCATGATGACCAAGATTTTCGATGACCGCAAGGAACCTCTCTATGGACGCGCCACCTCCCGCATGCGCCTGAGAGCCTTCCCGCTGAAGACGCTCGTGGAAATCATGCGCGACAACAGGCCTGACTTCAAGCCCGATGATCTTTTGGCCTTCTTCATGGTGACAGGCGGTGTCGCCAAGTATGTCGAACAGCTCGTGGAGGCGGGGGCGTTCACGAAAGAAGGCATCATTGAACATGTGTTGTCCTATGGTTCCTATTTCATCGATGAGGGCAAGGAGCTGCTCTCTGACGAGTTCGGCAAGGATTACGGCAACTATTTCTCGATTCTGTCCGCTATAGCCTCGGGCTATAATGAGCGGGGCGAAATCAAGTCGTACACCGGTATTGAAGCCGGCGGCTATCTGGACAAGCTCGAGAACACTTACGACCTCCTGTACCGTTACCGGCCCTATCTGGCCGCGCCCAACAGCCGCAACGTGAAATATGGCATCAAGGATAATTTTCTGAATTTCTGGTTCCGCTTCATCTACAAGTACCGGAGCGCGGTGGAAATCGGCAACCTTAGCTATGTACGCGAAAAACTGTCATCCGACTACGATACCTACTCCGGCTTTATTCTGGAGAGGTATTTCCGCCGGTTTTACAAGGAAACCGGCCTGTATAACGAAGTGACCAACTACTGGGAGAAGAACGGTCAGAACGAGATTGGCCTCATCGCCGTAAACGAAGCCGACCGTGAGATAGTCATCGGAGAGGTGAAGCGCAACAAACGGCGCATCGACCTGCGCAAGCTCGAGCAGAAAGCGCAGCAAATCGTCCAAAAGCGCAAAGGCTGGGCCGTAAGCTTCACCGCCCTCTCCCTCGACGACATGACCGACTGACCAACCGAATATGAGCCAAAACTTGCCTATCTGAATTTTTTTGATTAAGTTTGCAGCGGAATGCCGCTCCGGCTTCTACATCATGACTTAGACCCCGTCTCATAAAATTTTTATGTCTCAGGGGTCGCATCCTTGGAGCTATTTTTGGTCTGCAGGGGAGGGAGCATAGCGAG
>CAZWVY010000011.1:4160-46408 GCA_964637105.1 uncultured Sangeribacter sp. | reverse complement strand
AGTGTTAAGGACTTTAAGGTCTTTAGGGTCTTTAAGGACTTTAAGGTCTTTAGGGTCTTTAAGGACTTTAAGGTCTTTAGGGAGCCACTCCTTTATGGCCACTCCTTTTGGGGGCACTTCTGATTGTTACACTTCAAAATCAAAATATGGAAATCCTCAACTTCATCAAGATCTATGAGCGCAGCTTCATAGAAAACTGGGACCTGCCGGCCCTCACCGACTATCCCACAGGCCATACCATCACGTACGGGCGCCTGGCCACCGACATTGCTCTCATCCACCGCTTCTTCAAGTCCATAGGCCTCAAGCCAGGCGATAAAGTCGCCCTGTGCGGCCGCGATTCCGTGGAGTGGGTGCGCACCTTCATGGCCACCGTCACCTACGGAGCTATCATCGTGCCTATCCTCTCGGAGTTCAATCCCGTAGATGTCACCCATATCGTCAACCATTCCGGCGCGGTGCTCTTCTTCGTCAGCGAGCATATCTGGGAGCACATGGACCCCGAGACGCTGCTGAAAGTGAAGGGTGTCATGTCGCTCGACCGCCGCGCCGTGCTGCATGAGCGCCACGGCTCCGAGCTCAGCCGCGACCTCAAGCTCCTCACGCGCCGTTTCCGCAAGGACTACCCGGCGGGCTACACTTCGCACGACATCAAATATATCGACCGCGACAACTCCGAAGTGGCCGAGATCAACTATACCTCCGGCACCACCGGATTCTCAAAGGGCGTGATGCTGACCGGGGCCAACCTTGCAGGAAACGTCTGCTACGGCATGCAGAGCGTGCTCCATTTCCGCTCCTCGCGCGCCCTGGCTTTCCTCCCGCTGGCCCATGCCTACGGCTGCGCCTTCGACATGCTGACTCCCCTGGCGGTGGGCAGCCACATCACCCTGCTCTGCAAGACCCCCTCGCCCAGGGTGCTCCTCAAGGCCTTGAAGGAGGTCCGTCCCCATCTCGTGATATGCGTCCCCCTCATCCTCGAGAAGATATACAAGAACCAGATTCTCCCCATGATTTCCAAAGGGACGGTGCGCTGGACCCTCGCAGTGCCCCTGCTCGACAAGGTGATATACAACAAGATTCGCGCCCGCCTCATAGAGGCCTTCGGCGAAGAGTTTGAGCAGGTCATCGTCGGGGGCGCTCCTCTAAACCATGAGGTGGAGGAGTTCCTGCACAAAATCAAGTTCCCCTTCTCCGTGGGCTACGGCATGACCGAGTGCGGCCCCCTTATCAGCTTCACCCCCTGGAAGGAATTCAAGGTAGGCAGCTCCGGACGCACCCTCCCCGACATGGAGTCGAAGATTCTGAGCGACGACCCTGTCAACATCCCGGGCGAGATATGCGTGCGGGGCGTGAACGTCATGAAGGGCTATTACCGCAATCCCGAGGCCACAGAGGCCGTGCTCGACAAGGATGGCTGGCTGCACACCGGCGACATGGGAACGCGCACACCCGACGGCACCCTCTATCTGCGCGGCCGCTCCAAGACCATGCTCCTCTCCGGCTCGGGCCAGAATATCTATCCCGAAGAGATAGAGGCTAAGCTCAACAACATGCCCTTCGTGGCCGAGAGCCTCGTGGTGGAGCGCGACGGCAAGCTTGTCGGCCTTGTATATCCCGACTATGACGCGGCCGACCGCGTGGGGCTCACATCCGTCGAGCTCCCCGAGTCGATGGAGAAAGTGCGCGCCGAGCTCAACAAGCTCGTGGCCCCCTACGAGCGCCTGAGCCGCATCATCCTCATGCCTCACGAATTTGAGAAGACTCCCAAGCGGAGCATTAAACGTTTCCTTTACACACAGTAATCCTTACCCACAGTAAGCATACACACATAGCAAGCAATGCCGACCAAAAAGAAAAACCGGGATGACTCCGAGGTCATCCTTGACTTCCTGCGCGTCTTGGCGCGCCACAATGACCGGGAGTGGTTCAAGGCCCACAAAGAGGAATATCTCGAAATGAAGGAGGCAGGCGAGCGCCTGGCCTCCCTTCTTATCGCCTTAGTGGCCGAAGTCGATCCGCGCGCAGCCTCGCTGAGCGTGGCCGACTGCACATACCGCATCTACCGCGACACGCGTTTCTCGCCCGACAAGACCCCGTATAAGGACCATTACGGCGTGTTTGTCAATCCCCCTCAGGGGAAGAACGGCGACACGTGCGGCTACTATTTCCATCTTTCGCCCGGGGGGAGCTTTATCGCCGCCGGGACGGGGTGGATGTCATCGGAGATACTCAAGGCCGTGCGCCAAAGCGTGTATGAGGAGATTGACGAATACCGCAGCATAGTGGAGTCGCCGGAGTTCAGGAAATACTTCTCCACAGTGGGGTATGACCTGCTCAAGACCGCGCCTAAGGGGTATCCCAAGGACTGGCCCTGGATCGAGTACTTGCGTCCGCGCCTGTATGGCGCCGAGATGAAGGTGGACGACGGCTTCTTCCGCGCCGAAGGGCTGGCTGAGCGCCTGCGCCCCGTGCTGCGCCAGGCGTGGCTCTACAACCGCTTCATCAACTATCCCATCGAGGAGATGCAGGAAAAGTAGCGGAGGCATCTAGTAGCGGAGGCATTCAGTAGCGGAGGCATCTTGCCTCCGTAAAATATTTATGGGTAAGGAGGCAGGATGCCTCCGCCACACTGAGAGATTGCGGAGGCAGGAATGCCTCCGCTACTGTTAAGGGGCCGGATCCTCACGGACACGGCCCCTTTTCGCTTAGCTTTATATGTTAATTCCTATGGTTCTGTCATTTTTTATTTGATTTATCTGTATGAATATTGATTCATCGGGATTCGCATTGATTCATCAGAAGCGGATCTTGCGGTCGCCGAGGATGTAGATGCCCTCTGCGGGGATGCTTACTTCGTTGCGTCCTGCCTTCAGGTTGAAGGTCATCACTGCGCGTCCGTCGGTGGTGTAGAGGGTCAGAGCCCGGTCGGCGGGGGAGTCGATTACCAGCATGTCGCCGTTGCGTGAGAGGCCGGTGCCGTCTGCGCAGATCACAGCCACGTCAGTGCTGATGTCGGTCGAGGGGAGCTCGGTGTAGATGTCGCCGGCTGCTGCTGCGGGGCGGGTGGCGTAAACCTCGAAGGGCTTCACGGTCACTGTGCCCTCTGCTCCTGCGGGCTCGAATGCTGAGCCGTCCTCATTGAGGAAGTAGGTCTCTGCGGCGGGGAGCTCGCGCTCGGTGTAGGATGCGTTGACGCTGTAGTCGAGGCCCTTGGAGACTGCCTCTTCGGGAGTGGCGGGCACTGTGCCTTCGGAGGTGGAGAAGGTTGCTGTGCCGCTGACGGGGGAGTAGACCACTACGGGCTGGTTGGCGTTGATGCCGTTGAGGCGGCCCATGTTGTCGTCGCTGTCAGCGAAGCCGAACACCTGGAGGTATTCGCTGCCGCCGGTGCGGACCTTGGAGTTGTAGACGGGGAGAGTCTCGCCGTATGCGTCAGTCACGGTCTCCACGTTGAAGGGAACCACGAGGGCGTTCCACTCATTGAGCTCGGTCTCCATGCTTACGGAGGCTCCGTCAGCTACATTGAAGGCGTGGGGGATCGAGAGGGGATAGTCCTGCGAGAGGCGGATGCTGCCGGCTGCGGAGTAAACTCTTTCCTCGCGGTCTGCCACAGTGGCGGTGGAGGTGGTGAGGTAGTTGGCGCGGGCTGCGGGCACTGCGACACCCTGGTCAAGCACTACGATGCAGTTGGGGTTGAGTCCCTCGAAGGCGTCGGAGTGGATGTCGGCGGCGCGGCGGGGAGCACGGGCGGGAGCCTGGGCGGCTGAGGAGGAGTGGTCTGCGAGCAGAGTCACCGAAGTGAGGTTGGAGCATCCGTTGAAGGCTCCGGCGCCGATGGCCGATACGCCTGTCAGATATACGGACTTGAGAGAGGAGCAGTCCTTGAAGGCTCCGGCGCCGATGGCGTTGACGGAGGCGGGGATGTCGATAGAGCTGAGGTTGGAGCAACCGGCGAACATGTTTCCGGGGATGGTCTCCACCTGGGGAAGCACTACGGTCTCAAGGGCATCGAGTCCTGCGAAAGCGCCTTCGCTGAGTTCGCCTTCAAACTCGGAGAGGTCGAGGGTGCGGAGAGCGGGGAAACATTCGATAGCGTGGGCGAGGTTCTCAGCCGATACGGGGCCTGCCAGTGCGATTGAGGTCACGGCTGCGGACTCGGCGGGGTTGATGGCTGCGAGTTCCTCCTGGTTGAGGCGGGCGCCCTCGCCGGGCACGGCGTAGATGTCGACTGCTGCGCTTGCGTCAGAGACATTGACTGTGTAGTAGCCCTCGCTGTCGGCGGTTACTTCCTGCGGACCGAACATCACGCGGGGAGCGAGGTCTTCGGGGTGCTCGGCGTTGAAGCCGACGCGGAAGCGGACTGTAGAGTTCTCGGCCACGTTGCGGAGCACGCTGTTCAGTGCGTCTGCATTGTCGTATGTGGCCTCGAGGCCGGATGCGTTGGAGATCTCGGGAGTCGAGATTTCAAAGAGGGAGGATGCTGAGTTGAAAGCGAGCTCGTGGAGGTAGATGACCTTGATCTCGTGGTTGCCGCTCAGGGAAGAGTTCTTGGCGGGGTTGTAGAAGGTGACGGGGATAGTGCCGTCGGCTGCCGGGGTGACGGGCTTGCCGTTGTCGAGCACCACGCACTTGGCCTCGGGGTTCACCAGTGAGAGCTTGCCCTCTACAGTGGCGCTTGCCAGCGATACATTATTGCCCAGGAAGCTGGCTGCATTGTCGATGTCGAAGCCGGCGGCTGCGCGGACGCGGGTCGGGTCGAAGCTCACGCCGTATACGGGATTCTCGGAGAGGATGTTGTAGCCGTGTGCCTTCCAGGGGTTGCCGTCGTTCATGTTGGCGTATGCAGTCTGGTAGACCGAGAGGTACTCCTTGGGGACGATGACAGTCACCTTCTTGGGGTCTGCATGGCCAAGATTGAAGTAAGCGTACATGTTGGAGTTATACGCGGAGTAGGGATTGTGGTGAGCCACAATGTACTTGCCGTTGAGCTTCTCGGGGGTGCCCGGGATGCGGATGGTGGTCAGAGAGGTGCACCCTTTGAAAGCCTGGTCACCGAGGCCGTAGCCGTATTTGATGCCCCCTGATGCGTAGCGGCCTATTTCGAAGCGCTGTGAGCGGAGGGACTCGGGGAGGGTGATCTCCTTGAGGTTGGCGCACTGTGCGAAGGCTGCGTCAGCAATGCTGGTCACGGAGCTGGGGAGCTTGATCTCCTCGAGCACGGGAACCACCTGGTTGATGCCGCTCGTGTTGTAGAACATGTTCGAGGGGAGCATGTTGGCGGTGTAGTTGGAGTTGGTGGGGTCAGCCACGATGGTCAGGCCGGAGAGGTCGAGATGCTTTACGGTCTTGGCTGCGAAATCCTGGCGGAAAGCGTTGGCGATGTCGCTGGCGTAGGTTTCGCCGGTCACGATCACATTGGGACGGAGGGTAGCTGCGGTCACGGCCTTGTAGAGTGTGCCGGGAGTCACATTGTAGGTGACAGCGCCTTCAGCCTTGGGGTCGATGACCTTGATGTCGAAAGTCATGTCCTCCATTGCTACGAAAGTGTAGTTTACGGAAGCTGCCTCCTGGGCGACGGGCTTGCCGTTGACGCTCATGTTCACGCGGTGTCCGGCGTTGGTGGGGACGACCTTCAGAGTGATGTCGCGGCCATGGATGGCGGTCTCAACGGCACCCGATACGGTAGCGCCTGCTACGGAGGGGATGGAGATGTTGTGCACGACATTCATATTGTTCAGAGCGGGGAGGGAGGCGGTCACGCCCTCGCCGGAAGCCTCGGCGAGACCCCAGGTCTTCTTGGAGGCGGAGGTGGCCAGGCGGATCATGTTGCCTTCGCGCACCTTGGAGTCATTGACGCGGCAGACCACGTTGAGCTTGTGGTTGGCAGATGCGCCGGCGTTCCATACAGTGACAGGAGAGATGAACTCCTTGATGTTGCCCTTGGCGTCGGTGAGGACCATCGCCCAGTAGAGCTGCTCGTAACCCTGCGGGATGTTGAGGGCGTTGAGGCGTACAGTGAAGTCCTGTCCGGGGATCACGTTGACAGCCTCGGAGAGCATTCCGACCGAACCGTTGGCTGCGGTCAGCGACCAGAAAGCGTTTGAGGTGGGGGCCATGGGAGCCACGAGGTCGAAGTGGATGCAGGTGTTGGCGTCGACAGTGGTGCGGTAGTTGCCCTCGGCATCGGGAGTGAGGAGGGTGTTGTTGGCATACACCTTCATGTTGTTGTCGTCATCGGCGGTGTATGTTGCCTTGAAGGTGACGGGGGTTCCCTTTGCCACGCGGCCTGTTGCGAGGTCGGAGTCAAACTTCACCGAAGCGTTGTCCATCACTGCGAAGACAGCGTCGTCAGCAGCCTTGACGGGATCCACGATGATATTGGCGATAGTGCTCCAGTTCTCGGCCTTGCTGTAGTTGTTGCGGGCGGCCTCGCTGGGGACGTGGAGGGTGCAGGAGCCTACGGGCACTCCGGAGAGCACGCACCAGTTGATGAACTCAGCCGTGGGGCGGCTTACGTAGATGTCGCGCAGGGCGTTGCAGCCCACAAAGACGTTGTATTCGTAAGTCTTTACATTGGCGGGGATATTGATGGAGGTCAGGCCGGTCTCGCGGAAGCAGCCGTTGTTGAAGCGGTTGACCGAAGCGGGGAGCACCACCTCCTTGAGGGAGCGGAGTCCGCGGAAAGCATCGCGGGGGATTGCGTTGGCCTGGTTGGAGCCGTTGGCGGAGATGGACACGCCGGAGAGGTCGAGGCGGGTGAGGCGCATGGAGTTCTTGATGAACGCGAAGTCATTGGCATCGATAGCTCCGAAGAGGGTGAGCTCCTTGATGGTGCCGGACTCGGCATCGGAGATGGCGTTGGCCAGCTGGCCGGGGGCGCTTACCCATATGCTGCGCTTCTCCTTGACATCGGCTGCCTTCTGCACGAGCACTGTGATGTTCTGGTCCTCACGCACATTGGCGATGGTGTAGGTGTTGCCGTTGGGAGTGAGCACATATCCGTTGGCCTTTACAGTCAGCACATCCTCGGCGGGATTGGCGGGGACCACGGTGAAGGAGTAGTTCCAACCCTTGATGACCTCGGGAGCGCCCTCTACGGTCATGCCTTCGGCTGCGGGGAGCGTCACGGAGAAGGATGCGGGCACGCTTGTCATGGGGGAGAGCTCGTTGACTGTGGGGAGCTCGCCGGCCACGGGGAGCCATTCAGCTGCGCCGGCGCCCAGAGTGACGATGCGCACGCAGTCATCGGCGGAGGGGACAGTTCCGGCCGGGAGGCGGCAGTCGCGGAAGTCCACGTATCCGCTGTTGAGCGTAGCCATCGAGGGGAGGGTGAATCCGGACTCGTTGCTCAGCAGGGCCTTCACGGAGCCGTCGGAAGCGCAGAGGGCCACGGCGATCTTGCCCGAGAAATTGTCATAGGAGAGGTTCTTGAGATTGCCCACGCGCACTGTGAAGGGCTTGCCGGAAGTGAGGTCGGTCAGGTCGCTGCCGATGCCGGGCTGGTTGCCGTCGGCCGTGATGTGGATAGGCGACCAAGCCTTCACGAGGCCCTCGGCGGGCTTGATGTTATAGATGATAGTGTTGAGGTTGCTGTAATTGTGGGTGCGGCTCACTGTGGGATTCAGAGCGGTCGAGAGGAAGTATCCGTTGGCTGATCCGCCCCAGCCCCAGTTGAAGTGGAGGTAGTCGCCCTGGTAGCCGTCGCATACGAAAGCGTGGCCTGCGGTGACATCCTGTCCGCAGTAGAGCACGGGGCGTCCTGCGTCGATCTCATCCTTCACGATGCGGTCCCATTCGGCCTGCGTGGCCACCTCGGAGCGCTTCTTGTAGGATACGCCGGGATCATAGCCGAAGAATGTGGAGAGGGCGCCGGGGACGCGCACCTCGTATGCGGAGGAGCCGGACATTGCATACTGCGTGTCGATGCTCTTGGAGGCGTGGTACATCAGGAGGGCCACGGCGTCGCCTTCGGTCGAGGAGAAACCGGAGCGGTAGTTGTCGGTGCGCATCGACTGCCAGTCGTAAGCCTCGCCGAAATCAACGCCTCCGAAGGAGCCGCTGCCTGCGACGGGATACTGGTAGTAGCGCATGATCTCAGCCATGGCGGTGCCTACGCAGCCTACCAGAGGCTTGCCGGGGATCATGGAGTTGAAGGGGCCCTCCTGGCTCCACGAGGGAGTGCTGAGGTTTTTGGCTGCTGCCTTTGCGCCGGCTTTGCGGGCCATGCCGCGGCGCGAGCTCTCTGAGAAAGAAGACTGGATAGCCGGAGCTGCCTTGAGCTCGCGTTCGAGACCTGCCATCATCCACTTCATGGCCTCGGGCTGGTTGGCTGCGGGGAAATTTCCCTCGAAAGAGAACCCGAGCACCGGAGTGGCGCTGTCTTCAGCGGAGATGATGACGAATCCTCCGTTGTCGGCGAGGTTGAACACATAGTAGAGAGGATCTGACGCTGTGCCGGCTGAGAAGACCGGGACTGCTTCAACGCTCTTGGGCGCGAGGCCGGTGTGGGCGCTGATGAACTCGATGGCAGTGTTCATTGCCTCGTTGATCTCTACCTTTTCGGCGCATACGGGCATTGACAGACCGAGCGCGAGGGAGGGGAGGAGGAGTCGGCGGAAGTTAGTAGCCATAGGAAAAAAGATTGTTAGTTGGTTTTTGTTTTATTGGATTTTTGTTTGCTAAGCGAAAGTTGTTTTGAACTTTCTTTGACAAAATTAATGGATTTTTGCATTAATTGTTTCGCCTGTCAAGCGACTTTAACAGTTTTGAAACACAAATTCATATTTTTGAAAAGGCCTTGAAACAACTTTGCAATCTTTGTAACGGGCATGTAACAAAACAGCGGCCCCGGACGCAAGTCCGGAGCCGCCGAAGTCTTTAAGGTCTTTAGGGTCTTTAGGGTCTTTAGGGTCATTAAGGTCATTAAGGTCATTAAGGTCATTAAGGTCATTAAGGTCATTAGGGTCTTTAAGGTCATTAGGGTCTTTAAGGTCATTAGGGTCATTAAGGTCTTTAAGGTCATTAGGGTCATTAAGGTCATTAAGGTCATTAGGGTCATTAGGGTCATTAGGGTCTTTAAGGACTTTAGGGACTTTAAGGTCTTTAGGGTCTTTAGGGTCCTGGTCGCGCTGACCTTAATGACCTTAAAGACCTTAAAGTCCTTAAAATCCTTAAATCGCTAATGACCTTAAAATCCTTACAGCGCTTCAAAAAGTCGTGCGCACAGCCACAAAGAGGTTGCGCCCCGGGCCGTTGATGCCCGAGCCGAAGGTGCGGTACTGCATGTCGAGGATATTGTCTATGCCCCCCTGGAGCGTCACCGAAGGCAGCGGGCGCCAGGAGAGGTGCAGATTGAGCGTGAACCAGGCCGGCAGCCCGTCGCCGTCAAGTCCCTTGACAGTGGCGTAGGCGATATTGTCCTCGCCGTTGAGATTGTAGCGTGAGAGGGGCTTCTTGCCGTTGAAGAGTGAGTAGAACTCCGCCGTCACGCGGTCGCCCGCCGTGTGGTAGGTCACGCCAACGCGCCCGAAGAGGGGGGCCACGTGGTCAAGGGGCTGGCGCGGCTCGCCGTTGTGGGCGAGAATGTTGCCGTATGCGTAGCTCACCGAAGCATCCGCGTTGAAGTGGCTCGACAGGCGCGCCTGCAGCGACGTGGAGCCTCCCAAGACGTAGGCCAGGCGGTTGTTGCGGCTCGTGTAGACATCGCTCATCTCGCCGTCATACTCTATGCGGTCCTGCCCGTTGATGGTGGCGCGTCCTAAGGCTATGGCGTCAAACATGTAGGTCCCGAAGAGGGAGGCCTCCCATTTCAGTATGCCCGTATTGACGAATGCCGAGGTCAGGTTGAGGCCGAGGGTCTTCTCGGGCTTGATGTCGGGATTGGGCATCACCACCATGCCGGGCTGCGAGTCGAACACCTTGGCGAGGTCATCCACGTTGGGCACGCGGTAGCCCGTCGAGAGGTCGAAGTTGAAGGTCCACTTCGCTGTCGGGCGGAAAGTCAGCCCGACATTGGCGCAATACACGAGATTATCCTGCTTGATGGTGCCCACATACTTGGGGAGGAAGGGGTAGAACTCCTGGCTGATGAATGTGGAGCGCAGCGACGAGTATCCGAGGCGCAGGCCCTCATTCATGCTCCACTCGGGATTGATCTCCCATCTGTGCACGCCGAAGGCCTCGATGCCGTGCATGTGGTTGTTGCCGTCCGGATAGCGGGTGTCGAGGGTCTTGACCTCCCCCGTGTTGACATCCACGCGGTCGGCGGTGGATTTGAGGAACTGCAGCGACCCGTCGATGCCGGCTGTGATGCTGTGGCGTCCCCAGGCCTTGATCCAGTCGGAATTGAGCGACACGATGTTGACGCGCTCGCGGCGGTTGCCCAGCCAGGGGTCATTGAGCTTGCGGTTGTGGCGGCTCTCCTTGACGTTCTGGTAGGAGATGGCCACGGAGGCGGCGTCAGCGCCGAGCAGGTGGTCGAGGTTTAGGGTGTAGATGCCTAACAGGCGCGTCTGCGGGCCGTAGTACCACTGCGCGAACTTGGGTTCATCCTTCTTCATGTCTGTCAGGCGGTCGTAGCGGGGCACATCGCCGGTGTTGGAAAACTGGAAGTTGACCGAGTGGCTCACTTGGTCATTCTGCTTTATGATGAACTTCTGGAGCAGGTCATACTGATGGTATCCGGACTCCAGCTCGACCCAGTAGCGGCTGTTGGGCACGAGCACATCCTTTCCGGAGGCGTCATGCACCACGTCATACTTGCGGTGTATATAGTGGTCGCCGTCGGTCATGAATGGGTTTGACATGCGTCCCGACTTGAGGTCGCCGAAGCGGCTGAAGGAGAGGGCCGTGTAGGAGGCCACGCGCGGCCCGGCGATGTTGAAGTCGGCATGGAGCGTCGTCTCGTTGTTGACCGAGCCGTAGCGCATGAAGGCCGAGCCGTTGAAGAGAACGCCCTCCCCCTCGGCCGCCAGACGGGGCGACTTGGTGTAGAAGGCTATCGCGCCTCCTAAGGCGTCAGAGCCGTAGACCACCGATGAGGGGCCGTAGAGTATATCGACATTGCTTATAGCCGAGGGGTCGATGGTGATGACATTCTGCAGATGCCCGGCGCGGTAGATGAGGTTGTTCATCCTCACCCCGTCCACTAAGAGGAGCACGCGCGAGCTCTCGAAGCCGCGTATGGAGGGGGACCCTCCGCCAAACTGGCTTTTCTGCACCGTCAGGCGCCCGTCGGCCGTCAGCAGGTCGGCGGTCGACTGGGGATTGACAGAGGCTATGCGGGCAGCGTTGATGGAAAACAGATGGCGCGAGCCGGCATCGCCTGCGCTGAGGTGGCGTGGAGCGGTGATATGGACATCCTGCAGGTAGACTTCATGGCCGCCTATGGAGTCTGTTTCGGCAGCTGCCGCCGAGAGCGAGGCGGCCAAGAGGGTCGGGTATATGAATATCTTCATGTGTGTTTCAGTTAGTTTTACACTGCAAAATTACAAAAAAATCGGCTGACTCGCAAAGATTGCGGGTCAGCCGAAAGGAGATTTTTTCGCTTGCGGGCCTGTCCGGCCTCTGCGAAAAAAGTGTGTTACAGCTCTACGATTCGCTCCGTGCTGGCAGGGCCGTAGACCACCACCATGCGGTACTGTCCGGGCTTGAGATCGGAGATGTCAATCTTCATCGGGGCGATGTAGTTGACAGCCTTCAGGAGCTTCTTGCCCTTCTTGTCGAAGATAGCCACCTTCGCGGGACTCTGCTCCGGGAGGGTCAGGCGGATCGCGCCGCGTACCGGGGTGTAGGTGACGCGCATCTCCTCCAGGGCCTTGGCATGGTTGAGGGGCGCCTGCGAGAGGTCGGAGGGCACGTAGCGCATGTCAACGCGCAGCGTGTTGCCCTTCACGTTGGCGGGGCGGATGTAGACCGTATGGCGTGTCTCGGGCTCGCACTGCGAGAGGTCTACCGCGAGGTTCATCGCGCGCAGGGTGTTGGAGAAATCCAGAGCCACATTGTCGATGGTGAAGTTAATCTCGACGGGAGTCTCGGAACTGCTCTCGAGCTTCATGATGTAGCCCTTCATGCCCTCCACCTTGCCCGAGGTGACGCTGGTCCATGAGGATTCCGAGGGATTTTCGGCGCGCAGCTGCGTGTTGTATTCGCGCAGGATGTATGTGCCGGGAGTGCCCTCCTCGGCGGCGCATGAGAATCCCTTGGCGCTGAGGTCGCTGATGGTGTTGAGGTCAAGGTCGGAGGGGAACGTGATGAAGTTCCACTCCCCGGGCTTGAACGAGTACTTCAGCAGGAGCTTCTTGACATTGACGATGCCGTTCTTGACCACGGCCTGTCCGGCTGAGTCAGAGTTGGCGTACACCACGAGCTCATCGATGTCGTTGCCCCCCTCGATTTCCATGCGCTCATTGGCGCGGATCACGAGGGCCTTGCGGATCTTGAACGAGCAGGTGCTCACGTCGGAGGGGCGGAACTCCTTGCTGCCGGGCTGGTAGGCCTCGACCACCACCTCCCCTTCGGAGGGGATGTTGTAGAAGGAGAGCGTACCGTTGTTCTCGATGCGGGCGTACTCGCCGCCGCGCACGATGCGGTAGAAGATGGGTAGCCCCGAGGAGGCCGTAGCCGTCATAGGCATGCGGAAGGGCACATAATTATTGATGATCTCTTCATCCGTCCAGTCGATCGTCTGGGCAGTGCGGTCATCCGTATAATTGTAGTAGAAGCGGGGGGCGCCGATGCAGACGACATCGTTGGTGTTGCCGTCGCCGCCATCGGTGTATGTGAGCTTCACAGTCTTGCCCGCTCCGGTGGACTGCAGGGGGAAATCCCATTCATAGACATCCTGCCAGGAGACGTTGCCCGTGTTCAGATAGGGCTGCGAGACGCCGTTGTAGAGGGCGAACCCGAGTCGTCCGCGCGTGGGGTTGCTGATGACCTGTCCGCCGACATCCACGCTGAAGCGGCTGAACTGCGACAAGTCGAGCGAAGCGGGTGTCTCCAGCCATCCCGCGCCATGCACGCCGTAGCCCTTGGCGTAGGTGTGCTTGGAGTTGCGCAGGGGCTCCGTGCCGTTGAAGGCCTTGTCGTAGTAGGCCACGGACCAGCCGACCCTGACGGTGCTGGCCGGCAGGTCGGTGAGGTAGTCGAAGGGCTCGTCGCCCTCGCAATACTTGCCGGCCACCTCATCCTCGCCGGAGAATTTGTAGGTCAGGCGGTGCACCGGGGTCGTGCCGGCAGGCACCGTCACCGGGATGCCGTAGACATTGTCGATATGTGTGGCATACTTGGCCAGGTCGCCTCCCGTGAGGTTAAGCGAAGCGACCGGAGCCAGCGAGCGCACGTTCTCGAAAATCTCGATGTTGAGCTTCTCAATCTGCTTGTCCTGGGGCTCTACGTAGAGGTAGACGGTCTGCTTGGAATTGTCCTCCATGGCCTTGTGGGCATACAGGTACCTCACAGAGGGCCCGAAATTGAACTTGTAGGTCAGCGAAGCCGAGGCGGGGCTGTAGCGGCGGTCGCCGAGGGTCATGGCCTCCACCACAATCTCGCCGCTCTTGCCCGGGATGGGGCGGAGCACGTTTCCTTCGAGCGTGGCCAGGTCAGTGCCCTGCACTATCGAGTAGTGTATGGCGGTGCCTCCGGTGGCGTATGCGCTGAGAGTCACCTCCGGCGCGCTCTCAAGGATGACGCCCCCCTCATTGTCAAACTGCACTGTCTGGGCCTCCTTGGCCGACCCGGCGTTGTCGTAATAGAATCGGGGCGCGCCGATGCAGACGATGTCGTTGGTATTGCCGTCGCCGCCGGCCGTGAAGGCGATTTTCAGCGTCTTTCCCGCATCGGTGTGCTGCAGGGGGAAATCCCACTCATAGACATCGCTCCAGGGCACATTGCCCGTGTTGAGGAAAGCCTGGGCCACGCCGTTGTAGAGCTCGAAGCCGAGTTTGCCTCGCGTGGGGTTGGTGATCACCTGTCCGCCCACGTCGGCGCAGAAGCGCGTGAACTGCGAGAGGTCGAGCGAGGCCGGGGTCTCCACAGACCCTGCCGCGTGCACGCCGTAGCCCTTGGCGTAGGTGTGCTTGGTGGTGCGCAGGGCCTCCGTGCCGTTGTAGGCCTTGTCATAGTAGGGGTTGCCCCAGCCCACCTTGACGGTGCCGCGCGGCAGGTCGGTCATGTAGACGAAGGGATTGCTGCCGTCATAGAGGCGTCCGGTCACCTCGCTCTGCCCCGGGAGCTTGTATTTGAGCTGATGTACGATCACATCGCTCACAGCCTCGGGCAGAGGTATGGCATAGACATTCTCCATGTCGCTGACGGCATAGGGGGAGAGGTCAGTGCTCAGGAGGTCAAGCGTCATGATCTCCGTGAATGAGCGGACATCATCATAGATGGTGACGCGGGCGCTCTCATATTCGGCATCGGGCTGCTCGATATAGAAATATACCGTATTGCCGCTGTTGTAGAGGTAGTCCACCACAGGGCCCGATTCCTGAGCGGAGGCTGCTGCCGGCATTATGAATGCCGACAGAGCCAGGGTCGTTTTGGATATATATTTGCGGATGCTCATTGTACTAAGATCTTAGAGGTGTAATCCTTGCCGTTTTCGTGGATAGTCACCACATACACGCCCGGCTCGATGTAGACTGCCAGCGTGGGGGCGGAGGTGTGCTCGGAGATGATGGCCAGGCCGCTCGGGGTGACGATCCTGACGACGGCGTCGCCCTGCAGGCCGCTCACGGTGCAGATGCCGTTGTCCACCGTCACGCTGTAGCCGTGGCCTTCATCCAGGCCGGTGCCGGTCTGGATGTCGCTCTCCACGGTGACTGTGAAGCGCTTGCTGTCATTGCCCGAGGCGGTGAACTCATAGCTCGGCTCATCCTCTGAGGGTGTCCAATCCTTGTCGGTGACGTTGTCATGCACGGTGATGACCTTGTCCTCGAGGCCCTTGGCCGACATCAGGCTCAGGCGCAGCGGAGCGTCGGAGGGCGACTTCACGCCCAAGTCGATCTCATCGCCCGAAGTAGAGGTGACAGCCGTCTCCTTGCCGTCGCCGGTCATGGCGTAGAGCTCGGCGCTGGCGCCGGTGAGGCTCCACATCTTCGGAGCGTCCTCATTGATGACGAAGTCATGCTCGGCGTCGGCATCAAAGCTGATGGTGACCTCATCGAGGTCCTTGTCGCCCTCGCTCAGGCCGAGCACGAGCACATGCTTCTCGACCACATCGTAAGCGCGCGTGCGCTTGGTCGGCTCCACCTCCTTGGCCACGGGTGTGACGGTGAATCCGGCCCCCTTCCTCATGGCCTGCACGAAGTAGGACTGGAAGGGATGGATCTGCTGCGAAGCCTTGTAGTCGGTCATGTCATATACCTTGTAGTTGCCCGTGGCGGGGTCATGCTGGTAGAAGAACTTGGTCACCTCCTCGGGGTCATAATCCACATTCTGGCTCTTGGTTAGGTTGATGTTGGTCAGATAGGGATTGCCGATGAGGTTCCATCCTTCGTGCAGGGTGCCCTCGGGCGACTCGTGATGGGCGAGGCCCTCAAAGGTCACGGCATCGTTCTTGAGCAGCGAGCCGTTGCCGATGGTCAGCGAGCTGGAGAGGTCGGAGAGCACCTCGAGCTTGATCTGCTCGCCCTCGGGGAGGTATCCCTGGAGGAGCTCGGCGGTCAGCTCAAGGTTGGCCACAGGCGAGGTGGTGCGGAAGGTGTTGTTCTCCGACCCGGCTGCGGCGGCGCGTTTCGCCTTGCGGCGCGCCTTGGCTGCCGAGGTGCCCGGAGTGAGCACTTCGCGGTGGTCGCCGTTGAGGAGCGTGAGCTCCACGTAGGGCTCGAGGCACACGTTCACCTTGAGCTCGTTGGCCGTGGCCCCCTCGAGGTTGAGGGTGACGGGGTTGAGCCCGAAGGGATCGATCTTGTCGAGGTCGATATTGATGGCAAACTGGTTCTCGGTCGAGGAGAAGTCGATGGTCTGCTGGCCTGCCGCAGCGTAGTTGGTCTCATTGACCACCACGCGCACAGGCACGTCGCGGTTGCGGCTCAGGCCGATGATGTCGGCGATGACCGGAATTGAGGTCTGGTCATCTGCCAGCATCAGGGTGGGAGTATCCTCGGCCTCTCCGGAGAGCTTGGAGAGGATAGAGGGAGCGAAGGCCATCTGGATCAGGGCCGGGCGCTCTCCGTCCGGCTCATCGGGCGAGAGGGGATAGGAGAAGAACATCATCTCCGAGGCCTCGGTCAGGAAGCTCATGGGGACGGTAAACGTAGCCTCGCCCCTCTCGACGCTCTTGGCGGGGATGAATCCCGAGAGGTGCTCGAGAGTGCCGGTGCGGCGCATTGCGATAGCCAGGTGCTCGTCGCCCATGATGGTGCGGTGGCGGTAGGTGACCGTCACGCTGTCGGTAGCGGCAGCGTTCTTGGCCGCCGTGAGCTGCTCCTTGTAGGTGAGTCCGTAGAACTCCTGGTTGAGGGCCGAGTATTCCTGGAAATCATGGTTGAGGTAGCAGTAGGGGGTGCCGCGGAATGTGGTGATCACGCCCGGGCGGCTCTTGCCTGCGGGGAAGGTGATTGACACGGGGGCCTCGGCGTCTCCGAGCTGGTGCATGGCCTTGGAGTCGAAGGGTATCGGCGAGGCCTCGTCAAACGAGGCTCCGACGCGGGCCACGGTCTTGATCTCGTCGCAGCTGTAGATGTCGCGGTACGTGCCGTTCTCATCGGTGTAGTCCATGTTGAGGTATGCCAAGAGGCCCTCGTCGTTGAGCGGGACTCCGGCGTGCATGTACTTGATGACCTCGTCATGGCTGAGCGAGCGGTTCCATACGGCCACCTGGTCGTAGGCTCCGCAGAACCCGTCATTGTTGTCCGATGTTGTCGACAGGGCCGAGTTCTTGCCTAAGAAGAGGGCTCCGATGCCCGAGGTCGTGTTGGCCTTGTAGGTAGTGTTGCGGTGTGGCGTGCCGTCGAGATAGAACTCGATGCCGCCGTTGCCGAACACCAGCGCGTAGTGGTGCCATCTGCCCAGGTCAGCCTCCGTGACGCGGAGCTTATCGGAAATCCAGATGTCGCGGGCATTCTGCGAGAAGAGGAACCATCCGTTTCTCAGACGCAGGCCCGTCACGCCGCTGTTGTCGCGGAATGTGATGAGGCTGACATCGTTGGTGAAGTTCTTGACCGAGTCGATGCGCACCCAGCCCATGACGGTCATGCGGTTGTTGTTGAGCAGCGAATTGAAGTTCCGGGTCGAGCCTACGGAGGCGTAGCCGTTGATGAGCTTCACGCCCGTGCCTATGGCGCGGGGGGCGATGCGGTTTTTCACATCGATAGTCAGAGGTATGAGCGACATGTAGGCCTTGCCTGCGGAGTCGGTGCGCACGGTGTTGTCGCGCAGCGTGGTGCGCACCGTGGAGTTGAGGGGGCCGAGCTTGCTGAGGTCGAGGCGGAGCTCGCCCGAGGCCTTGCCGTCGGCGAAATAGAGGCCGCTGGGCTTCAGGATGCCGTCGGATTCAATCTGGTATTCGCCGGCCGGCTCCATGAGGCCCGACAGGATGTTAGCCGTCAGCGGGAAGGAGGATTTCGTCTCGTCATACACCGAGAGCACGCCGTCGGGTCCGATGCCCTCGACGCTCACCTCGATAGAGGGCTTCGTGGTCACGAGCAGGAGCTTCTTGTCGGCTATCTCCGAGAGCTTCACGCCCGATACGGTCACCGTCTTGCCCTCGGCGTTATAAGCGGCCTTGCCCATCTGGGCCCATACCTGCTTGTCGCCGTTGGGGTCGGAGGCGTAGAGGCGGTAGGAGCGGCCGGGGATGAACTCCCCCTCCACGGGATGGAAGTCGAAGGTGGCCTCCTCGGTGTCGGTCAGGCCGTCAAATCCGTGGATGAGGTATCCCATCGCGTGGTAGTCGAAGAAGTCTGTGTCGAGGTTGTCCTCCTCGTTCTGCCACTGCGAGGCGTCATAGACAAACACGCCGTAGCTGCCGTTGTCCGAAGCGGCGCGCGCGCCACCCTCGGCCCCTGCCTCCTTGACAGTGAGGATGTCGGTGTCGCCTGACTTGAACGTGTGGCCTCCGGCCGTCATCGGCTCGTAGCTTACATAGCGCGCGCAGATGGGCACCGTCATGGCGTTGTGAGTAGTCTCGGCCAGCACCCTTGACTTGGGCGCGCGGCGAGTGAAGGTCTCCATGTCATTCTCCAGAGTTCCGCCGTTGAAGGGCCAGTAAGCTGCCAGGCCCTCCTTGTTGTCGGAGTTGGTGGAATACATCTCGCAGCGTACCTGGTCCTGCGAGAGGGCGCGGCTCCATATCTTGAGCTCGTCGATCGAGGCCTCCATCGTGTAGCGCTCGATGCCGTCGCCGAAGAGGGAGAGGATCATGCTGGAGTTGAGGGTGGCCTCGGGTATGATGCGCTGGCCCGATGCCACGCGCTGGCCGTTGAGGTAGAGGGTTATCTGGCCGTTGCGCTCGTGGGTCACTGCCACATGGTTCCAGTTGCCGTACTGCACCGAGCCGCCGCGCACGTTGGTGGTCTGCGTGAAGCCGGTCTCGTAGCGGGGCTGGCTGATGACATTGCGGGGCGAGTACTCGAATTTCAGCGCGCCCGACTCGAGCGAGAGCTCCCATCCCTTGGGGTCGCCGTAGCGGGTGCGGTTGGCCAGGATAGTGCCGTCGCTCACAGGCTTGAGCCAGAAGTCGATGGTGAAGTCGCCAAAGAAGTAGTCCTGGTAGCCGAGGTCCACGCGGCCCTTGCCGTTGGAGTAGAGGGCCATGCCGGGGGTCTTGACCACCTCGGTGTCAAACGAGGCGTCGCCCTGGGCCATATTGTCCTCATTGTCGGGGGCTGTGGCCACCTCGGGCACGATAAACTCTGCCGAGAGGGTCTTCACGTCCGGCGATTCGCGCAGCGTCAGCTCCAACTGCACGCGGTCGCCCGGATTGAGGGGGCGGCGCATGTACTGGTAGGGGTTGTCCACCTCCTCGCCGTTGACGGTCCATTTGAAGTAGTAATACAAAGGAATTGTCCAGTCGGTGTCGATGCCGATGGTGCGGCGCCCGTCCTTGAAGGAGTACTCCTTAAGGCCGAAGCCGTTGTCGAAGAATCGGTCCGAGGGATGCTCCAGGTCAGCGCACCACACACCGCGGCCATAGTCGCAGATGACCATCTCCTGCGTGGTGTAGTTGATCTCGATATTGGTCGACTTGCCGCTGTTGTATCCCTTGGTCCAGTATTTCCAGGTGTCGGCATAGAGACCCTGCTCCTTGTCGAGACACTCCAGCATGTAGATGCCGGCGCTTCCCGAATTGAAGAAGTAGAGGTCGCCGCTCCCCTCGTGGTAGAGGAGCTGGTTGCAGGCGATCTTGGGCAGTCCCTCGCCCAGTTCGTCCCAGCGGCTTTCGCCGACATAGTATTTGAACACCTTGCCGTTCTGGCCTAAGTAGATTATATCGCTGTTGTTGGGGTCAGTGGCTATGACAGTGTTGCTGAACTTGGCCGGCTGACCGTTGTGAAGCACCGGTTCGAAAGTGTTGCCGCAGTCGATCGAGCGCTTGATGGTGTTGGAGGATGTGATGACGTAGACGGTGGTGCGCCCCTTGTCGCGGCAGAGGCCGAACTTGCTCTGCCACCCGACGGACTCGCCGATGGCAGGCTCGAGCTTGACGATTGACTTGCCGAGGTCGTCGCAGCGCAGGAACGAGCGGCCGCTCAGGCCCGAGCGGGTCAGGAACCATGAGCCCGACACCACGTCGGCGCGCGTCTGGGCGTTATACCACGAGTCGATAGGCATCTCGCCGTCCCAGCCCACTAAGCCCATGCCGGCGAAGTAGACGGCGCTGGTGTAGGGGTTGACGAAGGATTCGCTGCCCTCGTAGCCGCGCCAGCTGCCCCAGCGGCCGTAGCGGTAGGTCTGGCCGTCGATGTCCTGGGTGTTGCCCGCTATTACCTGGTCGCCAAACTCGTTGACGGCCACGTGATAGAAGAGCATCTGGCCCATGTCGCCGCCGATCTGCACCCAGTTGCCGTTGTTGATTTTGGGGTCGATCATGAGCATGCCGCCGTCCGAGCCGCGGAACACGCGTCCCGACTTGTGCGAGCGCACGAAGTGGTTGTCGGCGTTATGGCGCGATGCCGACACCGTCACGAAGCGGCCGTCGGGCATTTCCGCCGGCAGGGCGATGGCCCAGTGGTAGTTGTTGAAATTGCGTCCGCCGTCGTGCGAGTAGCCCGAGCTCATGGAGCATCCGTAGAGCTTGGTGGTGTCGGCGAAGTTGACGCCGAAGCCGCCGAGCCATACGTTGGCCAGCTCATTGCCGAAGGGGTTGCCGCTGCCGATGCGGAAGGCCACATCCTGGAGGGTGACCCAGGTCTTGCCTGCGTCCTCGGAACGGTAGACAGCCGTGCAGTCGCCCATGCCGATGCAGTTGGATCCGGTGGCGAACCACCACTGCGTGGGCTTGTTGGGATTGATCACCAGGTCGCCCACCGTATTGGCCGGGCAGGGGAAGATGGCGTCGTTGGTGACATCTGCCGCCACGTCGGCGGCATGGTTGGGATAACGTCGGTTGCCCGCCTCGTCATACACCTTGAAGTGCATCTTCTTGATGTTGTAGACGCGCTTGCCGTTGACTATCTCGCTCTTCGCGCCGTCGTCAAAATACATGATGGAGCGCGAGGTCGGCAGGTAGATGCGGTTGCGGTCGCTCGGGTCGGTGACGATATACTGGAACCACAGGCCCCGGTAGCCTCCCGAGGGGTGGATGTCCTTGAGCGAGTCGGGCACGATTACCTCGGTCCACGTCTTGCAGGTGTCCTCGCTTATCCAGAGCTTGCTGTACCAGTTGGTGGTGGTGCAGCCGATAAACTTCAGGTTGCCCTCGGCGTCGCGGAAGCAGTCGCCGCGCTTGAAGCCTTTGTGGGTGGCTCCCTGGATGCGGCGCCAGGACTGTCCGCCGTCGCAGGTCTCATAGACCGTGGAGTTGTTCATGAACCCGAATACGTGGTCCCAGTCATCGGGGTCGACGGGGATGGCGTAGCCATGCACGCAGCTGCGGTTGGCGCGGTCAGGTATGCGGTCGGTGATGCACTCCCAGTGCTTGCCGCCGTCATCGGTCTTCATCATGCCCGCGCCGTCGGGGCCGACATACATCTTGTCGGGGTCCTCGGGGTGGACGGTCATCCAGCAGATGCGGCCGCAGCTCGGGTTGAACTTCGGCTGGCGGAAATAGCCGGGCAGCCTGCGCCCGGCCTCCTCGCGGTCTTTGGGGGGAATATAGGGGAGGGGCTCCCAGTAGCGGTTCAGGAGGTCTTCGGGCACCACGCGGGCGATGGCTTTGCGCATCTCCTCGGTGAAGGTGGTGTCCTGGCCGTCATACAGCGGGTCGCCCCCGGGGAGGCGTCCCACAGTGGGGAGCCACTGTTTGGCGTAGCGACCGTAGCCCGTGTGCTGCTTCGCCTTCTTCTTGTCGGCGAGGGCTGTCTGCATGATGGTCATGATCTCCTCACGCGACCATCCCTCCTTGGCCAGCTTCAGGTAGACCTCATCATCAAGCAGGTCTTCCTGCTCCACGGGTAAGAACATCGAGTCGGGCATATTCATGACCGCCTCCTCGAGTCGGGAGGTCTCCCCTCTGGCCCGCTTGGTGCTCTTGGTGGCGCCGTCAGCGTATGACTGCACCCCGAGCAGGAGCGAAAGCAGCGAGGAAACCAGGATTAATTTCTTAACCATACGATTCCAATGATGTTAATATCAGTTGAGTTAATACAATAATACAAAAGCGCGGGGCAACGGCCCGGGTCGCCCCCGGCCATTGCCGATTCCAAATAAATTGCAAAGTTACAAAAAATAACAAGGCATGTCAATAGGGGCAGGCCATACTCACCCGATTTTGATGCCGGAGAAGCCCATGAAGGCCATCGCGAGCAGGCCGGCGCTTATCAGCGCCAGGGGGACGCCGCGCAGCGCGCGGGGCGTCTCGGTGATCTCCAACTGCTCGCGGATGCCTGCGAAAATCCAGAGGGCCAGCGTGAAGCCGATGGAGGTCGAGAGACCGTAGACCACGCTCTCAAGCAGATTGAACTCCTTCTGTATCACTAAGATGGCCACGCCAAGCACGGCGCAGTTGGTAGTGATCAGAGGGAGGAAGACTCCCAAGGCCTGGTAGAGGCCCGGGGCTATCTTGCGGATTACGATTTCGAGCAGCTGCACCAGAAAAGCGATCACCAGGATGAAGACGATAGTCTGGAGGAACTGCAACCCGAGCGGATCGAGCACGTAAGTCTGCAGAAGCCAGGCCACAGCCGTAGCCAACGTGATGACGAAGGTCACCGCGGCCCCCATGCCGAGGGCCGAGGAGGTCTTTTTGGAGACCCCCAAGAACGGGCAGATGCCCAGGAACTGCGACAATACGATATTATTGATGAAAATCGCAGTGATGATGATAGATACGTATGTCAGCATAAAAGTCAGTTTTTTTGGAGACCTTGCGTCCGCCCTTTTGCGATTGCAGCAGAGGCTTGCCTCTGCGATCAGCGGTGGGTGAGCTTGGTGATGATGGCGATCAGGTAGCCTAAGGCGATGAAGGCGCCGGGGGCCAGGACGAACAGGAGCATCCCGTAGTCCTCGGGGAAAATCTCGGCGCCGAAAATGCGGCCCGTGCCAAGGATCTCGCGCGTCGAGCCTAAGAGGGTCAGGGCGAAGGTGAAGCCGATGCCGCACCCCAGTCCGTCAAGCAGCGAGGGGACCACGGCGTTTTTGCCCGCGAAGGCCTCCGCGCGCCCCAGCAGGATGCAGTTGACCACAATCAGCGGTATGAAGATGCCCAACGAGGCGTTCAGCCCCGGCATCCAGGCGTTGACCGCCAACTGCAGCACCGTCACAAACGAGGCGATCACCACGATATATGCCGGTATGCGCACCTTGTCGGGCACGAAATTCTTGATCAACGAAATCGCGCCGTTGCTGCATACCAGCACCGCCGCCGTGGCTATGCCCATCATCAGGCCGTTCATCGCCGAGGAGGTCGTGCCCAGCGTCGCGCACATGCCCAACAGCAGGACAAACACCGGATTGCCCGGGATGATGCCGTTATAGAATATCTTCCAGTACTTGTTCATGGCCTCTGTCATTTATCGTTAGGTACATGGCGCTGCGAGGCCCCGGACTCGCCATCCTCAGCCTCCCGGCCGCGGCGAGGCGAGGCCCCGGAGTGGCCGTCGAGATGCTGCAGGTCGGCTGTCGAGGCGTATGCGTCGTATGCGTCGCGCAGCACGCTCAGAAAGGCGCGCGAGGAGATGGTGGCCGCCGTGATGCCGTCGATGTCGCCCCCATCCTTGGAGACGGTGAAATTCGTCACAGCCGGGTTCTTGCCTATCACTGACCGGGCAGCCGCAGGGTCGCGAAACCAGGTCTCCATCTTCGTGCCCAGGCCCGGCGTCTCGGCCTGGCGCAGCACTCGGTAGTCCTTCACAGTGCCGTCGGCCGTGAATCCGGCCATCACCGACACCTCCCCGGCGAAACCCTCCATAGTGTATGCCTTCACAGCGGCGCCGACCAGGCGCCCGTTCATGCGGGCCGGGTAGACCACGCAGGGGCGGTCTGACACGATGACCGTGTCGGCCTCAGCCTCGGGATTGTTGTCGAAAGCGGGGGCGACCTCGCGGATAGCCTTCAGCTGGGCCTCGCGCGCCTGGCGCGCGATAGGCTCCTCGGTCACCTTGTACATCGCCCCGAGCACGGCCCCCGCCCCGACGGTGATCACGCCGAGCGAGAGGAGCATGTTGGGCAGAGTGGATGCCAATTTCTTCATTTCTTCTGACTCCTCCTTTCTCTTTCGCCGAATATCACCGGACGGCACCACCGGTTGATGAGGGGCACGAAGCTGTTCATCAGCAGGATGGCGAACGACACTCCCTCGGGATAGGCCCCGAAGCGGCGTATTATGATGGTTATGATGCCGATCATCAGTCCGAAGATGATCTGGCCCGTGTAGGTCATCGGGGAGGTGGTGTAGTCAGTGGCCATGAATACGGCCCCGAGCAGCAGGCCTCCCGAGAGGATGTCAAGCAGCGGATGTCCCCCCGTGGCCCAGGAGAGGAGGGCCGCCCCGGCTATCACGGCTGCCGGGATATGCCACGTGATGGTGCGCGTGATCAGCAGCCATACGAGGCCGACCAGTATTGCCACGGCGCTTATCTCGCCCATCGAGCCGCTCATGCGCCCAAGGAGCATGTCGGGGATGTTGGCCGAGGCCATCGTCCCGGCCGGGTCAAACTTCATCGCGCTCAGGAAGGTAGCCCCCGTGTATCCGTCGATGCCGCTCCCGACCTCCATAGGCCAGGTGGTCATGGCGGCCGGGAAGGAGAGGAGCAGGAAGACGCGCCCGACCAAGGCGGGGTTCCAGATGTTGCACCCTAATCCGCCGAACGACATCTTGCCGATGCCGATGGCCACGACGCCCCCGATTATCACCATCCACCAGGGGAGTATGCTCGGCAGGTTGAAGGCTAACAGGAGCCCCGTGATGATGGCCGACCCGTTGGAGAGGGTCGAGGGGCGGTGAAAGAGAAATTTCTCGATGCTCCATTCCGTCAGCATGCACGAGCCCACGGCGAGGAGCACGACCCACAGGGCCGGCAGGCCGAACACCCACACGGCCGCCACGAGGGCCGGTGCGAGGGCGATGATGACGTTCCACATGCAGCGGTCGATCGTCAGGCCGGAGTGTATGTGGGGCGAGAGTGATATGATGAGTTTCTTTTCCATGATGCGTCAGTGTTGGCTCATTCGCGCGGCAGGGCGCGCACGAGCTGTTTTCCGAGACGGATATAGTCCACAATCGGGCGTGCCGACGGACAGGTGTAGGCGCAGCAGCCGCACTCCATGCAGTTCATCACCCCCTCGGCGCGCACCTCCGGTGCGAGGCGCATCTTGGAGAGGGTCATCAGCAGGTAGGGCTGCAGCCCCATCGGGCAGGCCGACACGCATTTCGCGCAGCGTATGCAGGGCTTCTCGGGCTTGCGCAGCGACAGCTTCTCGGGGAGCATGACGATGCCCGAAGTGCCCTTGGTCACCGGAGCGCCGGGCTGCGACACGGCGTGGCCCATCATAGGGCCTCCGGCGATTATCTTGCCCGTATCCTTGGGGAGCCCTCCCGCCGTCTCGATGAGGTCGGAGATGGAGGTGCCGTTGTCCACGGCATAGTTGCCGGCATAGGTCACGTCGGGCCCGGTGACAGTCACCACGCGGCGCGTCAGGGGGCGGCGCAGGTAGACCGCCTCATAGACGGCGTAGACTGTGGCCACATTGTCCACGATGGCCCCCGCGTCGATCGGCAGGCCCCCTAAGGGCACCTGGCGCCCGGTCAGGGCCTCGATGAGCTGTTTCTCGCCCCCCTGGGGATAGCGCGTGCGCAGCAGCTGCACCGTGATGTCGGCGTCAGACTCCGCGGCCGCGGCCTTGAGCCGCTCGGCCGCCTTGGGCTTGTTGGCCTCAATGCCGATGATGCCCTGCGGGGCCCCTGTGGCGCGCATGAGCAGCTCAACGCCCTTGATGATCTCATCGGGGCAGGCGCGCATCAGCTGGTCGTCGCAGGTGAGGTATGGCTCGCATTCGGCGGCGTTGACCACCACCACCCATGCCCTTTTCCCCTCCGGCACAGTGAGCTTCACGCGCGTCGGGAAGGTGGCTCCGCCCAGGCCGACGATGCCCGACTCGCCGACAATGCCGATAATCTGGGCCGGCGAGAGGGCCTCCACCTCCTCGGGAGTCCTCGGAGCGGGCCATTTGTCGTAGCCCGGGTATTCCTCGAGTTCCTCGGGCGTGAGGCGGTGAAGCACCAAAGCCTCCTGCCAGAGGCCCTGGGCATTGCGCACGCGCTCGGTCTTGACTACCTTTGCCGCGCACGGGGAGTGGATGGGGGCTCCGACGAATCCTCCTGCCTCAGCCAGCATCTGGCCCCGGCGCACTATGTCGCCCGGCTTGACCACGGGCCTTGAAGGGGCGCCGATGCACTGCGAGAGCATGATGCGCAGCTCCGGAGCCGGCGTTATGGGCCGGACGGGCATCCCTGCCGTCAGTTTGCAGGGATCCGGATGTATGCCTCCACGGTGGAAGGTCTTCTTGATAGTGGGCATTTCGGTGGAGTCAGGGGGTTATGAGTGGTGCATTGATTCGATGGTGTGGCGGGGGCATACCTCCACGCACTCGCCGCATCCCGTGCAGGCCTGCGGGTCGATGTGGGCGAGGAAGTCCTCTACGGTGACGGCGCCATGCTTGCAGGTGCGCTGGCATTTCATGCACCCTATGCAGCTGACCTCGCACTCCTTCATGGCCACGGGGCCGCGGTCGCGGTTGGCGCAGGCCACCCACACTATCGGGCGGTCCTCATGGCGCACATAGAGCTCTATGAGATGGCGCGGGCATGTGTCGACACACTTGCCGCAGCCGGTGCATTTGTCGATGTCAACGGTGGGGAGGGCGTCGCCCGGAGCGATGGTGAGGGCACCAAACATGCAGGCCGTCGTGCAGTCGCCGCAGGCCAGGCATCCGTAGACGCAGTCGGACTCACCCTGGTAGGCCGAGGCCTCGACGGCGCAGCAGCGCGCCCCGTCGTAGTAGTTGCGCGGGTCGCGCACCTCGCATGAGTTGGAGCATTTTATCATGGCCACGCGGCGCGAGCCCCCGGCAGGCTGCAGGCCCACGGTGGCAGCTATCTCGGCCATGGTCTCGGCCGGCACGCCCACGCAGTTGAGATGGTCGAGCGTTGTGGCCTTGGAGCAGGCCTCGGCGAAGGCGTGGCAGCCGCTCAAGCCGCACCCGCCGCAGTTGGCGCCGGGCAGAAGCTCCTCTATCTCAGCGATCTTGGGGTCCTCATAGACGCTGAATTTCTTCGCCGCCACATAGAGCAGCGAAGCGGCTATCAGGCCTATGACCCCCAATACGATGATTGAAGGAAGTATTATGGAAATCAGAATCATGATTAGACAGATGTATTAATGGTCAGTAAGACTGTTAGGGTTCGTCGGGGTGGCGCGAGTCGGCCACGGTGAAGGAGAACTCATGCGCCACCTTGTTGCGGGCGGCGAAGAGGAGGGCGAAGAAGACCACCATAGCCCCTAAACCGCAGAGGGCAGCCACGGGCTGCGAGCCGGTCAGCAGATATACGCCGACCATCACCGCCACGAGCGTGAAGCAGGGGAGCACCGTGGCCAGCATGATGGCCCGGCGGTGCATCCGCTCGGTGCCGCGCACCGTCACGCGGTCGCCTACGCGCAGGCGCGTGGCCTCGCGCTTGGGCACGGCCACCTGCAGCGTCGGCGTGTCCCCTCCGGCTACCGCGCACAGGCGCGCCGCCGGACATCCGCCGCACTCCTTGCCGTCGTCAAGGCGGATGGAGGCCGTCAGACTCCCCGCCACAGGGTGGCGGTCGATGGCCAGGACGGTGCCTTCGTGGTCAATGTGCTCATTATAAATGGATTGGTCAGACATATGATAGTCAACTTGCGTGTTGGACTGAAAAATTTTGCCAAAATTACAGAAAAATTTCCGTAATCAACGGGGTAAAAAACATGTTTTACAACATATTTTAAGTTCCTGCGGGTTTAAGTTTCTGCGGGTCTCTGACCCGCAGCTCAAACCGACTTAAGTTTCCTGTGTGTCTCCTTTAAGTTCCTGCGGGTCTCCGACCCGCAGCTCAAATATTCAGCGGACTCGACCCGTCACGAGAGTCCCGAAGGGGCTTTTTAAGTTTCTGCGGGTCTCTGACCCGCAGCCCCACCCCTCGCCGCGCGACTTCATCATCCTCTGACGGTGCATATTTGAACTGCGGGTCAGAGACCCGCAGGAACTTACAGGGCCGGAGACCCGCAGTTCAAATCCAAAAAAATTGCCCCGGACGGCGTGTCCGGGGCAATGGTCAGTATAGGGCGGTCAGCAGCCTCACTCGACGGCCACTTTGCGTCCGGCGATGATGTAGACGCCGGGGGCGAGGCGCACGGTGCGCGCCTCCCCTGCGGTGAGGGACAGGCTCTCTATGCGCAGGCCTGTGGTGGTCACGATGGCCACTTCGCGGTCGTGCGCCGAGGTGAGACGCAGGCCTCCCGGGATGCGCTCTATTATAAGCGAGTCATCATCCGCCAGGACAGGCGCCGACGAGGTGCCGGGCCATACGGGGAGGTAGCTCTCGCTGCCGCTCAAGCGGGTTACGTAGGCCGTGAAGGGCTCCGGCGCATCCTCTGCCGTGAAGGCTGAACCGGGGAGGAGCCTCTCGCTCTCGGCCCACAGGTCGCTCAAGCCGACATTGAGGGTGAGCGCGTCGGCGGCCTCATCCTCCGTCAAGGGCATGAAGGTCGCCACAAACGATCGGCCGCTGCGCCAGGGGGCCGTCCGGCCCTCGCAGGCCTCCGGGGTGACGGTCACGTTCTCGGCTGAGAAGGTCACCCGTCCCGCGAGGCGGAACTGCGGCAGATAGTTGTCATGCTGCGGCATGGAGATCAGATAGGGCGCTCCGGCCTCAATCTCCGCCGCGCGTTCCCAGTCCTCCCCGCTTCCGGCCCTGAAGAGCCAGAAGGGCTTGGAGTCCGTATCATCAGGTTCTATGGCTGCAAAGGGGAGTATCTCGCCTGCGGTCTCGTGAGTCATGCTCTGCACGTTGAAGGGCAGGGCGATGGTCTCCCATCCCTGCGGTTTCGGCTGCGGGTCGAGCGGGTCGGGTGTCACCTGGCCGAACTCGCGGGTCAGCGAGGCCCGTTTGGCGGTCAGTCGTGCCGGAGTCTTGAACGGAGCCTTGTCTGCGAGGGTCAACTCATCTATGGCGTAGCTGTCACCCTCGCCGATAGCCGTGAGGCGCGCATCGGCGGGTGCCCAAGCACCCTGCGGGGTGAGCACGAGCAGGTTCGGGTTGCCCGCTGAGGCCGCTATTCCCTCGGGGAGGGGCCCGGTGAGAATCAGCGAGGTCAGGCGCGGGGTCTCGCCGAAGAGGGGTGTACCCTCGGTGAGTCCTGCGGGCATGGTGACGCTCTCAAGCATCTCCATTCCCCCTAAGGCGCGCTCGGGCAGTGCTGTCGCGGCAAGCGAGGAGAGGTCAACCTCGCGCAGGGCCGGCATGGCCGCGCGCAACCAGTCGAAATCGGCCTCGCCCGGCGCGCCGGTGAGGGCTATGCGGGTGAGCGAAGCGGCATGGTCTGCTCCGGCCCAGGCGAATCCGTCGGCGAGACGGCCCGGTTCGCGGCATCCGGCCTCCTCCTTGTCCGCATCATAGTAGGCCATGCTGCGGAAGTCGACCGGAGCCGACGGGAAACGGCTGTCGCTCACGCGGCGCACAGTCACGGTGAAGAGGCGCGGGAGGTCGAGGGTACCGGTGAAGGTGCCGCGAATATCCTCGGCATCGGAGTCGAGAATCTCATACTCTCCGGCTGCCCCTGCGCTGAGGGTGCGGCCATCATGCGAGAGCACGGGCACAGGCTCATACTCGGGCGTGAAGGTTACGGTGTCGGAATCGTAATGGTCGGCATCCGTGGCGAGGGTCATCGCCGTGATGGCCTCCACTGGAGCCTCGCCCGTCAGGGTGAGGGCATGTTCGCGGGCATCGCCCGGCGCGGCGCCATCTATGGTCAGGCGCACATCCGTCTCGGCTGTGATGGTGAGGGTGCCGTTGCGGTAGTCGGGGGTGATTTTCGGCTCGGGCATCTTCCAGTCGGCCAACGAGAAACTGAACTCGTCGGCGGGCGAGTCGTTGTAGCCTGCGCGGCGTCCGAAGAAGCTGACGGTGCAGTCGGCCTCAACGGGAATCGGGACGGTGTACACGCTCGGCTCCGTTGCCGTCACATCCCCGTCGATCACATAGAGGATGGTATCGGCCTCGTCAGCGGCAGTCAGCACAATCGCATGTGCCTCATACCGCGCCTTCGGCTTCTCAACGGTCATGTCCGAGATCGCCAGACTGTCGACCTCAGAGGGGAACATGTCGGCCTTGAAGGCACGGGCCTTGAAGGTCATGTTGCCGGTCGGAACAATCGGAGCCGTGTATTCCTGACTGGCCTCTGTCGGGTCTGAGCCATCCGTAGTAATTCGGATTACAGCCCCTTCGGTGCTGCACTGAACGGCTACGCGTCCCTCACCGTCTATGGTCATTTCGGGTTTGGCTACTTTATGAGCGGCTGCCTTGAATTCATAGAGGGCTACGGGGGAGTCGTTCCAGTCGGCCCTTTGGGCTATGGCCTTTACGGTCACGTCCTTCTCCTCCATTGACAGCGGAGCTGTATAGAGGGGAGAGGCGGCTGTCGGGTCAGTGCCATCGAGGGTATAGCGGATTGTGTCCGTCTGGCGGTCTGCTGTGATGGTGACTGTCAGGCCCTCGTTGGTGATTTTCGGGCTGGGAGTCATCATGTCGCTTACTACGAGGCTTGCCACCTCCGAGGGGAACATGTCGGCCTTGAAGGCTTTGGCCTTGAAGGTCATGTTGCCGGTGGGGGTCAGCGGGGATGTGTATTCCTGGCTGGTCTCGGTCGGGTCCTGGCCGTCGGTGGTGTAGCGGATTACAGCCCCTTCGGTGCTGCACTGAACGGCTACGCGTCCCTCACCGTCTATGGTCATTTCGGGTTTGGCTACTTTATGAGCGGCTGCCTTGAATTCATAGAGGGCTACGGGGGAGTCGTTCCAGTCGGCCCTCGTGGCTATGGCCTTTACGGTCACGTCCTTCTCCTCCATCGTCAGCGGGGACTCGTAGAGGGGAGAGGCGGCTGTCGGGTCGGTGCCGTCGAGGGTGTAGCGGATTGTGTCCGTCTGGCGGTCGGCGGCTATGGCGACTGTCAGGCCCTCGTTGGTGATTTTCGGGCTGGGAGTCATCATGTCGCTTACTACGAGGCTTGCCACCTCCGAGGGGAACATGTCGGCCTTGAAGGCTTTGGCCTTGAAGGTCATGTTGCCGGTGGGGATCAGCGGGGATGTGTATTCCTGACTGGCCTCGGTCGGATCAGTGCCGTCGGTGGTTATGCGGATAACAGCCCCTTCGGTGCTGCACAGAACGGCTACGCGTCCCTCTTCGTCTATTGTCATCTCGGGCTTGGCTACTTTGTGAGCTGCTGCCTTGAATTCATAGAGGGCTACGGGGGAGTCGTTCCAGTCGGCTCTTTGGGCTATGGCCTTTACGGTCACATCCTTCTCCTCCATTGACAGCGGGGCTGTATAGAGGGGAGAGGCGGCTGTCGGCTCTGAGCCGTCGAGGGTATAGCGGATTGTGTCCGTCTGGCGGTCGGCTGTGATGCTGACTGTGAGGCCCTCGTTGGTGATTGCGGGGGCCGGAGTCGTCAGGTCGCTGATGGTCAGGGTCACGGTCATGGAGGGGTACATGCCCGTCTTGAAGGCTTTCGCCTTGATGGTCATGTTGCCGGTGAGGGTTATCGGGGTCGTATATGCCTGGCTTGCCTCTGTGGGCTCTTTGCCGTCGAGGGTGTAGCGGATAACAGCCCCTTCGGTGCTGCACTGAACGGCTACGCGTCCGTCCTCCTGACGGATGATTCTCGGATTGTCGACCACATGTTCGTCGGCCTTGAATTCGAGGGTCTCTTCGTCGGAGTCGTGCCAGCCGTCGCGTACTGTCACGGCGCGCACGCGCAGCGACTGCTGCGGCAGGTCGAAGGGCCCGGCATAGAGCGTGGCGCGGCTGCGGTCGCGCGGGTCAGTGCCGTCGAGGGTGTAATAAATCGAATCGTTGGCACGGTCGGTGCCCATGACAATCCGGAAGCCCTGCAGTTCGATGCGCGGACGCGGAGCCTTGAACGAGTCGATGACCTTGCGGGCCGGTTCGCTCGGTTCGAAGTCGGCAGCGTAAGCGCGGGCCGTCACGGTCAGATTTCGCTCCACATCAAAGGGCAGCTCGTAGCGCGTGGCCGCCTCCTGCTCGGGCAACGAGCCGTCGAGGGTGTACCAAATCTCGGCTGACGGATTGGCGCAAGTGATTTCTACGCGCGCGCCCAAGCCGCTCTCCGACACATTGATAATAGGACTCGGGGTCATGTTGCCGGGCGTGTCATTGAGGCGCAGCTCAATCGAAGCGTCGGCGTTGTCGGCGTTGACGGGCGCGTTCACGAGCACGCCAAACCAGCGGCCCGGCGCGAGGTCAAGCTGTATGCCGGAGCGCAGCTCGGCCGCGCTGTACCAGCGGCCCGAGGCCGGGTCGGCCTCTGCGGCCACATACACATCCGCATCCTGCGACCCGCGCAGCCAGTAAGTGGCCTCCGCCGCCATGTCGATATAGAAGGCTGACAGGCCGTAGGCGGCCGGTTTGTCGAGCGCGAGCGTCGAGAACGGTCTCAGTTCGGCGGCATCCGCCTCCGGCCCTTCGCGGCGCACGGTCTCCTGCACCGGCGCGAGCCAGCGGCCATCGCGCGTCTGCATCTGGAGCATCACCTCCACCTCGGCCTCAGCCTCCACGGCCACTTTCGTGCCCTCAAAGAGGAGAGAAGCCGAAATATCCTCAAGCGCGGGGAGTCGCCACTCGGGAGCGGGGAGCACGTAGGCCTGCTGCTCCGCCCCGTCGGCGGGAGTGACTGCCTCGTAGCCTGCGTTATCGCCTACGCGGTAGCGGTATCCGGCGATTGACTTATGGTAGATGTCATCAAGGAGAATCATGGACTGGCTGAGGGTGCCCCGTCTGCCGCGCGAGGAGATAGTGCGGAAGTTGAGCAGGTGCAGCCCCCCTTTGAGTCCGTCGGTCGGGATGGTGAACACCTTTCCGGCAGTCTCGGGGGGAAGCATCACGGCTGACGAGTAGTTGTCGTCAAACCAGTACTCGATGCCTTGGATGTCCTGCTGTCCGGTCACGACAAACAGCTGCTGGAACAGCGGGCCGCCCCCTCCGGAGGTGTCGGAGCAGCGGATGAAGAGCGAGTGGAGCCCGGGGCGCAGATGGTCGATGGGAACATCGAAAGCGAGCGCGCCCTCGGAACTGTCAACCTTCTTGCGCGAGGCCACATCCTCGTCGAGCCAGTACTCGTAAGAGCCTAACTTCATCGAACCGACCGTCACGAAGAGCTGCTGGAACAGCGGCCCGGCGTTGCCGTTGGAATCGGCGCACCGCATGTAGAGCGTGTGCAGGCCCGGTTTGAGGTGGTCGAGCGACACATCGAAATTGACTGTCGGCGAGGACTCCTTGACCGCCACGCGGCTGCTATATTCCTCATCGAGCCAGTACTCGTAACCGCCGAAATCCATGTAGCCCGAAGTCACGAAGAGCTGCTGAAACATAGAGCCGCCGCGCCCTTCGGTGTCGGTACACCGCAAGTAGAGCGTATGTAGGCCCGGTTTGAGGTCCTTTATAGGCACGTCGAGCGAGATTGTGCCCGAATTATTGCGGGCGCTCTCGCGGCGGGCGTAGCTGTCATCAATCCAGTACTCGTAACCGCCGAGCTTCATCGAACCGACCGTCACGAAGAGCTGCTGCATCAGCGGGCCGCGCTTACCTTCGGTGTAGGCGCGCGCGAAGAGCGTGTGCAGGCCGGGGGAGAGGTGGCCGATGGGGAGCGTGAACTCCGTCGAATCGGCCGCGGTCACGCCCGTCTGCAGCGCGGAGTCAGCGTCATCAATCCAGTACTCGTATGGCACACCGCCCGCCGCTCCCCGCGCCAAAGCGGGGAGCAGCGCTGCGACAACGGCCAACAGCACCGGAAGGTATCTGATACGTCTCATCGGAATCACTCTCCTCCGTTTTCGGGTTCATCCTCAGACGCGGTGGTCAGGCCGCCAATCTTGAGCTGCACCTTGAGCACGCCCGTAGCCTCATCCACCTGGATGTCCTTCTCAGCGATGAACGGCAGCGAAGGATTGAGCGAGAAGCCTAAGGCGCCGAGATGGCCCATAACTGTCCCATCGTTGCCGATACAATTATTTTCGAGTAAACCCTCTTTACAGAAAAACTTACTCCACCCATTATCCTCATTAAAAAGGAACATGTCATCAAAGAAAATGCAATTGAAATATGAGCCGTAGGTAATGGGTTTGTCCCCGAATCTTCGAAGAATTAGGCAATTATTGAAAACAGAAGCATTACTGTGTCTAAACTGTTGCCCCCCTCCATAAGCATAAAATATTGAATTGGTTCCAGCAAGATTAAAGTTATCTTTGGAGCTGTCTCCGTCATAGTTTATAATAGTACTATTGATAAACTGAATAGTTCCTGGGCTCCAAAAACTATTGCCACTACTGCAGGCTATATCGGAGAGATAGCAGTTTATGAATTTTATATTATTAGCTTCATAACCAAAGAAAACTTTCTCCTTGAAGGAACAACTCTGAAACATAATGTTTTTAATGGCATGATTGACCCCCATTTGATCGGATGCCTGATACCTTCCATTAATGGTAGAGTTACGTATGTGGAGACCATTTGTCGGTGTGGCTGAATACAGATCGCCGTCAATCAGTACACCGTCAAATAGTACATTATTCCATTGAGTTCCGGTTTCTTCTGGGGCAATCTCGACAAATCCATTAATTATAGAGTTGCTGCCGCATCCCATAATGGTTATGTCCTTGGTTACAGTAAAGTTGCCCGGAATGATGGATTCGGGCAGGAAGATGGTGTCGTTCTTCACGGCAGCGTCGAGGGCCTTGGCCATGTCGCCGGTGTCGTAGAAGGTGAGGGCGCCCCCGTGGGAGAGGACGACTTTCTGCGCGGCGGCGGGGATGGCGGCGCAGACGATGAGGAGGAGGAGAGGGAGGAGGAGGAGAGAGAGATGGGTGTAGATTCTCGATTTCATGATTTTTGTAGTTATTTTTTAGTTTTGGTATATGGTATTGGTTGGCGCGATGTATTGTGCCGTCAGGTAGGGGCGCGATATATCGCGCCCACCAATGGAGTGGTTTACACCAAAGGAATGGTTTACACGCGGTGGGCGCGATGTATCGCGCCCCTACCCCACGCGGGGCCCGTCAGCGGGGCAGGACGACGGTGGGGTTGTCGGACTCGCCGGGGCGCGCCCCGGCGGTGGTGAAGCGCAGCAGGTCGGAGGCCTGGTGCAGTTCGCCACCGACGAAGGCGTAGGCCCACACGTCATACTGCGTCATCCCTTCGAGGCCCGTCAGGTCGACACGCAAGCTGCCGTCGGCCAACGTGCCGGCCACGCGCCGCTCCGCGCCGCCGGAGGCGGGGCGGATGACGGCTCCGCACTCGGACGGCACGCCCGAAACGTGCACGCTCACCGACGACATAAACACCGCCGAGGTCTGCGTCCACCCCGATTCGAGCCAGGGCCGGCTGAAGGTCACAGCCGCCAACGGACCCGAGGGGGCCAGCGCATCCTGCGTGATGCGCACCGGTATCTCCGTGTTGTCGCGGTCGCGCACGCGGAACCGCACGACGGCCTCGCGCGTGTTGTACTCAGCCGTCGGCGCGATGCGCAGCGTCACCGCCGTACCCTGCGTCGGGGGGCCCGACACCGCGCTCGCCGTCAGCCACGGGGCCGCGACGGGCATCAGCAGTTCCCAGTCATTGGCCGGAGAGAAGACCTCGAAAGTGATCTCCCCTCCGTCGGTCGACACTGTGCGGTCGGTCGAGGGCATCACGTCAAACACCTCCGTAGAGGCTGACTGCGTCAGCTCGATATGGATGGGGGTGAAGCTCGAGGTAGGACTGGCGATTGTAACCAGGCCGCGTCGCCGTGACAGGGTGAGGTTGCGCGAAATCGTCACAGTAATCGAGGCCTTCTGCGCCTCGCCCGACACGGCGGGGCGGTAGGAGAGGGAGCCGTCGGAGAGGCGCTCCACAGCTTCGTCGGAGGAGGAGAGGGTCATCCAGTCGGGCATGTTGACCGAAGCCGTCCAGGCCTGGTCGGAGATTATCTCGAAGGTCTCGGTGCCTCCCGCCGAGACAAGTTCGGCGCGTGTCGCGTCGGGCACCTCCACATTCTGAAGGTCCTGCTCCACGCGGATTTCGAAGGAGGTGTCGGGCACCCGCTCATGGTTGATGTCGACGGCATAGATCACCACCGCGCATTTGCGCGTCGTGGTGGTGTTCTGGTTGGCGGCGATCTGGATGGTGAACTCGCCCGGGCCGACGATCACATCGTCGCCGCCGGGGAAGACCACCGAGCACCAGGCGCCGCTGCAGTCGTTGACCTCGACCGACCAGCGGGTGTTGCTCTCCACCGAGACGGTCGCCGAGGAACTCGGCGAACCGACCCTGAGCAGGTGGTCCGTGGCGAGCGCGGGGGCCCCCGGAGTGGAGGGGGTGATATAGAGGCGCGTGCCGTCGGAGGGCTGGAGGGTGTCGTTGAGGTTGTCGCTGCAGGATGCCGCTGCCATTGCTAACAGCAGGAGCATCAGGCTGACAAATTTGGCTCTAATCATTAGGGATTGGAATTATTGGAGTGATTGGAATTATTGGAGTTATCAGAGCTATCAGAGGGCTCAGAGTCATCAGAGGGCTCGGGGGCTGGCCGGGGGCTGCTGGCCGGGGGCTGCTGTTATCAGAGGGCTCAGAGTCAGAGCTATCAGAGGGCTCAGAGTCATCAGAGGACTCGGGGGGCTGGCCGGGGGCTGGCTGGCACTGCTGTCAGAGGGTGAGCCGGGCTTTTGAGTCCTTTGATTGCTCTGATAGCTCTGATAGCTCTGATTTCTCTGATTATTCTGATTTCTCTGATTATTCTGATTTCTCTGATTTCTCTGATTTAGAGGTTGACGGTAATCCCGGCGGAGGCCCGGAAGCCTCCGCGCGTGAGGCCTGCCTGGCGGCAGACCTCGGCGATCTGGTTCTTGTCGCCTACGGGGATGGCGTAGCCCGCTAAGACGTAGATGCCGAAGTGCGGCACCGGCTTATAGAGCAGGCGCAGCTCGATGGGGACGTTGTTGACGGTGTAGCCGTTGCCGGGGGCACCTTTGGCTATGAGCCGCTGCTGCATGAAGCCGGCGCGCGGCGTGAGGCCGAAGCGCTCGGCAAACCGCAGCTGGTAGCCGGCCATGACGTTCCACTCGTCCATGCGGTACTGCACCGACTGCGCGAAGATGTGGTCCTGTATGTTCTGCCAGTCCACCGCCTTCGTCTTGCCCAGGCCGAGCATGTAGCTCGCCGAGAGGTCGACGTTGGCTATGATGCCTCCGACGGTGAAGCTCACCCCGGGACGCGAGGCGTAGCTGAATCCGGCCGCCACGTAGCCCGTGCGTGAGGGCACATACTGTATCTTCTCGAGCACCACCGAATCACGCAAGGTCCGTCCCCGCTCTATGCGGAAACGGCGCGTCTGCGGGTAATAGCCCCGCTTGCGGTAAGTCAACTCATAGTCCTTGACGGGGAGCTGGAGGTAGCGCTCGGTGGTGAAGATAGTATCGCCCTGGAGGATGTCCACGCCGTGCATCGGCTCCGTGGCTATCTCCAGGTAGCCGATATGGGCCACGGGGGGAGTGGCCGTGTAGGTGCGGGTCTTGCCCGCATCCACACGGAAAGTGGTGGTCTGCGGAGTGTGGTCGGGGAGGCGCGACTCTATGATATATGTGCCTTCGCGCAGGTGGTCGGCGAAGCGGCCAACGCCTACGAGGTTGCCGCGAAACCACAGCTCGGCGGACGAGGGGACATCGACAACCACATCGCCGTAGTAGAGGTTCTCATCCTCCAGGGGGAGCGAGAACGTCTCCGGCCCTTCGGGCGACACCTGGATGGTGCCCTCATGCACGAGCGTGCCAAGGCGGGCGCGGACATCATGCTGGCCGTAGGGGATATACTCCGTCACGGGGGTGATGCCGATGGAATCGTTGTCGAGCCATATCACCGCATCGGCCGCATCGGCGGCGAGGGTGGCGAGCTTGCCCTCGGCCATGAGCGAGAGGGAGTAGACGGCCCCCTCCTCGATCGGCGAACCATAGATATAGCTGCGGTTGCCATACTTAGGGTGGGAGAAGGTGACCTTCTGCGAATTGCGGGGCACGTAGAGGAGGATTTCGCCGGGGGCGGCCTGGATGAGTCCGGTGACGAATCCTGCGCCGGAGCCTCCCACGCCGAGGTCGGCCGCCTTGAAGGGGGTGTAGATGCGGATGAGGGCCGCGCGGTGGCCGTCGTCGTCATAGCGCACGCCCTCGCCGACGCGGGCCGTCTGGTCGTTGGGCCGCGTCTGCCAGTCGCGCACCACGAGCGACTGCGCCCGGGTAGCCGGGGCGCAGAGCGCCGCGAGGAGCATCATCAGAAGCAAGTGGATGTTACGCATAGCTATTTCGGGTTGATTGATTGGCAAGGACAAGGGCGCCGCAGCTGTTCAGAAGCTGAGGTGCAAACGCACGCGAAGCGCGCAGCCCCGTGACGACTGTATGCGTCCGAGGCCGCGCGCTTCGCGTGGCAGAATATGTGTATATCCGCTAAATCACTGTTTATCAGTAATTTATATGGGGGGGGGTATTTGCAAGCTACGTTTCATGAGAGGAGGATGCTCAAATTCAAATAACGGGAGGGTTCTCCTCCCGTAACTGTAAAATTTTCCGTAAAGTTACAAATAATCTGCGGAATATGCAAATCGGCGTGTCTTCGAAAATCCCGAAACCGTCAATAACTCGCCGAAACAGCCGATAACTCGCCAAAAATCGCCGATAACTTTTTATTTTTAATCAGGTAAATTTACTCAGAAGATTGCTTATCACTAAATGTATCACCGGAGCATGGTCGGTACGATAGAACACCCGTGCGAAGGTCTCGTACCCTTCGGGGCCGACCAGTATATCCTTTGAGTCGATGCCCTTTTCCCGAAGTTCCGGCATATTTCTCTCAACGAAAAATTCAAACAGTTTCCATCGGTATTGCTCTGACCTTAAGTCCGGGTGATTCGTGCCAAGAGCATCTGTGGAACAGATGAATGAAAAAAACGGCATCGGGATGCGCCCCGAATTGCTCTTTCAGCCATTCGCACATTGCGAAAAAGGCTTTCAGGCGCAGCGGCCTGTCAAGATGCAGCTTCTCAATTGAAATGTCGGCAATATCCAGTCGGGCAAATTCCTCCGGGATTTGGAAAGTGGAAGTTTTGTCGCTGTCATCATAAAAATTGAGGACAACCACTAAATGATTGCCCTCATTATCGGGGATTAGAGTTTTGACGGGTGCCATTAACCGTTGAGTGCTGTGCGGTAGGTGTCACATATTTTTTTCATGCGCTCCTTTTTCTGCTGCTGCGCTTTCTCTATGAAAGCGACCAGCTCCCTGGAGGGGTTGGGTATCCGGATTGTGTCTGTCGTTTCCATATCTTATGTGCTTGTTTTCTGCAAAGTTACACTTTTTTCTGATGAAATCCAAATTTTATTCAAACAATTTCTATTTTTTATATTGGAAACGTGCCGGTTAATTCTAATGTTCAGGAGGTGCGGCCGGGGGGTCACTCCCAGTAGCTGTTGGAGAAGATGCCGTACTGGGGTGACTCGCGCGGGATGTTGGGGGTCAGGTCGGGGTTGCGCTCCGGCTGCCAGGTGCGGACGTGGATGGTCGGTTCGTCTGGCTTCTCAAAGTCCACCAAGAGGTAGAGGTAGCCGGTATCGCCGTAGGTGGACGACACGTACTCCTGCTGGAGCTGTATGCCGAAGGTCTTCGGGCCGTATGCCGACTTGCCGACATCGGTGGCGCCAAACCGGATATTGATGTACTGGTTGGAGGCGAAGCAGCGTTCCAGCGTCTGGAGGTATTCATCCTTGGTCTTGCGCACGTAGGTGACGTGTTCGGCGTTGCTGAAGCTCCTCCGGTCGCCCGCGCGGCTGACGCTGGGCTTGCGCGTGACGTGGCCAACGATGATGACGGCGTCGTCGGCGAAGATGCTTTTGATGTAGTCGTAGCGGTGGAGGGCGAAGGCGGTCTTGTAGTTCTCCAAGAACTCGACTATGACCATCTTCACGTAGTCGTTCCAGGCCGAGCCGTTCATGGCGAAGATGTCGTCGCGCGCCGCGCTCTCCAGGCCGAAGGCCAGTGACTCGATCCGGCCCACGGAATCGAAGGTGAAGGTCACATCCTCGACAAACTGCCGCTTGCCCCCCTCGAAAGTGAACGACATGGGGACGGAGCGGCACACCGTGCGGTTGCCGATAGGAAAGAACTCGTAGGTGTCGCGCCCGGCCTTGCCGATGATACGTGCCTTGCCGTAGCGGATGAGGCGGTCAAACATCTTGGCGCCATCCTCAGTGAAGAGGGGGAGTGCCGAGGCGTAGTCGCGCGTGGAGATAGCCGAGATGAGCTTGGCCATCGACGCGGCGTATTCGGCCGCCTTCTCCTTGGGCAGCGGGGTGAGAGAGGCTTTCGCCCCCTGGGCCACCGACTCCTGGAAGGCCTTGGCCTCCTTCTTGTCGGCCTTGAGCTGCTTGGGGGACTCCGTGATGGAGATCTTGGCTGAGGGCACTAATCCGGCGCCGGTGTAGTTTTCGAGCAGGGGGGTGTATTCGGATATGAGATGGTTCTCGTCCGGGAACCGATATTCGATATCGACGTTGAGCGGATTGAGCGGAGTATTGGGGGCTATAAGAATCTGGGCTATGCCGTCGCGGGCCGTGATGACGGGCGACTTGGAGCGACCGTTGAAGTATGTGAAGGCCACGCGCGAGGCAGGCTCTCCCTTGTAGCGCACCGTGAGGTCGAGGAGTCTGCCGGCCTCCGGGTCGGCGGGGTCGGCGTCGCTGACGCCGGCGATGCCGAAGGAGATGCGCGAGCAGATGTCGCGCATCTGTTCGGGAATCCATGTCACGAGATGGCGCGACCGGCCATCGACCACTTCATGGATGCTCTCGTATTCGGGCAGCGAGCGGAGCACGACGAAGGAGCGGTAGAAGTAGCGCAGGGCGTCGTCCACGAGCCCCGACTTCTCGGCTGTGACGCCCATGCGGGCGAATTCGGCCACGCGGTCGCGGCGCCGCTGGTACATGGCCTCGACCTGCGAGCGGCTCATGTAGGCTATCACCTCGTAGGGGGCCCGGTCGGAGATCCAGATCTGCTTGACGTCGCGCAGGGTGGTAGGGTTGGAGTAGCTGCGCACCACCGAAGTGAACTCCGACTCCGACCGGAGGCCGGAGTTGCCGAGGTTTTCGCGGGCGGAGGCGGTGGTCTCGGAGGAGACGGTCACGGAGATTTTGCGGGCCAGTTCGGCGAGGGCATGGTCGACGGCCTCGGCGCGGTCATCGGCCGAGCCGATACCCCAGAGCATGTCGGGGTTATCCTGGATGGCGGCGACGGCCGCCTTGGTGTCGGGTTCGGCGGCGAGGGCGCAGGGGATGGAGCCGGGCATCGCCGCGCCGGCGGCGAGCAGGGCGCAGAGTGTCAGGGAGCGCAATGAGCGTGTGAAACGGATGAGCATATTCAAGTATGGCCTCAGTAACATGGTAATATTCCGCAAAGTTACAAAAAATCCGGCAAACGCCCTCACCTCCCTCACGAAATTTGTTATAGAAATTAACAAGGAGTCTGCGGCGCTGACACCCCCGGGCTCATAAAAGTATTTGAGAAAATTTGCATATGAAGAAGATAAGTGTAATAGCGGCCGCTCTGATGGCTGCTTGGGCGGTGCCTGCGGGCGCGGCTGTACAGGATGGCACGGATAGTTATGGCGTGACTGCGGAACAGAGCGCGGAACTTGTGGCTAAGCTCAAGGCCATTGAGGCAATGGCACCGGAGGCTCCGGGGTTCACGCTCAAGAATTTGGAAGGTAAGGATGTGAGCCTGGAGCAGTTCCGGGGCAAGTGGGTGGTGCTGGATTTCTGGGGTTCATGGTGCGTGTGGTGCATCCGGGGGATTCCCGAGCTGAAGGCGAATTATGAGAAGTATGCGGGGAAGGTGGAGGTGATAGGGATTGACTGCGGCGATACGCCGGCGCAGTGGCGCGAGGCTGTGAGGCGGTATGAGCTGCCGTGGGTGAATGTGTACAATCCTGTGGGAGAGAACAGTCTTGACCGGGTGTATGGCGTGCAGGGGTTCCCGACGAAGGTGATAGTGACGCCGGAGGGCAAGATAGCCGACATCACAGCGGGGGAGGACCCGGCCTTCTACCTGAAGCTCGACGCCCTGGTCAACGCCCGCTGATCATCCTCTCCGTCTGATTGGCTCACGCAGAGTCCGCGAAGGGATAGGAAGAGGCGCCCCCCGCCGTCACCCTCCACCGATGAAGCTCACGCAGAGTCCGCAGAGAGCGCAGAGGGCATCCCGCCGACCCATGCCGGGGAGTGGCTCTGCGGCCTCTGCGCTCTCTGCGTGAGATCCCCCGGGCGAAAAAATCTCACGCAGAGTTCGCAGAGTTCGCAGAGGGCTTCGCGCGGTCCCTGGT